>NZ_JBSFWD010000012.1:0-203908 GCF_053592655.1 Streptosporangium sp. NPDC002607
TTAATATCAATTCCGGCACCCAAAATCACACCCACCCCCCCGGCCCCCCCGCGACGAGTTCACGTCGCGGGGGCGCGGGCCGTACGGGGTGCCCGGTGCGGGTGGCTCCTACTTGAGCCAGCTCATCATCGGGCGGAGCTTGGCACCGGTCTTCTCGATCGGGTGCTCGGCGAGCTCCTCGCGGTAGGCGGTGAACCTCTTCTGGCCGCTGTCGAACTCCTCCACCAGTTCCCTGGCGAACTCGCCGGACTGGATCTCGGCGAGGATGCGCTGCATCTCCTTCTTGGTCTCCTGGGTCACCACGCGCGGGCCGCGGGAGTAGCCGCCGTACTCGGCGGTGTCGGAGACCGACCAGTACATCTTGTGGATGCCGCCCTCGTACATCAGGTCGACGATCAGCTTCATCTCGTGCAGGCACTCGAAGTAGGCGACCTCGGGCTGGTAGCCCGCCTCGATCAGGGTCTCGAAACCGGCCTTGATCAGCTCGGACACGCCGCCGCAGAGCACGGCCTGCTCACCGAACAGGTCGGTCTCGGTCTCCTCCTTGAAGGTCGTCTTCAGCGCGCCGGCGCGGGTGCCGCCGATGCCCTTGGCGTACGACAGGGCGAGGTCCAGGGCGTTCCCGCTGGCGTCCTTCTCCACCGCGACGAGACACGGCACGCCGCGGCCCGCGGTGTACTGGCGGCGCACGAGGTGACCGGGGCCCTTGGGGGCGACCATGGCCACGTCCACACCCTCCGGCGCCTCGATGAGGCCGTAGCGGATGTTCAGGCCGTGCCCGAAGAAGAGCGCGTCGCCCTCGACCAGGTTCGGGGCCACGTGGTCGGCGTACAGGTGGCGCTGGATGTGGTCCGGCGCGAGGATCATGGTCAGGTCGGCCTCTTCGACGGCCTCCGAGGGCGTGAGCACCCGCAGGCCGTCGGCCTCGGCCTTCTCCCGGCTCTTGGAACCCTCGGGCAGGCCGACCCGGACGTCCACGCCGGAGTCGCGCAGCGAGAGCGCGTGGGCGTGGCCCTGGCTGCCGTATCCCAGAACGGCGACGTGCCGGCCCTGGATGATCGACAGGTCGGCCTGGTCGTCGTAGAAGATCTCAGTCACTTGCTTGACCTTTCGAGTTTCTCGAGTGCGTTACGCGGTCCGGTCCAGGGCCCGGAGAGAACGGTCGGTGATGGAACGGGCGCCGCGGCCGATGGCCACCATGCCCGACTGGACGAGCTCCTTGATGCCGAACGGCTCAAGGACCTTGATGAAGGCCTGCAGCTTGTCCGGCGTGCCGGTGACCTCGATGGTCACCGCGTCCGAGGAGACGTCGACGCAGCGCGCCCGGAACAGGTTGACCAGCTCCAGCACGCTGGAGCGGTTGTCCGCGTCGGCCCGCACCTTGATCAGTGTGAGCTCGCGCTGCACCGACTGCGCCGGGTCGAGCTCCACGATCTTCAGCACGTTGACGAGCTTGTTCAGCTGCTTGGTGACCTGCTCCAGCGGCAGGTCGGCGACGCTGACCACGATGGTCATCCGGGAGATGTCCGCGTGCTCGGTCGGCCCGACCGCCAGCGAGTCGATGTTGAACCCCCTGCGGCTGAACAGCGACGCGACGCGCGCGAGCACGCCGGGCTTGTTCTCCACCAGCACGGAGAGCGTGTGCCTGCTCATGCCTAGTCCTCGCTGTCCCAGACCGGCGCCATGTCGCGCGCGAACTTGATGTCATCGTTGCTGGTCCCGGCCGCGACCATCGGCCACACCATGGCGTCCTGGTGCACCACGAAGTCGACGACCACCGGCACGTCGTTGATCTCCATGGCCTTCTTGATCGTCGCGTCCACGTCCTCGGGGCGCTCGCACCGCAGGCCCACGCAACCGTAGGCCTCGGCGAGCTTGACGAAGTCGGGGATGCGTCGGACCGTCTGCAGGTTGGTGTTGGAGTAACGCTCGTTGTAGAACAACGTCTGCCACTGCCGGACCATGCCCAGGTTACCGTTGTTGATGATCGCGACCTTGATCGGCACGCCCTCGATCGTGCAGGTGGCGAGCTCCTGATTGGTCATCTGGAAGCAGCCGTCACCGTCGATGGCCCAGACCGTGGTGTCGGGCCGGCCCATCTTGGCCCCCATCGCCGCCGGCAGCGAGAAGCCCATCGTGCCCGCGCCGCCGGAGTTGATGAACGTGCCGGGGTTCTCGTAGCCGATGAACTGCGCGGCCCACATCTGGTGCTGGCCGACCCCCGCGGTGTAGATCGCGTCCGGGCCGACGATCGCTCCCAGCCGCTCCATCACGTACTGCGGGGCGAGGGAGCCGTCCTCGAACTCGGTGTAACCCAGCGGGTAGGTCGCCTTGTAGGTGTTGAGCGCCGTCCACCACTCGGCGTAGTCGCCCTTGCGTCCCTCACCGCGCACCGCGGCGATCAGGTCGGAGATGACCTCCTTGCAGTCGCCCACGATCGGGACGTCCGCGTGCCGGTTCTTGGAGATCTCCGCCGGGTCGATGTCCGCATGGACGATCTTCGCGTACGGCGCGAAGGTCGACAGGTCGCCGGTGACACGGTCGTCGAAGCGGACACCGAGTCCGATGATCAGGTCGGCCTTCTGCAGCGCGCCGACCGCCGACACCGAGCCGTGCATGCCGGGCATGCCCATGTGCTGCGGATGGCTGTCGGGGAAGGTGCCCCGCGCCATCAGGGTGGTGACCACCGGGATGCCGGTCAGCTCGGCGAACTCCAGCAGCTGCGCCGACGCGCCGGCCCGGTGCACGCCACCGCCCACGTAGAGCACCGGCCTGCCGGCTTCGACGATGAGCTTGGCCGCCTCGCGGATCTGCTTGGAGTGCGGCCGGGTCACCGGCCGGTAGCCGGGCAGCTGCATGACGACCGGCCACTCGAAGGTCATCTTCGCCTGGAGCGCGTCCTTGGCGATGTCGACCAGCACCGGCCCCGGACGCCCGGTCGAGGCGATGTGGAATGCCTCCACGATCGTCCTGGGGATGTCGTTCGGGTTGGTGATCAGGAAGTTGTGCTTCGTGATCGGCATGGTGATGCCGGAGATGTCGGCTTCCTGGAAGGCGTCGGTGCCGATGGCGGCGCTGGCCACCTGACCGGTGATCGCGACCATCGGGACCGAGTCCATGTAGGCGTCGGCGATCGGGGTGACCAAATTGGTCGCGCCGGGACCGCTGGTGGCCATGCAGACTCCGACCTTGCCGGTGGCCTGCGCATACCCCTGGGCCGCATGCCCCGCACCCTGCTCGTGCCGTACAAGCACGTGCCGGACCTTGGTCGAGTCGTAGAGCGGATCATAGGCGGGGAGAATCGCGCCGCCCGGGATCCCGAACACAGTGTCGACTCCGACGTGCTCCAGCGCCCTAACCAGGGCCTGGGCTCCTGTCATCTGTTCGGTCATCGGCTCGTTCCTTGTAGCTGAACATGCTTAATGGCATAAAAAATGCCCCATTCCGCTTGGTCGGCGGAGCTGGGGCGGCGCGCAGGTCGGAGTACTTCGCTCAGCGACCTGCGCGCCGGTGAAGTACTACGAGGATCCCACGGTCAATCTGCATGCCTCCACCTTGGCCGACGGAGTGGCCCCACGTCAAATTCATGGGACAGATATCTCAGAGTCCGAGATGTGAGGTCAGGCGTGAGTCCCCAGGCTGGAGAGGCTGGTGCGCATCAGCGAGTCGACGCCGCGCGCGGCCATCGGGCGCGCCACCAGGAATCCCTGGCCTCGGGTGCAGCCCATCTCACGCAGCAACTCCAGCTGCTCGGGCCGCTCGATGCCCTCGGCGACCACGATCAGCCCCAGGTCGTGACCGAGCCGCACGATCGTACGGGTCAGCAGGGTCAGCGTCTCGTCGCAACCGAGCCCGGACACGAAGGAGGGGTCGATCTTGATCATGTCGACCGGGAGCTGCCGCAGCAGCGCCAGCGAGGCGTAACCGGTGCCGAAGTCGTCGATGGCCAGCCGGACCCCGAGGGTGCGCAGCTCGGAGAGCCGGGTGATGGTCTGCTCGGCGTCCTCGACCAGCATCTCCTCGATGACCTCCAGGGTCAGCGCGCTGGGCGGCAGCCCGCTCTCGACCAGGGCGGACTCGACGGTCTCCACGAAACGCGGCGCCATGATCTGCCGGGCGGACAGGTTGAGCGAGAGCCCGATCTCCCAGGCGGAGGCGCGCCAGGTGGCCACCTCCCGGCATGCCTCGCGCAGGATCCACTCGCTCAGCGGCACGATCAGGCCGGTGTCCTCCGCCGGGCCGAGAAACTGCTCGGGCGGTACGAACTCGCCCCCCCGGCACCAGCGCACCAGTGCCTCGACGGCGGTGACGCGCGAGGTGGCCAGGTCGACCACCGGCTGGTACTCGATCACGAACTGGTCTTCCAGCAGCGCCCGCTGCAGGTCGGCGGCGAGCTCCAGGCGCCGTACCACGTCGGCGTGCATGTGCGCGGCGAACACCTCGACCCTGCGCCCGCCCAGTTCCTTGGCCCTGGCCATCGCCACGTCGGCGTTGCGGATCAGATCGGCGGAGGAGACGTCGTCGGCCGCGAAGGCCACCCCGACGCTCGCGGTCAGCGCGATGTCACGGTCGGCCACCCGGAACGGCTCGGAGGAGACCGTACGGACCAGTCGCTCGGCCAGGTCCACCGCCGTCTGGGCGTCGACCGCCTCAAGCAGCACCGCGAACTCGTCTCCGCCCCAGCGCGCCAGGGTGTCGTCGGTCCGTACCGCGGCGCGCAGCCTGCGGGCCGCCTGGCCGAGCAGGTAGTCGCCGCTGGCGTGGCCGACCGAGTCGTTCACCGCGGTGAAGCCGTCCAGGTCCAGGAAGACCACGGCGACGCTGTTCGCGCCGGGGCGGCCGAGCACCTCGCGGGTGCGCTCCTCGAAGTAGGCCCGGTTGGGCAGGCCCGTGACGCCGTCGTGGAAGGTCAGGTGGGCGACCTGGCTGCGCAGGGCCTCCTGGTCGCTGATGTCACGGGTGGTGACGAGCAGCAGGCCCTCGCCGCGCACGTGCCGGGTGGCGACCGACTCGGCGGGGCGCCAGGTACCGTCGGAGGCTCGGACCCGGCAGACGACCATGCATGCGCCAGGCCCCTCCTCGGCCTCCTCCTCCAGGCTCATCGCGCTCAGCGCCCCCTGGATTCCCGGCACGTCCTCGGGGTGGATGTAGTCGAAGATCTTCCCGCCGACCAGCTCCTCGGGACGGTACCCGTACGTGATCTCGACACCCTCGCCGATCTGCCGCACCACACCGTCGTAGTCGCAGAGCAGGACCACGTCGCCGGCGCTCTCGGCCAGGTCGTGCAGCTGCCGCTCACCGAGATGGAGCAGGCTCCGCAGCCGCCCGGTCTCCAGCAGCATCACGAACATGCGTACCAGCAGGACCGCGACGATCGACGCGCACACCGAGGCCAGAACCACCGGCGGCCCCTGTACCCCGCCCCCGATCACCTTCAGGAGCACGACGACGGCGGCCACCGCGACGAGGAACAGCGGCACCGCCGCGATCAGCGAGGACGTGCTCTCGCGGAGGAACGGCTCGTCGTCCTCGAGATCCGGTGACCGCGCCGCGCGCCCGCTCCACGGGACCACGGCGAGCACCAGGAACGCGGCGGGGGCCAGCCACACCCAGGTGAGCGACGGCGTGTCGCCGCTCACCCGGGCCAGCGCGGTGATCGTCTCAGAGGTCGCGACGGCGGCCAGCACGGCCAGCGCCGCCAGGCCGACCGGCCAGGCCGACCGCCTGATCGGCACCACGGCGGGGCCCACGACGCAGGCGAGGATCAGGCAGAACAGGGGTGAGGCGAAGGTGACCGCGGCATTGCCCGCGTCGCCGGCGTCGCGGTAGACCGGCCCCACCAGCGTCACCCAGATGATCACCAGGATGGAGGCGGCGCACACGTAGGAGTCGGCGAGATCGCGCAGCAGGGCATGCCCTCGGGCGGGCCTGGCCGCCGACAGCGCGGTACCGACGGCGATCATGGCCGTACCGGCCAGGAGCACCAGGTCGGCGAAGGTCACCACGAACGGCGCGCCGTCCGCGATCGGCCGCACCCCCACCCCGACCAGCCAGGTGACCGAGCCACCCGCCAGCCAGCGCCAGGCCAGCGCCCTGCGCCGGCCGATCACCCTGGAGGCCGCGGCGAACAGTGAACCCGCGGCGGCCGCCGCGGTGACGACACCTGCCACCGCCTCGACGACCACGGCGGGAGCGCCGCTGACAAGAGCGGCAACGAGCCCCACCACGCCGACGGCGGCGGCGGTCAGCGGTACCCGGGGGTCACGCCAGCGGATCAATGTCGTCTGCCTATCGGTGTCGTTTCAGTGTGTTCTGCTCCCGCAGCATCTCCTGCTCGCTGCGCTCATGTCACCGGCGCGAGCGCGTCGTCCTTCGTCCTCGGCGCTCGTACCGACACACGGCCAGTGTGGGCCGTCCGGCCCGCGCGAGGGGTGACAACGCCGTAGTCGTCACCGATCTGATAACCGCGCGGGCGATGGACATCGCTGCCGTCGACGCTACGCACCGCAGGTCACGAGGTAGCCACGGTCCGGATTCCTTTGCCGGTCAGTAGGAACCCGTGATCACATTTTTGAGCGGCTCCCCCGCGAGGTAACGCAGCAGCTGGGAGCGGAGCAGCTTCAGCGTGCGCCGTACGGACGCCGGGCTGCTGCCCGCGACGTGCGGGGTGATGAAGACCCCCGGCGCGCTCCACAGCGGGTGTCCCTCGGGCAGCGGTTCGGGATCGGTGACGTCGAGCGCGGCCAGGATCCGGCCGCTGCCCAGCTCGGCGACGAGCGCGGCGGTGTCCACCACCGGGCCCCTGGCCGCGTTCACCAGGACGCCGCCGTCCTTCATCGCCGCCAGGAACCCGGCGTCCACCATGCCCGCGGTCTCAGGGGTGGACGGTACGAGCAGCACCACCACATCCGCCGCGGGCAGCAGGGCGGGCAGCTCGTCCATGCCGTGCACGCCGGGCCTGGCGGTCCTGGCCACCCGGACGACGTCCACCTCGAAACCGTCGAGCCGTCGCTCCAGCGCCTCACCGATCGAGCCGTAGCCGACGATCAGGACCGTGGAGTCGGCCAGCACCCCGGTGTGGTGGTAGGTCCACTCACCCCTCCGCTGCGCGTGGACGAACCCGGGGAACTCCCGGAGCACGGCGATCATGGCTCCCACCGCCCACTCGGCGGTACCCGCGTCGTGCACGCCCCGGGCGTTGCACAGCGTCACCCCCTCCGCCAGGTGCGGCCGGTAGGCGTCGACACCCGCCGTGACGGTCTGCAGCAACCGCAGGCCGGTCATCCGGGCGAGCAGATCGGGAAGACCCGCCACCGGCGTCAGCGGTGGGACCCAGACCTCGACCTGCTCCGCCCCCTCCGGCACCGGCTCCGTGCCGTCATAGACGACGCACTCCACTTCGGGCAGATCACACAGAACGTCAGCGGCGGCTTTCGAGGGGACCCAGATCTTCATCCCCGCATTATCCAACCGCGACGCCCGCGAGCCACTACTCGTCTGCGCTTCCCTCACTCACGCACTTCAGGTCGAGTTCGGGGCGGTAGACCGTGGTCTCCTTGACGCGCTTGATCTCCTTGCCGTTCTGCTTGAAGACGCGCCAGACGTCGATCGTGAACCCCTGCTGGCCGACCATCGGGATGCAGTTGGGGCCGCTGTCGGTCGCGCTCTTGAACGGGGTGATGTTGTAGCGCTCGGACGAGATCGACTCGATCTCGTACCGCTTGGTGCTCCAGAAGGCGACGGTGACCCCGTTGTTGTCGAAGGAGGTCTTCACCAGCACCCCGTACGGCGAGTCGTTCTTCCAGCGGAAGTCGGGCTCGGGCCAGGAGACCGTGGACTCCCGTCCGGCGGGGTAGCGGGAGATGTAGAACTCGTGTGCCATGTGCTGGACGTCCTCAAGGCCGCCGAAGAACACCGCGTTGTACATCGTGGTTACGAACTGGGAGATTCCACCGCCGACCGAGTCGACCAGCCTGCCGCCCTGGATCATGGGAGCGGGGACGAAGCCGCGGGCGGTGTCGCGCTGGCCGATGACGCCGTTGAGCGAGAAGGTCTCGCCCGGCTTGACCAGGTAACCGTCCAGCAGCTTGGCGAGCGTCCTGATGTTGGTCACCCGTGGCGGGCAGCACTCGTAGGGCGTGGTGAACTGGCTGATCCGCTCCTTGATGCCGAGCTTGCGCGCCTCGGCGTCGGACATCCGCGGCCGGACCGTGGCCATGGCCACCGGGATCGTCCGCTCTCCGTTGCGGGAGACCATCTCGGCCACGTCGGCCGCGAGCCGCTCGTCGTCGACGCCCTTCCCCTTGCGGCCGGGCACCAGTTTCGGCTTGCCCGCGATGATCTGGAAGGTGGGGTCGCGCGGGGCCAGGGCCGGATCGACGAGCTTGTCCTCCACGGAGGCCACCGCGCTTCTGGCGTCGAACACCGGGCGCATGCCGCCGGAGCTGTCCGGCTCGAAGGACAGGTGCGCGGCGAGGGTCTCCACCGGCAACTGGACCTGCTTGCCGGAGAAAGTCAGGGTGACCGGCCCGGACAGGGCCTTGACCGCGTCGTTCGCGGCCTTCTTGACCGTCTCCGCGCCGACCTTGGGCTTGATCACCGAGACCGGGAGCCTGACCTCCTTCGCCGGACCGAGGAAGGCGTCCGTGATCGCGGCGACCGCGGCCTCCCTCTCCAGTTCCCTGCCGTCGCGGGGCGTCACGACGACGGGTTTGACGCCCTCGAAGGTGACCGAGCCCTCGCGGACCTTGAGGTCGATCTTCTTGGCCAGGCTCGCGACCGCGGTCTTCATGGCCTCGGCGTCGGTGGAGACCTTGGGCTCCAGTTCGGTGGTGCCGGTGAAGGCCCGCCATACCTCGGCGGGAGTGGGGAAGTCGCTGGGCGCCTGGTCGATGGTGGCGACCACGTTGAACTCCAGACCCGCCTTGCCCGGGTCGAATTCGTGGCGCTTGCCCGCGGCCAGGAGGGTCATCTCCTCCGACGCCTTACCCGCCAGACGGTCTCTGAGCTTGTCGGCCGCCTCGGTCGCGGTCAGGCCGCCGATCTCGACACCCCGCACCACGGTGCCCGGCAGCATCTTGCCGGACATGACGACCGCGGGCACCGCGTAGGCGAGACCGGCGACGAACAGCACGGCGAGGATGATCAGGACGATCCTGCGGCCCTTGCGCCGGCTCGGGGAGGGCTCCTCGTAACGGAGGCCGCTGGACTGCGGGAACCCCCCGTCGCCGCCGGGAACGAGCGAGGGCTCGTCTCGCCGGAACGAGGGCTCGGGCGGGGCCGCCATCTGCCAGGGCTGCGGAGGCTGTGCCGCGGGCGGAAGCGCCGTCGCCCCGCGGGCCGGTGCGGCGGGACCGCCAAAGCCGGTGGGGCCGAAGATGTCGGGTGAGACTCCCGGGGGGAGGCGCGAGCCGTCCTTGGACTGGCCGCCCGGTGCTCCCGGAGGAAGGCGCGGATCACGGGCGCCGGGCGGGACAGGACGTGAGGGAAGCGGTATCGCCTCAAATGGGTCCGTCGGCGGGTCCACAGACGCTCCGGCGTTCCGCACGGCCTCCGTCTCCTCCTGCTTCTCAGCTTCCACCTCCCGCAACCCTAAACCACATCGGTCAACCAACACCCGAAAAGAAATAACAAATCAACCAGTCCAGCGGTAGCGGTGCTCGGGCCGACCAGCGGTGCCGTACTTCGGACGGAGTTCCGCCTGGCCCGCCGCGCACAGGTGCTCCAGGTACCGGCGGGCGCTGACTCTGGAGAGACCGGTGATCACTGCCGCCTCGGCCGCCGACATGTCGGTGTCGCTCTTCCTGAGCGCGGTGGCCACCAGGGCGCACGTGGTGGCCGACAACCCCTTGGGCAGCGGCAGTGGGACCCCCTTGACCGTGCCGAAGAGCTGGTCGACCTCGTCCTGGCGCGCCTCGTCCCCGAGGGTGGCGAGCCTCCGGCGCATCTCGGCGTACTGTTCGAGGCGGTCGGTGAGGGCGCGGGCGGTGAAAGGTTTGATCAGGTAGTTGACCGCGCCGCCGCGCATGGCCGCCCGGACCGTGGCCACGTCACGCGCGGCGGTGATCATCAGGATGTCCACCGGGTGCGAGGCCCCCCTGAGCGTCATGAGTACGTCGAGTCCCGACATGTCCGGCAGATAGATGTCGAGCAGTACCAGGTCGGGCCCGTGCGTCGTGACCGACTCGATGGCGGCACTCCCGGTGTGCACGACGTCGGCGACCGTGAAGCCGGGCACCCTGGCGACGTAGCCGCCGTGGATCCTGGCCACCATGAAGTCGTCGTCCACCACCAGTACGCGGATCTCCCCCGCGTGCCCGTCCCCGGTCATCTCCGCACCTGCCGTTCCGTGAGCTCCCCGGGGCCGGCGGGCTCCCCCTCGGGAGACGGCGCGGGCTCACCCGTGGGGAGGAGCGCGGTGAAGACGGCGCCGCCCGCGTTGTGCACCCGTACCCAGCCACCCCGGCGCGAGCACGTCTGACGGGTCAGTGCCAGCCCCAGGCCCCGTGGCCCGGCGTGGGCCACCTTGGTGGTGAAGCCCTCCAGGAACACCTCGTGGACCAGGCCCGGGGTGATCCCCGGACCGGAGTCGCCGACCCGGATGTGCAGCCCGTCCGCCTCGGTACGGACCGAGACCTCCACCGTTCCCCCACTCTCCTGCAACGCGTCGAGGGCGTTGGCGACCAGGTTGCCGACGACCAGGACCGCGTCGTGCGGATCACCGAGCATGCCCTCCTCCACCCGGGAGTCGTCGGACAGCACCAGGGTGGCGCCCCGCTCGGCCGCCTCTGCCGACTTCGCCAGCAGCAGCGCGGCCAGCGTCGGGTCGGCGATCTTCTCCCGGACGCCCGAGGCGTGCCTGCTGTACGCCTCGGTGGTCTGGGTGATGTAACTGACGGCCGTCTCGTACTCGCCGAGTTCCAGCAGGCCGACCACGGTGTGCATCCGGTTGGCGAACTCGTGGGCCTGCGCGCGCAGCGCGCCGGTCGTGGTGCTGGCCTGGTCGAGCTCGCGTGCCAGCCGCACCAGCTCGGTCCGATCCCGCAGGGTGACCACCCAGCCGCTCTGCCGCTCCCGTACCGCCACCGGGGTCCGGTTGAGCACCAGCACCCGGTCACGGTGGAGCACCACCCGGTCGTCACCGGGGTCCACACCGTCCAGCACGTCCCGCATCCGGCCGGAGAGCGGCATCTCCCCCAGGCTCCGGCCGACGTCGTGCTGGGAGAGTCCGAGCAGGTCGCGTGCCGCGTCGTTGACCAGCGTCACCCGGCCCGCCAGATCAAGGGCGAGCACCCCCTCCTTGACGCCGTGCAGCACGCCCTCACGCTGTTCGAGCAGGGCCGCGATCTCCGCCGGTTCCAGGCCGAACGTCTGACGGCGAACCCTCCGGACGATCAGCGCGGCGGCGGCCGACCCGGCGGCCAGGACCGCGAGCACGGTCCAGAACAGCGGCGGGAGCGCCGCGCCGAGCTGGTCGTCGACGGTCTCCTCCAGGATCCCGACCGAGGCCAGGCCGATGACCTTCCCCGAGGAGTCGAAGATCGGCGCCTTGCCGCGCACCGAGCGGCCGAGCGTTCCCGTCTGGATGCCGGTCCAGGGGTGCCCGTCCGTCATCACCTGCGAGCCGTCGGTGGACAGCCGCTTGCCGATCAGGGCCGTGTTGGGGTGGGCGTAGCGGATCTGGTTCCGGTTGGCGATCACCACGTAGTCGGCGCCGGTGGCCGCCTGCACCCCGGCCGCGATCGGCTGCAGGCTCAGTTCGGGCCGCGCCCTGGTGAACGCCTCCCGCACCTGGGGAAGCCCCGCCACGGATTCGGCGATCGCCAGGGCACGCTGCTGGTACTGCCGGTCCAGCAGCTCACGGGTGTGCTCCATCCAGACGCCCGCCGTACCGCCGACCGCGAGAAACACGATCACTGTCTGCAGCACGAAGAGCTGGGTGCCGAGCGAGGCGTTGACTAAGCGTCGCACGAGTTGACTCCCTGGTCAGGGAAGGTCGATGAAAGCAGCCCGAGATAACGGCGAGGTCGCGGGGGTGTGTGACCAATATGACCGATACGACGGCAAACACGCAAAGGATCGACACGGCGACCGGCTGAGGTCACCATCCTCACCACGCTCTGTTCATGTTGTTGGGAGTTCGACCATGCCTCTTCGGAGACTCGCCACCCTCGCGGTGTTGTCCCTCGCCGCCCTCACCGCCTGCGGTTCCGGTGGAAGCTCAGGTACCAGCGCGCTGAGAATCATGGCTCCGGCCTCACCGGGAGGCGGCTGGGACCAGACCTCCCGCGTCGCGGGAGAGGCGTTGAAGTCCGCCGACCCGTCCCGCAAGGTCGAGGTCTACAACGTGCCGGGCGCGGGAGGCACCATCGGCCTCGCCCAGCTCGCGGGTGAGAAGGGCAACGGCAACCTGCTGATGACCATGGGCCTGGTGATGGTCGGTGCGGTGGAGCAGAACAAGTCGAAGGTCACCCTGGCCGACACCACGCCCATCGCGAAGCTGACCGAGGAGTACGAGATCGTCGTGGTTCCCGCAGGGTCGCCCTACAAGACGCTGGCCGACCTGACGGCGGCGTGGAAGGCGGACCCCGCGAGGATCGCCATCGCGGGTGGCTCCGCCGGGGGTACCGACCACATCGTGGCGGGCCTGATGGCCAAGGCCGCGGGCATCGACCCCAAGCAGGTCAACTACATCGCCCACTCCGGCGGCGGCGAGGCGCTCAACGCGCTGCTCGGCGAGAAGGTCTCGGCCGGGATCTCCGGTATCGGCGAGTTCGCCGAGCACGTGAAGTCCGGCAAGCTACGCGCCCTCGGAGTCAGCTCGCCCGCCCGGCTCGACAACGTGGACGCCCCGACCCTCAAGGAGGGCGGCCTGGACGTGGAGCTGGCCAACTGGCGAGGCTTCGTCGCGCCCGGCGGACTGGACGACGGGGCGAAGAAGGAGCTCACCGAGCTGGTCACCAAGATGCACGACTCGCCGGCCTGGAAGGACGCGGTGATCAAGAACGGCTGGGCCGACGTCTTCCAGACCGGGCAGCCGTTCGCCGACTTCCTCGCCGCGGAGCAGACCAAGGTCAAGGCGGTCATCGCGGAGATGGGCCTCGTCTCCTGATGTCGTCCGCGAAAGACCCGTCCGGCACCGGACACGAACCCGTCGCCGTCGCCGTCGCCCGCGCCGGCGACGGCGGTACCGACCAGGAGACCGGCGCGCATCCCCGTCCGGCCTCCGAGACCGGTGCCGGCTGGTCGTGGCGGCGGCCCGAGCTGGGGCTGGCGGTGCTGGTCCTCGCGCTGGGGGCGTTCGTGATCGTCGGCACCGCGGACGTGACCGCCCCGGGTTCCTCCTTCGGTCTCGGTCCCCGGTTCTTCCCCGCCCTGGTCGGGGCGGCGATGTTGCTGATCGGGCTGTTCTACGTGATCGACGTGCTCAGGGGAGGCCACGGCGATCCCGAGGACGCCGAGGACGCCGACTCCGGCGCGCGGACGGACTGGCGCACCGTCGCGCTGGTCAGCGTGATCTTCCTGGCCTTCGCCGGGCTGCTCGACCTGCTCGGCTGGATCATCGCGGGCGCGCTGCTCTTCTTCGGCCTGTCCGTGACGCTCGGCGCCCCCCACCGGCTGCGCGCGGGCGTCATCGCGATCCTGCTGTCCACCGCCACCTACCTGGCCTTCGTCAAAGGGCTCGGCGTGACGCTGCCGGCCGGGCTGCTGTCCGGGGTGATCTGAGTGGACTCGTTCCAGTTGCTGCTGGAGGGCTTCGCGACCGCCCTCACCCCGGTCAACCTGCTGTACGCGCTGGTGGGCGTCACGCTGGGCACGCTGGTGGGCGTGCTGCCCGGCATCGGCCCGGCCATGACCGTGGCGCTGCTGCTGCCGATCACCTTCACCGTCCCTCCGGCCAGCGCGTTCATCATGTTCGCGGGCATCTACTACGGCGGCATGTACGGCGGGTCGACCACCTCGATCCTGCTCAACACGCCCGGCGAGAGCTCCTCGATGATCACCGCGCTAGAGGGCAACAAGATGGCCAAGCGGGGCCGGGCCGCCCAGGCGCTGGCGACCGCCGCGATCGGCTCGTTCGTCGCGGGCACCATCGCCACCGCGCTGCTGGTCGTCGCGGCGCCCCTGGTGGTGGACTTCGCCATCTCCTTCGGCCCCGAGGACTACTTCGCACTGGCCATTCTGGCCTTCACGGCCGTCTCGTCCGTGCTGTCCCGCTCCGTGGTACGGGGGCTGGCGTCCCTGGGGCTCGGCCTGGTCATCGGGCTCATCGGCATCGACCAGCAGACCGGCCAGGCCCGGCTGACGCTGGGCGTGCCGCAACTGCTCGACGGCATCGACGTGGTGATCGTCGCGGTCGGCCTGTTCGCCGTGGGCGAGGTGCTCTACGTCGCCTCCCGGCTGCGGCACGGCACGCCGGAGGTGATCCCGGTCGGCCGGGCGTTCCTCGGCCGCTCCGACTGGTCGCGTTCCTGGCGGCCCTGGCTACGCGGCACCGCGCTCGGCTTCCCCTTCGGCGCGCTGCCCGGTGGCGGAGCGGAGATCCCGACGTTCCTGTCGTACTCGATCGAGAAGCGCCTGGCGCGCGGGATCGCCCGCGAGGAGTACGGCAAGGGCGCCATCGAGGGTGTCGCGGGTCCCGAGGCCGCCAACAACGCCTCGGCGGCGGGCACGCTGGTCCCGCTGCTCACCCTGGGCCTGCCCACCTCCGCGACGGCCGCGATCCTGCTGGCGGCCTTCCAGCAGTACGGGCTGCAACCGGGGCCGCAACTGTTCGACCACAACCCGGCACTGGTCTGGGGCATGATCGCCTCGCTGTTCGTGGGCAATACCATGCTGCTGGTGCTCAACCTGCCGCTGGCTCCGCTCTGGGCCCGGGTGCTGCACATCCCCCGCCCCTACCTCTACTCGGGGATCGCGCTGTTCGCGGCGCTCGGCGTCTACGCGCTGAACTCCTCCTGGGTGGAGCTGGTCATCCTCTATCTCCTGGGCCTGCTCGGTTTCGCGATGCGCCGGTTCGGCCTGCCGGTCGCCCCCGCGGTGATCGGCCTGATCCTGGGCCCGATGGCCGAGATCCAGCTTCGCCGGGCCCTGGCCATCGGCGCGGGTGACGTGACGGTCCTGGTCAAAAGCCCGATCGCGGCGACGCTGCTGGTCGTGGCGGTACTGGCGCTGTTCACGCCCCTCATCAGGAAGGTGGCCGCCCGCCGCGCTGCCTGACGGGATGACGGCCGCCCGGCCGTGGGGAGCCGGGCGGCCGGGTCTATCCCCGCAGGGTGTCGACGTCCGAGCCGTCGGCGCCCAGACCGTCCTCCCTGGCCAGGTAGCTGCACGAGACCCATCCCGTGGTGCCCGTCGCCAGTCCCGAGGCCGATCTGCCGCCCAGCCGGAAATTGCACCAGCCGCTCGTCGAGTTCGGATTCAGCACCTGTCCGTAATCGCCGTAATAGAGATAGCCGATAACCGTCGACCCGCCGGCGCTGGTCCGCAGGCGCACCCCGTCGGCGACGACCACGGCGTCCACCGCCGGGAGCGCCGACAGGACGGAAAGCCTGTTCACAAGGGCTGCCTGGGCGGGAACCGCCGCGACGACCATTCCCGCCGCGGCCGTCAACGTCGCGGCGGCGAGTGCCAGGAACCTTCTCATTTTTCGCACTCTCCGAATGTGAGGTCAGGTCATACCAGAGTGAATGACGGGACTGCAGTGATCACTTTGCAAGCCATCAAGAATTTCGTCAATACCTGTTGAATTTCAGAAATATGAATTACCACATGAAAAAATCCCGCCGATCGCCGGGCGTTTTTCTTCGCGTTTCCCGGGCCCGGAGACGAGGCCCGTTCCGGCGGGGTGGAGCACGTGAGGCCGTACGGTCCCGCCGATGGCCCGGAGGGGCCACGACGACCGGGCGAGCCCCGCCCCAGGCACAACCAGGGCACAAGTGGCCTGCAAGTCATCACTTCTAGGTTCCCAACCACAACCGGGGGGCGAAGACGGTCCTCGGTGACCGGTTCTCGAAACCGAAACCGGGGGGAGCGACCGAAACCGCGGCGACGCGGCCGAAAGGAACAGTCATGTCGAAGATCAAGATCGATGACCTGCCCTTCGAGGGGGCCGAGCTGACCGAGGCCCAGCTGGGCCAGGTCGCCGGTGGCCTGTCCATGGAGATCTGGCAGATCACCGGTTACAAGAACGGCAAGGCCTGCGAGTGGGAGCGAGTGGCCTAGCCCGGACTCCATCGCGCTGATCACACGACCAAGCCCCGGAGGCCTGGCCGGAAGAAGTGATCATGACGGAGATCATTGCCGGCGACCTGCCCTTCGAGGGGCCGAGTCGGCCGACGCCCGGCTGGGCGAGGTTTCCGGCGGCATGCCGTCGTAGGTGCCGACCTACCGGCCGGTGGTGGCGCCTGCGGGTGGGTCAGCTGATCGGGCCGTATCCCCGGCATCCGGGATCCGCCCGCCGCGAGGCGGGGAGCGCTCCCGGATGCCGGCGCATCACATGAGGGCGGCGCGGTGGAGCAGGGCGACATGCTCCACCGCGCCTTCAAGACGGGACCTGACAGTGATTCTGATCATCAGCAAGCGCGGGGACGGGGCCGTCGAGCGGGTGCTGTCCGCGCTCCGGCGGCGCGGTGCCCGGCCGGCGGGGTCAGACGGCACCGGGACACCGGTGCTGTGGTGGGACAGCGGCGACTTTCCCGGGCGCAGCCGGATCACCGCGTCGTTCACCGGCGGGGAGCGGCGGCTGCTGCTGGACACCGGTGCGGGAACGGTCGACCTGTCCCAGATCACCGCGGTCTGGCGGAGCCGGCCGAGCGGCCCCTCCGCCGCCCCGATCGTGACCGAGCCGAGCCACCGCGCGCACATCGACATGCAGGCGGAGTTCATGTTGGACGGGGTGTGGAGCCTGCTACCCGCGCGCTGGCTGCCCGGCCGCCGGGCGGACGAGCTTCGCGCGCATAACAAGATCTTCCATATGGCGCGGGCGATCGAACTGGGCTTCTCCGTACCCGACACGGTTTACACCAACGACCCCGCGGAGCTGGCGGGCGCGTACGAGTCGGCGGAGGGGCGGCTGGTCGCCAAACAGATCACCGCCGAGCCGTTCCAGGTCGACGGCGCCGAGCACCGCGCGTTCACGACGGTGGTCACCCGCCGCCACCTGACCTCCCGGCACCGGATCCAGCACGAGCCGGTCATCCTGCAGCCCTACGTCCCCAAGGCGGTCGAGCTGCGGGTGATCGTCGTGGGGGCGCGGGTGTTCGCGGCCGAGATCGACGCGTCGGGATCCCGGGCGGCCAGGGACGACTGGCGGCACTACGACAACGACCGGGTCAGGTACGGCGTGCACGAGATGCCCACAGAGGTGGCGTCGCGCTGCGCCCGGCTGGTCGCCGACGTCGGCCTGACCTACGCGGCACTGGACTTCATCGTCACCCCCGGCGGCGAGTACGTCTTCCTGGAGCTGAACTCCAACGGCGCGTGGGGGTTCGTCGAGCTGTGGACCGGGCTGCCCGTCAGCGACGCGATCGCGGGCTGGCTCATTGACGGAGGAACACCGTGACCGATTTCGCGAAGGCCCTGCAATCCGGGGTCTCCCTGCTACGTTCGCTGCCCCGCCGCCGCGTGGGCGTCGCCGACGCCCGCCGCGCGGTCGGCGAGTGGGCGGCGCGGCATCCGGAGATCCGGGCACAGCTCGTCGTCGACCGACGACCCGGGACCCCGGTGGTCGACTACGACCTGCTCCTCGACCATCCCGACGGCGGCACTGTCGCGCTGACCGCCCCGCCCGAGGACGGGGTGCCCTGGCTGATCGACCACTCGACGCACTGGGCGGCCGGGCACCTGGTCAGCGTCAACGACGTGGACGTGACGGTCCCCCAGGCGCTGACCATGCTGCGCTCGCTCTCCCGGCGGGACGCGTCGCCGTACCAGGAGATCGTCGACCAGTGCCTGCTCGTCGAGGCCGTCGACGAGACCGAACCGCTCAGCGCCGCCGACCTCCAGGCCACGGCCGATGAGTTCCGCAGGGGCCGGGGACTGCACGACCGCGAGTCGACCCTGGCCTGGATGGCCGAGGCCGGTATGTCGGGCGAGCAGTTCGAGGCGTACATCACCGGGATCGCCCGCCGCCGCCGGTTCCGCCAGGGCAAGGAGGCGGAACTGGCCCGGGCCCACCTGGCCGCGAGCCCCGGCGACTTCGCCCGGGTCAGGGCCGTGTGGGTCACCGGCGAGGAGAAGGTGACCGCCGGCACCGTGTCCGACCTCCTGACCGGTCTGGCCTCGCTCGGGGACACCGGGGAGGCCACGGTGACCTTCGCGACCCGCTGGGAGGCGGATCTGCCCGCGCCCCTGCGCGGTACGCCGCCCGGCGGGATCGTCGGCCCGGTGGAGCTGCCGGACGGCGGCTTCCTGACCGGCGCCGTCCTGCACAGGAGCCCGGCCACCGACGACCGGGAGACACTGGCCGCCGCCGGACGCGCCGCGTTCGCCGGCTGGCTGGCGGAGCGCCGCGCCGCGGCCACGGTCGAATGGCACTGGTCGTGATCGACCCGGACCGCACCCAGGCCGTCCCCGCACCCGGCCGGCACCGGGCCGGCCACTGGGAGGACACCGAGGGGTACCGTCCCCAGGCGCCGTACTCACCTCCGGCCCCTCCGCAGCGCCCCCCGGCGGCGGCCCCGCCGACGCCCCCGCCCGGCCACCGGCCGCATTCCCCGTCAGCGCCTCCGGGAGGGCAGCCGGCGGAGTCCCCTCCCGGAGGCGGCCCGCCGGGACGGCCCATCTACCGGGCGGAGGCGCTGCGCCGGCATGCCGAGGCCCGCCCCGCCGCCCGGATGCCGCTGGTGATCAGCGGCCCGTCGTTCCTGCTGCTGTGGATCCTGGTGGCCGCCGTCCTGGCGGCCGGCGCCACGCTGATCGCGCTCGCGCTGGGAGTCGGCGGATGAGGAATCGCGTACCGGTCCTGCTGCAGAACACCGTCACCGAGTGCGGCGCCGCGTGCCTGGCCATGGTGCTCTGCCACCACGGCCAGCGCACCACCCTGCACCAGGTGTCCGAACAGCTCCAGGTCGGCAGGGACGGCCTGAGCGCCAAGGCCATCGTGGACGGCGCCCGCGAGCACGGCCTGAAGGCGCGCGCCTTCTCACTCGCGCCCGAGGACCTGGCGCGCGTTCCGCTCCCCGCGGTCGCGCACTGGGAGTTCAGGCACTTCGTGGTGGTCGAGCGCTGGTCGCCCGACCGGGTGGACCTCGTCGATCCCGGGCAGGGCCGCCGCAGGCTGACCGCGGAGGAGTTCAGCGCCGGGTTCACCGGCGTGCTGCTGGTCTTCGAACCCAGCGAGGGGTTCCGTCGCGGTACGTCCTCGATGGCGAGCGCCTGGCGGCGCGAGTTCGTCCGGACCCTGTTCCGGCGTCGGCGCGGCCTGCTCGCGCAGGTCGTCGCGGCCTCGCTGCTGCTACAGCTGCTGGGGCTGGCCCTGCCCTTCTTCTCCCAGCTGCTGATCGACAGGATCATCCCGACCCGGGGCGCGGACCTGCTGCCCCTGCTGGGCGGGGCCGTGCTGCTGGCCGGGCTGGCCCAGTTCGTGATCGGCTACCTGCGGGTGGCACTGCTGGTGGCGGTACGGGCCCGCGCCGACCAGGAGCTCACCGAGGGGGTGATCGGCCACCTGGTGACGCTGCCGTACCGCTACTTCGCGCAGCGCGGCAAGGGCGACCTGTTGACCCGGGCCGCCAGCGTCTCCACGCTGCGCGACATCCTCACCGGCCAGATCGTGGCGGCGCTGCTGGACGGTCCGCTCGCCGTCGGCTACCTCGTGCTCGTGTACGTCTGGGACCCCGTCTTCGGGCTGGCGTTGACCGGCGTGATCGCCTTTCAGGGGCTGCTGGTGCTGGCCACCACCCGCCGGATCAACCTGCTCACCCAGCAGGAACTGACCGCCTTCTCCGCGTCGCAGAGCAGCCTCATCCAGGCCATCACCGGCATCGAGACGCTGAAGGCGTCCGGAGCCGAGAACCGGGCGGTGGAGCAGTGGTCGGCTCAATTCGCCCAGCAGCTCAATGCCGACGTGCGCAGCGGCCTCACCCAGGGCCTGGTGGAGGCCGCGCTGTCCGCGACCCGGGTGATCGCCCCGCTCGGGCTGCTCTGGCTCGGCGCGTGGCGGGTCCTCGACGGGCAGCTGACCGTGGGCGCGCTGATCGCGCTCAACGCCATCGCGCTCGGCGCCCTGACCCCGCTCGGCTCGCTGATGACCGGCCTGCAGAGCCTGCAGCAGGTGGGCGCGCACTTCGACCGCCTGTCCGACATCCTGGCCTCCGAGCCCGAGCCCAGCGAGGGCATCGAGGTGCTGCGGCTGCGCGGCGCGGTGGAGCTGCGCGGCGTGGGCTTCCGGCACGACCCCCGCGGCCCGTGGGTGGTGCGGGACGTCTCGGTCTCCATCCGGCCGGGGCAGAAGGTCGCCCTGGTGGGCGCCTCGGGCTCGGGCAAGAGCACGCTGGCCAGGCTGCTACTGACGCTGCACACCCCGGTGGAGGGCGAGATCCTCTACGACGGCGTCCCGGCCTCCGAGCTCAACCTGCGCACCCTGCGCCGCCAGTTCGGCGTGGTCGGCCAGAGCACCTCCCTGTTCAACGGCTCGATCCGGGAGAACATCGCGCTGAACTTTCCCGACGCGCCCCTGGAACGGGTGGTCGCCGCGGCCGAGGTGGCGGCGCTGCACGAGGAGATCATGGCGATGCCGATGGGGTACGAGACGGTGCTGACCGACGGCGGCGGTCTCTCCGGCGGCCAGCTCCAGCGGCTCTCCCTGGCCCGCGCCATCCTGCCCCGGCCGAAGATCCTGCTGCTCGACGAGGCCACCAGCAACCTGGACGGCGCCACCGAGGCGACCATCGAGTCCAACCTGTTCTGGCTCACCCAGACCCGGATCGTCATCGCCCACCGCCTGAGCACGATCCGGGACGCCGACCTGATCCTGGTGGTCGACTCCGGCCGCATCGTGGAACGCGGCACCCACGACGAGCTGATGGCCACCGGCGGCAAGTACGCACAACTCGTCGCCGCCCAGACCGCCCCCGCCTGACCTCGCTCCGCGGGTCCGCCCGGCGGCCGGTACGGAACCCGGACGGCACTCCGAGCACGGCGGTCGCGACGGTGCCCCCGTCGGAGGGACGGGGGCACCGTTCACAGCATCCTGCCGGACCAGCTGAAAAGCGCGCCCGGGATCCTTCGCATCGGCTCCCCGGAAACCCTTCGCGCGACCTACCCGGAGACGCCGAGGCGCTCCAGGATGAGCTCCCTGGCCCGGCCCGCGTCGGCCTTGCCCCGGCTGGCCTTCATGACACCGCCGACCAGGGCGCCGACGGCGGCGACCTTGCCGTTGCGGACCTTGTCCGCCGCGTCGGCGTTGCCGGCCAGGACCTGGTCGATGATCTCCATCAGCTCGCCCTCGTCGTTGACGATCTGCAGGCCGCGGGCGGCCACCACCTCGTCTGGGGAGCCCTCGCCGTTCAGCACGCCCTCCAGCACCTGGCGGGCCAGCTTGTCGTTCAGCGCTCCCCCGGCGACCATCGCGCACACCCTGGCGATCTGGTCCGGGGTGATCCGCAGCGCGCTCAGCGAGAGCCCCGCCTCGTTGGCACGGCGGGCCAGCTCGCCCATCCACCACTTGCGGGCGTCCGCGGGCGGGGCCCCGGCGGCGACCGTCGCCTCGACCAGGCCGATGGCGTCGGCGTTGTGCATGGACGTCATGTCCAGGTCCGACACGCCCCACTCCTGCTGGAGCCGCTTGCGCCGCACGCCCGGCAGCTCCGGCAGGGTCGTCTTGAGCTCGGCGACCCAGGCGGGGTCGGGGGCGATCGGCACCAGGTCGGGCTCGGGGAAGTAGCGGTAGTCCTGCGCCTCCTCCTTGGACCGTCCCGAGGTGGTGGTGCCGGTGTTCTCGTGGAAGTGGCGGGTCTCCTGGATGATCCGGCCGCCATCGGCCAGGATCGCGGCCTGGCGCTCGATCTCACCCCGCACGGCGCGCTCGACGCTGCGCAGCGAGTTGACGTTCTTGGTCTCGGTGCGGGTGCCCCACTCCGAGGAGCCGCGCGGCATGAGCGAGACGTTGACGTCAAAGCGCATGGAGCCCTCCTCCATGCGTACGTCCGAGACGCCGAGGCCGCGCATGACCTCGCGCAACTCGGTTCCGTAGGCGCGGGCGATCTCGGGAGCGAGCCTGTCGGTCCCCGGGATCGGCTTGGTGACGATCTCCACCAGCGGGATGCCGGCCCGGTTGTAGTCGACGATCGAGTAGTCGGCCCCGTGGATGCGGCCGGTCGCGCCGCCCACATGGGTGGACTTGCCGGTGTCCTCCTCCAGGTGGACGCGCTCGATCTCGATCCGCACCGTCCTGCCGTCGACCTCGACGTCGAGGTAGCCGTCGAAGCAAAGCGGCTCGTCGTACTGGCTGATCTGGTAGTTCTTCGGCATGTCCGGATAGAAGTAGTTCTTCCGGGCGAACCGACACCACTCGGCGATGGAGCAGTTGAGCGCCAGGCCGATACGGATCGTCGACTCGATCGCGGCGGCGTTGGTCGTGGGCAGCGAACCGGGCAGCGCCAGGCAGACCGGGCAGACGTGCGTGTTCGGCGGGGCGCCGAACGTGGTCGGGCAGCCGCAGAACATCTTCGACGCCGTGCCCAGCTCGACATGCGTCTCCAGGCCCAGCACCGGCTCGAAGCGCTCCAGCGCCTCGTCGTACGGCATCAGTGTCTCAGCGCTCACTGTCGTTCACCACTCCTCCCTCGCTACGCGGAACGCTCGTCCCTCGCGCGCCACTACGCTCACTGCGTCGGATTCTCTCAGCACTCACAGGTAACCAAGTCCCTTCAAAGCGTTCCTCGTCTCGGCCACCCAGTTCGCGTAGGCGGGCACCTGGGCCAGGACGGCGAGATCGATGTTGCGTCCTATGTATTCGAAGTAGTCGCGGACCGGCTTGCCACGCCGGGGGACGGTCGCGGCCAGCACCCCCGCGGGATCGGCGATCCTCTCGACGTCGCGGGGCCGCGTGGGCAGCCCGCCGAGGTCACTGCCCGCCAGCCCCGCCCACACCGCGCGGTCGGCGAGCAGCCAGGCCTCGGTGTCGCCAAGTCCGATCACCGGCACCAGGTAGTGCGAGTGATAGCGGACGCCGTCGCTACGGCGGCGCTCCCGCCCGTCGTCGTGGGTGAAGAGCAGGTGGCAGTCGGCCGCGAGCTCCTCCAGCGCGGTGACCATGTGCTCCCGGTCGTGGGAGACGACCTCGGTCTCCTTGACGTCCACCGCGTACGGTGACATCCAGGTGAGCTCGCGCAGCTGCCTGGCGATCACGATGCTGAGGAAGCCCTCGTCGGTCTCCCCCTCCGCGATGAGTCCAGGAACCAGCGGGCGGCTCATGCGGCCGCACCCAGGTACTTGCGGACCTGCCGGGGTGAGACGAACGTGCCCGGCTCACCGTCCGGCTGGATCGGCTTGGCCACGGTCACCCGCGACACCCGGTCGTTGTCGGGGTCGACGCGGACCGCGGTGTCGAGGAACGTCAGCGCGTCCGGCTCGGTCCGGTAGACCTCCGCGACGACGATCGGGGACTGGCTGGTGAGGATCACCTGCCGCGGCGGCTCGGCCCCCCCCGGCCCGGAGGTCCTCTGGCGCACCCGCCGCAGCAGCTCGCCGAGGCGCCCCGGATGGACGCCGCTCTCGATCTCCTCCACCAGCAGCGTGCCCGGGTGGTCGGGGTCGTGCAGGGCGGTCAGCAGGCCGAGGACCCGCAGGGTGCCGTCGGAGAGCAGCGTGGCCGGCACCGCTCCCTGGCCGTCGACGAGCAGGTCGAAGGAGCATTCCCTCCGGTCGGTGCGCGGCACCAGCCCGGTGACGTCGGGGAGCACACCCGCGAGGTCGACCACGAGGTCGGCCAGCGCCTCCGTACCGGCCATCCGCCCGAGCACCGCGGCCAGGTTCGCGCCGTCGGCCGCGAGCGGTCCCCGGTTGGCCGAGGGGCAGCGGCGGCGCATCGCCGCCGGGGACGGCGAATAGCGGCGCCACGAGGAGACCGTACGGCGGGGCGTGCCCTCCGGATCCGGGTCCTCGACCAGGAGATCCAGCAGCTCGTGCGGGATCCGCTGGGCCACATGGCTGACGACGGCCCCGCTGGATCTGGGGATCTTCAGCACCATCTCCGCACCCACGTCGAACCTGACCGGCACCACGGAGCCGGGCTCCGGGGTGACCAGCGCCTCCACCGAGACGACGAACCCGCCCACGGCGGAACCGTGGGCGACCCGGTGGAACTGCTCGCCCGGCAGCCCGCGGGTCGCGCCCAGCAGCCCGCCCGGCCCCTCGATCTCGGCCGCCACGAACCCCACGGCGTCGAAGAGGTTCGACTTGCCGCTCGCGTTGGGTCCGACCAGCGCGAGGAAGGGCGGCACATCGAGATCGAAGCTCAAGAAGGACTTGAACCCGTCGATCTCGATCCGAGTGATCATGCCGCCGTTCTCCCTGTCACCTGTCGCCCCCTCGCCCCGAAATCCAGAAAACCCTTATAGCTCCGGGGCTCTGGACAGCAGGCTGCCGCCCCACCGCGCCTGGAGGGCCTGCTCGACCGCGGCACCGACCCGGTAGCAGCGGTCGTCGCCGAGCACCGGAGCCATGATCTGCAGACCGACCGGCAGGCCGTCCTCGTCCGCCAGGCCGCACGGCACGGAGATGGCCGCGTTGCCCGCCAGGTTGGTCGGGATGGTGCACAGGTCGGCCAGGTACATCGCCATGGGGTCGTCGGCGCGCTCGCCGATCGGGAACGCCGTGGTGGGCGTCGTCGGCGAGATGAGCACGTCCACCTGCTGGAAGGCGGCCTCGAAGTCGCGCGCGATGAGCGTGCGGACCTTCTGCGCCTGGCCGTAGTAGGCGTCGTAGTAACCGCTGGACAGCGCGTACGTGCCGAGGATGATGCGGCGCTTGACCTCGGGGCCGAAGCCCTGCGCCCTGGTCAGGGCCATGACCTCCTCGGCGCTGCGCGTGCCGTCGTCGCCGACGCGCAGGCCGTACCTCATGGCGTCGAAGCGGGCCAGGTTGGAGGAGCACTCCGAGGGGGCGATGAGGTAGTACGCCGGGAGGGCGGTGGTGAACGAGGGGCAGGAGACCTCGAAGACCTTCGCGCCCAGCGACTCCAGCAGTTCCACGGTCTCGTGGAAGCGCGCGAGCACACCCGCCTGGTAGCCGTCGCCGCCGAACTCCTTGACCACGCCGATGCGCAGCCCGGCCACGTCGCCGTTGCGCGCCGCCGCCACGACCGAGGGCACCGGGGCGTCGACGGAGGTCGCGTCCATCACGTCGTGGCCGGAGAACGCCTCGTGCAGCAGCGCGGCGTCCAGCACGTTGCGGGCGAAGGGGCCCGGCGTGTCGAGCGAGCTGGCGAAGGCGATCAGGCCGTAGCGGGACGAGCCGCCGTAGGTCGGCTTCATGCCCACGATGCCGGTGACCGCGGCGGGCTGGCGGATCGAGCCGCCGGTGTCGGTGCCGGTGGACAGCGGGGCCTCGTAGGCGGCGACCGCGGCGGACGAGCCGCCGGAGGAGCCGCCGGGGATGCGGGACAGGTCCCACGGGTTGCGGGTGGCGCCGTAGGCGGAGTTCTCGGTGGAGGAGCCCATCGCGAACTCATCCAGGTTGGTCTTGCCGAGGATCACCAGGCCGGCCTCGCGCAGACGGCGGGTCACGGTGGCGTCGTACGGCGGGCGATAGCCCTCAAGGATCTTGGATCCAGCCGTGGTCGGCATGTCGACGGTGGTGAAGACGTCCTTGTGCGCGATCGGCACGCCGGCCAGCGGGCCGAGCTCCTCGCCGGCGGCCCGGCGGGCGTCGACGGCCCGCGCCTGCTCCAGGGTCGTCTCGGCGTTGACGTGGAGGAAGGCGTTGACCTGCGGCTCGACGGCGGCGATCCGGTCGAGATGGGCCTGGGCGACCTCGACGGCGGAGACCTCTCCGGCGGCGATCAGCGCGCCCAGATCCGCGGCGGTCTTGTGGATGAGGCTCATGCTTCCTCCCCAAGGATGCGCGGCACGCGGAAGCGGTCGTCCTCGACTGCCGGGGCGCCTGACAGCGCCTGTTCCGGCGTCAGTCCTGGCCGCACCTCGTCGGGGCGGTAGACGTTGGTGAGCGGCAACGCGTGCGAGGACGGCGGGATGTCGTCGGCCGCCACCTCGGCGACGCGGGCGACCGCACCGATGATCACATCGAGCTGGGCGGCGAAGTGGTCGAGCTCCTCGTCGGCCAGCGCCAGCCGGGACAGCCGGGCGAGGTGAGCGACCTCGTCGCGGGTTATGGCGGACATGAGTCGTTGAACCCGTTTCGTGGAATGGCAATTGGACACTGTCATCCTATGGCTCGCGACCTGAGGGTCCCGACTCATTAACACCGTCGCAACCAACCGAAGATCTCTTACTCGAAGCGGTCAGACCGCCCCCGGCCCGCCAGGCCGGAGAAATCGGCTCCCGGCCTGTCCGGTGCGCACCGATCCGGGAGGCCCTGAGCCGGTTGCCGTCGCCCGCCGAGATCGCCGTACATCGGCCGCGCCGTGCCCCTGTCCGCCGGGAGATTGCGAAACGTTTTACTGCCGGGAGGCCCGATGATCCACGTCGCCGCCATGGGCATCGGGTCGCGGAGGCGCGCCGCGGGCCCGGCTTGAAACGTTCCCGCCCGGCAGGTCAGGGGCACCGGTGCACCGGCGTCCCAGCTCGCACCCCGAATCACGTTCCACCTCGCCTTCGGTCCCGGGCGCCCCGCGATCGCGGCCCCGTCCCACTGGAGAATCGCCGCCAAAGCGGGATCTTGCGCACCTATGTCAAGAACGTTTTAATGCCCGACAAACGGATGTGACACAACGTGACACGGAACCGGTGCCGGCCATGGCG
Organism: Streptosporangium sp. NPDC002607; assembly: GCF_053592655.1. Taxonomy (NCBI): domain Bacteria; kingdom Bacillati; phylum Actinomycetota; class Actinomycetes; order Streptosporangiales; family Streptosporangiaceae; genus Streptosporangium; species Streptosporangium sp. NPDC002607. Next base: position 26,925 of record NZ_JBSFWD010000012.1, read on the forward strand.
GCCGGGTTCTGGCCGGCCGGATGTGATACCCGCGCCGTACCCGACGGCGACCGCCATCGCCCAGGACCTGGACGGAAAACTCGCGGGACAGAACGGTCAGGTCCCGCCTCGCCGGATTGTCACCGGCCACCGCGGCACGTGCGAGGCACCGACCGTCCGGCCGCGGCAGGCAGAAGATCCGGGAGCTAGGCCCGCTGGGGGTTGAGGATCTCGGTGGGGCGCAGGAAGCCGAAGTCGTGCGGGGCGAGCCCTCGATGCTTGCGCAACCATACTGTCGCGTCCGCGGCCGACATGGGCTTGGCGAACAGCCAGCCCTGGCCCAGATCGCACCCCATGTCCGCCAGGCGCTCGGCCACCTCGGCCGACTCGACGCCCTCGGCGACCGAACGCAGGCCGAGGGAGCGGACCAGATCGACGATCGAGCGGACGATCCGCTCGTCGTCCTTGGACTCGCCGATCCGGCGGACGAACGAGGAGTCGATCTTGACCTCGGCCACCGGCAGACGCTGCAGGCGGACCAGCGAGGAGTACCCGGTGCCGAAGTCGTCGAGCGCGAGCGGCACACCCAGCGAGGCCAGGGCGCGGACCGCGTCGGCGGTGTACGCCTGGTCGGTCATCAGGATGCGCTCGGTGACCTCCAGCTGGATCGCCTTGGGCGGCAGCCGGTATCGCGCCAGGCCCGCTCCCAGCTGGTCGGAGAGCGCCGAGTCGAGAAGGTCGCGGGCCGAGACGTTGACGGAGATCTGCTCGTGCAGGCCGGTGTGCCACCAGTGGGCGGCCTGCTCCAGGGCCGCGTCGATGACGTATCCGGTGAGGTGGCGCATCAGATACGACTGCTCGGCCATCGGCACGAACTCTCCCGGGGAGATCATCCCCCGCTCCGGGTGGCGCCATCGCAGCAGCGCCTCCACGCCCCGCACCTGCCCTCCCGACAGGTCGAGCTTGGGCTGGTAGTGCAGCCGCAGCTCGGAGCGGTCGATGGCCCTGCGCAGGTCACCGAGGAGGGTGAGCCGCTCGGGACTGTTGCGGTCCTTGTCGGCGGCATAGATCTCGACCCCGGTCCTGCTCTCCTTCGCCAGGTACATCGCCACGTCGGAGCGTTGCAGGAGCATCTCGAAGTCCGGTGCGTGGTCGGGGTAGATGGCGATGCCGAACGAGGCGTCCAGGTCGAAGCTCATGCCCTCCAGCCGTACCGGCTCGGTGATCGCCACCCGCAGGCGCGCCGCCACCTCCCTGGCCGCCGCGGCGTCCCTGACCGAGGGCAGCAGGACGGCGAACTCGTCGCCGCCGAGCCGGGCCACCACGTCGCCAGGACGGACGCTGTGGGTGAGCCGGTGCGCGACCATCTGCAGGAGCCGGTCGCCGACCGGGTGCCCAAGGGTGTCGTTGATCTCCTTGAACCGGTCGAGGTCGAGCAGGAACAGGCCGACCCGCTCGCCCTCCCGCGCCTCGGCGAGCGCCTCCTCCGTGCTGAGCACGAGCATCTTGCGGTTGGGCAGCCCGGTCAGGCCGTCGTGCATCGCCTGGTGGTCGCGGCGGACCGACATGCTGGCCGTGAAGTAGACGGCCAGCATGGGCGCCAGGAAGAGCGGCACCAGGGCCGGCGAGTGGTTCATCACCACCACGACGAGCGGGGCCAGGCCGAGCAGCCCGGCGTAGACGAGGCTCTGGTGACCGATCGTGGTCTTGATCACCCGGTGGATCGACCTGCGCTCGTGCAGCGCCACCGCGCCGGAGACCAGCGCGGCCCGGACCACGAAGTAGGCCAGCCCGGCCAGCCCGATCGCCAGCAGGTCGGCGCCGTCGGGCACCCCGGCGCCCACCGTGACGGGCTGGTCGCCGAAGAGGCCGAGCACCACCCCGGCGGCGGTGCAGGCCAGTGTCACCTGGGCGATGTTGAACATGACCCGGTGGCACGCCTTACGGGTGACCGCCCCGTTGACGACCATGGCGACCGCCTGCAGCAGCACCGCGATCGGCAGGCCGTAGTGGAGCAGCGCGGCGAAGGTGAACATGGTCGACGGGTAGGTGCCGCCCACGGTCAGCGACGACGACAGGACCACCGGCCGCAACTCGCCCAGCACGACCAGGACCGTGAGCATCCAGAACAGCGGGCTTCGGGCGAGTTCCACGATCTCGGTCGTGTCCATGCGCAGCTGAGACACGACCAGGACGACGAACCCGACCGAGATGACGGCGGCGAGATAGGCCCAGAGGGGCGATCCCAGACGCGGTCCGGTATCGCGAGTGTCGGTTGGGTCGGCCATGAGTAACAAAACCCCCATTAGTTCACTATGGGAGAGTACGGCCTACGGGCCACTTCGCGAAACCGATTGCGCACGGTCCGTCACTGAAAATTCACGCGTTCTTGCGCACGGCGGCGGGGCGGTCCGGTCACTCCTCGGGCCGCACCGTCACCTCCGCCGCCGCCTCGGGCCCCTCGGCCAGCAGGACTCGCAAACCGGCCTCGTCGAGGATCGGCACGCCGAGCTTCACGGCCTTGTCGAACTTGGAACCCGCGTTCTCTCCGACCACCACGAAGGAGGTCTTCTTCGACACCGACGCCGCGACCTTGCCACCTCGGGCGGCCAGGGCCTCACCGGCCTCGTCGCGGGTGAAGTCGGCGAGCGTGCCGGTCACCACGAAGGTCAGCCCGGCCAGGGTCTGCGGGAGCTGCTCGGCCGGCGGGTCGTCGACCATCCGGACCCCGGCGTCCGCCCAGCGCTTGATGATCTCCCGGTGCCAGTCGACCTCGAACCAGTCGCGGATCGCCGCGGCCACCCGCGGGCCGACGCCCTCGACCGCGGCGAGCTCCTCCTCGGAGGCCTTCGCGATCGCGTGGATGGAACCGAACTCCGCGGCGATCGCCTGGGCGGTCGGGGGGCCGACATGCCGGATGGAGAGCGCGACGAGCACCCGCCAGACCGGCTGGCTCTTGGCCTTCTCCAGCTGCTCCAGCATCTTCTCGGCGTTCTTGCTCGGCTCGCCGCTCTGGTTGGCGAAGAAGGTGACGATCTTCTGCTCGCCGCCCTCCGGATCGGTCTTGGGCAGCCCGGTGTCGGGATCGCGGACCACCGACCTGATCGGCAGCAACTGCTCGATCGTCAGATCGAACAGGTCTGCCTCGGTGCGGACCGGCGGCTCCTGCGGCGGCAGCGGCTGGGTCAGCGCGGTGGCCGCCACGTACCCCAGCCCCTCGATGTCGAAGGCCCTGCGGCCGGCCGCGAAGAAGATGCGCTCGCGGAGCTGGGCGGGACACGCCCTGGTGTTGGGGCAGCGCAGGTCGGCGTCGCCCTCGTTCTCGTACGCCAGCTCGGTGTCGCACTCCGGGCAGCGCTCCGGCATCACGAACGCCCGCTCGGTGCCGTCGCGCAGGTCGACGACCGGACCGACGATCTCGGGGATGACGTCGCCCGCCTTGCGCAGCACCACGGTGTCGCCGATCAGCACCCCCTTTCGCGCGACCTCGGAGGCGTTGTGCAGCGTGGCCCGCTCGACGGTGGAGCCGGCCACCACGATCGGCTCCATGACCCCGTACGGCGTGACCCTGCCGGTGCGGCCCACCGCGACCTGGATGTCGAGGAGCCTGGTGTTGACCTCCTCGGGAGGATACTTGTAGGCGATCGCCCAGCGGGGGGCCCGGCTGGTGGAGCCCAGGTTGTGCTGGAGCTCGATGCGGTTGACCTTGACCACGACGCCGTCGATCTCGTAGGCCGGGTCGTGACGGTGCTCGTTGTAGAAGTCGATGAAGGCGTTGATGCCCTCAAGGTCGTCGACGACCCGGTAGAGGTCGCTGACCGGCAGGCCGAACGCCGCGAGCCGGTCGTAGATCTCCGACTGGGTGCGGGGCGGGGCGGTCCCCTCCCACTTGCCGATCCCGTGGACGATCATGTGCAACGGCCGCTGCGCGGTGACGCGCGGATCCTTCTGCCGCAGGGAACCCGCCGCGGAGTTGCGCGGGTTGGCGAACGGCGCCTTGCCCGTCTCGACCAGCTGCTCGTTGAGCTTCCTGAACTCCTCGACCGGGATGTAGACCTCGCCCCTGACCTCCACCAGGTCGGGCACGTCGTCGCCGGTCAGGCGGTGCGGCACGTTGGCGATCGTGCGGACGTTGGCCGTCACGTCGTCACCGACGCGGCCGTCGCCCCTGGTGGCCCCCCTGGTCAGGCGGCCCTTCTCGTAGACCAGTGCGATCGCCAGACCGTCGATCTTCAGCTCGCACAGGTAGGGCGCGGGGTCGCGCTCGGCCAGCCGCTCGGCCCTCGCCCGCCAGGCGGCGAGATCCTCGGCGTTGAAAGCGTTGTCGAGGCTCTCCATCCGCTGCAGGTGCTTGACCGGATTGAAATCGCTGGAGATCGGCGCGCCGATCTTCTGGGTGGGGGAGTCGGGCGTGCGGAGGGTCGGGCTCTCCTCCTCCAGCTCGCGCAGCTCGCGCATCCACCCGTCGTACTGGGCGTCGCTCACGGTGGGCGAGTCGAGCACGTGGTAGCGCCAGTTGGCCTCCTCGACCAGCTCGGTCAGCTCCGCGTGCCGCTCCAACGCCCGCACCGGCACGCCCTCGACCTCAGCGCCCATCGCCGCTTCTCCCCTCGTCGTCGGCCAAGCCAAACGTATCCTCGAGCACCGACAGTCCGCGTCCTTCCTTACCCCGAGTTGAAGCCCCCGGCGGCCGGGATCACTCGCCGGGGTCGTCCTGCAGCACCCGGGCGGCCTTGCGGCAGGTGGCCAGGGCCGCCCTGGCGTAGGCGGGCGAGGCCCCGGCCAGGCCGCAGGCCGGGGTGAGCACCACCTGCGAGGCCAGCGTCCCGGCGGGGAAGCCGAGACGGCGCCAGAGCTCGACGGCCGGTCCGGCGACCACTCCGACGTCGGGGAGCCTCGCGTCCGTCCCCGGCACGACACCGAGGAAGAGAGCCGTCCCCGCCTCGACGGTCTCCCCGATCACGTCCTCGTCGCGCCTGTTCAGCAGGTGGGCGTCGAGCGAGACGCCCGCCGCGCCCGCCGCGCGCAGCACGCGGAAGGGCACGGCGGGGGCGCAGCAGTGCACGACGGCGAACGTCCCCGCGGGGAACACCGCGCCGAGCCGGTCCGCGGCGACCTGACGGTCGACCGCGGCCAGCCGCCCGAAGCCCGAGGCGGTCGGCACCGTGCCCGCGAGAACGCCCGGCAGCCCCGGCTCGTCGATCTGCACCACGATCTGCGAGGCTCCCGGCACCCTGCGGCGCACGTCGGCGACGTGCGCGGCGAGCCCCTCGGCCAGGGACTCCACCAGATCGCGCACCGCCCCCGGGTCGGCGAGCGTCTTGTCGCCGTGCCTGAGCTCGACCGCTCCGGCCAGCGTCCACGGCCCGCACACCTGGATCTTGAAGGGCCCCTCGTACCCCTGGGCCGCCTCCTCCAGGGCGTCGAGGTCGCGGATGAGATGGTCGCGGGCGCGTTTGAAGTCACGGCCCGGCCGGTCGGCGAACCGCCAGCCCGACGGCTGTACCTCCACGGGCATCTCCAGCAGGAGCGACGCGGTGCGCCCGATCATGTCGGCGCCGACGCCCCGGGCGGGCAGCTCCGGCAGGTACGGCAGCGCGGGCGACTCGCCGAGGACCACCCTGACCGCCTCGGCGTGGTCCTCCCCCGGATGCGACCCGATGCCGGTGGCGGTCGCCTCACCCCATGGGTACTGGCTCAAGACTGCTCCTGGTTTCGCGTTGGGACGTGGGCGACGCTCACCGGCGTCCGCCCGGCTCACCCACCCTGGCCAGCTTAGGACCGCCGGATCCCGTCCCCGCCCTGAGTGACCTCTCCTCGTACGGCCTCACCGGCCGGTTCCCGGTGCCGGTGCGGTGTGTCAGGCGGATGAGGTTGACCGTCCTTGTCACCGGCAGCAATCTCGCCATTACTCCGATAAGCAAATGAAACCAGTCATCCCACCCCCGACAGGCAAAAGAGCATGAAGAACGGATGAAAACGGTGATCCGGATGGGTCAGATTTGATTTGATGGTGCCTGATAAAGCGATAAATACACATATAGAGACTTGAGCCGATAGGAACCCCCGTGGGCGATTTGCACCCTTTGCTGCAAGAAGATCCGAAGCGCATCGGCGTCCACCTCCTGGTCGGCCGGCTCGTCGAAGACCCCACGCAGGCCGTCTACCTGGGGCATCTACTGGACGAGGACACCCTCCGGGTGATCCGCGTGCTGGAGGCCTGTCCGGGCACCGACCCACCGACCCGCGAACGAATCACCAACGAGCTGCACGCCGCCAGGCGCGTGTCCGGCGCACACGCCGCCCGGCTCCTTGAGGTCGGCTGGTTCGACGACTCCCCCTATGTGGTCCGCGAGCACCTGGGAGGCCGTTCACTGCGCGAGACGGTGACCACCGACGGACCGCTCAGCGGGGACGCCCTGGAACGGCTCGCCGTCAGCATGCTCACCTCGCTCACGGCCATCCACCTGTCCGGTCTCGTCCACGGCGGCCTCAGCCCGGACACCGTGCTCCTCGGCCCCGACGGGCCCCGCGTCTGCGACATCGGCCTCGGCGACACCGGCTCCGAACCGGGATACCGCGCCCCCGAGTACATCCACCCGGCGTTCGGATCCGGCGGCGACATCGCCCGGATCACGGAGACCGGCACCGGTCAGGCACCGGTCCCTGCCACCGTGGCCGGAAGGCCCGCGGACCTCTTCGCCTGGGCCGCGACGGTCGTCTACGCGGCGACCGGTCAGCCGCCTCTCCTTGAGCGGCCCGAGACGGCGCCAGAGGGCCCGGCGAACCTGACCGGCATCCCGTCCGGGCTCCGCTCCCTCATCGCCGTCTGCCTGGACAGCCGCCCGGAGGCTCGGCCCGACACCGGCGCGGCCATGCTGCGGCTGCTCGGCGAGCAGCCCGTGGAAACGCTCCTGCCGGCTCCCCCGCCGCCCGCCGAGGGCGGCGGGAACATCCCCGGTGCGAAGGACGGGGCCCTGTACCCGGCCTCGGTGCAGCCGCCGGCGACGCCGCTCTGGAACGCACCGCCGCTGCCGGGAAGCCCGCCTCCGATGAGCGGGACTGTGATCACCGAACCCGCTAGGGAGCAGCGGAAGACCGCCGGTTTCCCCCTCATGCTGGTGACCGGTGTCGGTGTGGTCGCCCTGATGTCCGGCCTCGGAATCTGGGCCGCCGGAAACTACGCCTCCCTCGGCAACACCGGACAGGTGGCCGCCGCGAACGAAAGGGCCCCGCTGGCGCTGGCGAGCCAGTGGCAGGGGCAGGGGGGTGGAGATCCGGGCCGGGGGAGTGCGGGTCCGGGCGGGGCGGGCGGAGACCCGGGCCAGAGCAATGTGGATCCGGGCCAGGGCACCACGGACGACCCGGCCAACCGGGTTACCGTGCCCTGGGGCATGACACCGGAGCCGCGGGTGGGAGACGTCGGGCCGTTGCAGCTGCCCACCGACGTCCCCACACCCCCGGCACTGGATCCGCTCACCCCACCGCCGACCGCGGTGCCGACGATTCCGGCCGCCCCCTTGCCGACCGCCGCGCCGACCGCCGCGCCGGCTCCCCCGCCCCAGGCCACGGAGAAGGCCAGGGCGACGCCGACCGCCAGGGCCGGGGAAAGGCAGAAGCCGACTCCTCGAACCACAGAACCTCAGCAGACGTCGCAGCCGAAGCCGAGCCCGACACGGGAGACTCCCGAGCCACCGCCCCCGGCCCCGACGCGGTCCGAGCAGAGCCCGACCCGGGAGGCCCCCGAGCCACCGCCCCCGACACAGTCCAAGCCGCCGTCGTCGAAGCCGACCACCAATCCTCCGGCCGTGGCCCCGGAATCACCGCCCACCACCAAACCACCCGCGGCCAAACCGACCACCGCCAAACCGACCACGGCCGCTCCGAAACCGACCGCGGCGCCGGCGCCGCGTTCCAACCCCTACAGCCCGCAGCAGGTCTGCGGATCGGGTTACTACGTGCAGCGGTCCGCCCAGTTCGGCGGCGGGACGACCTACCAGCTCTACAACACCTCCACCGGCACCAACTGCGCGGTCACGATGAAGACCGCCGACGTCGGAAAGGCGACGCAGGTCTGGGCCACCCTGGAGGTACAGGGGGGCGGTTCCAAAACCGACCGGGGCAACTTCGAGTACTACGCGGGCCCGGTCTTCCTTCCGGCCAAGGGCAAGTGCGTGCGCATCTCCGGCGGCGGCCCCGGCGGCAGCACCGGCACGGGCTGGGCCAACTGCGGATGACCTCCGAGGCGAACGCGGGTAACGCGGCGGGAGGAGAGAAGCATGACGCCGCTCTCCCCCGCCGCCGACCCCGCGGCCGACCTCGCGGCCGACCGGATGCTCGCCGGGCTCCAGGAGCAGGTGAACCGGGCGGGAGAGATCGGGCGACACGCACCCGTGGCCATGGGACGGTGTGGAGCCTCTGCCCGGCCCTTCGAGAGATGAAGAGTGCTGTCTGACGTCCACCTGTTTCGGGGGTTTCAATGATTGGTGGGAAGTTTGTCGCGGGAGTGCTCGCGCTGACTGTCACCGCTCCCGTCCCCGCCTCGGCGGCGGGAGGGGCGGTGGGAGGCGCAGCCGACTGCTCCCCGCCCCGCGGGACGAAGAGCATCAGGGAGTCGTGGGCCCAGCGGCGCTTCAACCTGCCGGAGGTGTGGAAGCTGACCAGGGGCGCGGGGGTGACGGTCGCGATCGTCGACAGCGGCGTGGACGTCACACACCCGCAGCTGACGAAGATGGGAAAGTCACTGATCGACCTCACCGGCACGGGCGGGGGCGACTGCATCGGGCACGGCACGGAGGTCGCGGGCATCATCGGGGCGAGTGAGATCAAGGGAGTGCCGTTCGCCGGCATCGCGCCGGAGGCCAAGCTGATATCCGTCAAGCACACGAACAAGGACATCGGCGAGGCGGGGTCGCTGGCCCACGCGATACTGCGGGCCGTCCGGCTCGGCGCCGACGTGATCAACGTGTCGGCCAAGGCGTACGACCAGCCCGATCTGAGGAAGGTGGTGAACTACGCCCTGGCCCAGGACGTGGTGATAGTGGCCGCCGCGGGCAACGTCACCAAGGATGACGGCACCTCCCCGCCCGCCTACCCGGCCGCCTATCCCGGAGTCATCTCCGTCGGCTCGGCCAACCCGGACGGCACCAGGGCCTCCTCCTCCAGCACCACCACCCCGGTCTCCGTGCTCGCCCCCGGCGTCGACCTCACCTCCACCTCGCCGGGCAGGGCCTACAGCGAGGGCCTGGAGGGCACCAGCTTCGCCGCGCCGTACGTCGCGGGAGTCGTGGCGCTGGTGCGCGCCCGTCACCCCGGGCTGGACCACCTGGCCGTGCATCGGCGCATCAAGCTGACCGCCGGTGGCGGCTCCGGGGTCGGGACCGGCGAGGGAGTGATCAATCCGCTGCTGGCCGTCTCGGCGATCCTGCCGTCGGAGTCGGTGGCGATCGCTCCGGACGAGGCCGCCCCGCTGCCGGCTGACGCGATCCCGCGGGTCCCCGTGGAGGACTCCCATGGAATCGCGGTCGCCGCCTGGGTCGCCCTGTTCTCCCTCTCGCTGGCGCTCCTGGCCGTCCTGGCCAGGGTGGTGACCCCGCTGGGCCACCGCCGGGGATGGCGGCCGGCCCGGATCGAGAGTGGCGGGTGAGAGCGCGATGAGTCTCCTCATCCATCGTTCCCCGGTGGAGGCGGCGAGGTGGGAGTGGCATGCAGACCCGTCGTGACCTCTACCAGGCGCACAAGCTGATGGTCCAGCGCCTGAACATGGCCCTGCTCCAGGGCGAGCCGGACCTGCCCGAATCGCCGATGCGCAGGCTCAACGTGGCGATGTTCTGCGGTGTGCTGGCCGCGGTGCTGGTGACGGTCGGCTTCGGCATAGTCGGGCTGCTCTTCCCCGGTGGCGCGACCGCGCTCACCGAGCCGGGGACCGTGATCGTGGAGGAGGAGTCGGGCGCGGTCTTCGTCTACAGCGCGCCGCGGAAGGAGATGCTCCCGGTCGCCAACATCACCTCCGCCCGGCTGTTGCTACGCGAGCGGGAGGTGACCGTGCGCACCGTCACCTCGGCCTCCCTCGCGGACTTCCAGCGCGGCACGATGGTGGGCATCCCCGGTGCCCCCCAGTCGCTGCCCGCCCCCGGCAAACTGGTCCGTGCCCCCTGGTCGGCCTGCGTGGTGGAGGGCGTGGACACCCGCGGCGAGCGCCGGCTGTACACCTCACTGGTCGGCGGCATGAACGTCGGAGGCCGCCCGATCGGGACGGACAGCGCCATGGTCGTCGAGGAGGGGAACGACACCTGGCTGCTCTGGTCGAACCAGCGGATGCTCGTACCGGCCGGCAGCGTGCGGGCGCTGCCGGAGGGCGGGCGCCGCCAGGTCCCCGCGGCCTGGCTCAACGCACTGCCCGTCGGGGCCGACTTCCGCGGCCCGAAGATTCCCGGCCTCGGCCGCGCGGCCCGCGGGCCCGACGGGAAGCAGTCCGCGGTGGGCCGGGTGTACCGGGTGCCCTCGCTGGCCGGCGGCTCCGAGAAGTGGTACGTCCTGCTCTCCGACGGACTGGCGAGCCTCACCCCCGTCCAGGTCAGCCTGCTGTTGCAGAACCCCGCCAGCAAGAAGGCGTACGGCGACCGGCAGGTGCGGCCGATCGAGACGGACGCCGCCAGCGCGAACGGGATGAAGGTGTCGGCCACCAGCCTGGAATCCGCCGGCCTTCCCACGGTCATGCCGAAGATCATCACTCCGAATCCGACGGACCCGCTCTGCGCCGTCTACTCCGACGCGGAGCGCGGCTCGACCCGGGCCACGCTGACGATCGAGAGCACCGTGCGGATCCCCACGCCGCCCGCGGGCCGGTTCAACCAGGACGCGGCCGACCAGGTGGTGCTCCCGCCCGGCACCGGCGCCCTGGTGGGAGTGCTGCCGGGAAACGACAGGCTGGACTCGGTCCAGTCGCTCTACCTGATCGGAGACCAGGGGCGGCGGCACGCCATCCAGTCCCCGGAGGCGCTGGGCAGCCTCGGCTACGCGCTGGAGGACGTCGCCCCACTCCCCGCGCAGCTCAAGCTCCTGATCCCCGAGGGCCCGGTGCTCGACCCCGCGGCCGCGCGGGCACCGGTGCGCGTGGAGCAGCCGCCGACGGCCCGCCTTCAGCAGTAGGACATCCATCGCGCCAATTTTCCCTTTTGTCGACAGATGAGAGGGAAATCATGATCTATTAGGAGCGCAGGTAGGTGCGGGAACGCAAGGAGCAGGCATGGCAGATCCGATAGAAGATCTCTTCCGGACGCTCTCCAACGCGATCGCGTCGCTGGGCAGCGACGCGGATCAGCGGCAGCTGACCAAGATGGCCGAGGCCTGCCGCCAGCTCGACCGGGATCTCCAGGGCGTGAACGAGATGCTTCAGCCCACGGCGTACAGACCCCCGGCCGACTGGTCCGGCGCGGCGTCGTCGGCCTTCCAGGATGTGAACAGGAAACAGCTCAGCCCCGAGGAGCGCAGGGCGCTCAGTGAGAACCTCAGGGTCGTCGCCGAGGTGCTCGACGCGGCGGCGGAGGCCAGCCACGAGACCAAGCGCGCGCTGGAAGAACTCATCAAGTCCATCGGGATGTCCATCGCGGCCAGCGTCGCCATCTCCCTCACCGCCGGAGCCCTGGGCGCCTACGTGGCGTGGGCCGCCCGCGCGAACATCGCCGCCAAGGGCGCGGTCGCCACCGGGAACATCATGATGAGGCTGACCGCGCTGCTGAAGAACCTCGGAACCACCCTGAGGAGCCTGGGGATCGCCGGGGGCAGGAGCAGGGTCGCGAAGGCCTGGACGCTCAACGGGTCCGAGTCGTACTCCTTCGGCAAGACCAGCCTGACGGCCCTCTCGAACTACTGGAAGGTGTTCGGCATGTCCTGGGCCGGCGGCTACGCCACGGCGGGCTTCGGCCGGATGCTCAACGGCCAGTCCTTCGTACAGCCTTTCAGCCTCGGATACGCGCAGCTCACCAATGCCGCGGGGATCGCGTCCGCGCTGCCCTTCGGCAGCACGTGGTGGTCCAAGGCGCACGCGGCCCACCCCGCGCGCATGAACTTCGCCGCCGGTGTCACGGCCGGGGCGCTCCCGTCCCCGGTGAACGACATGCTCCAGGGTGGGAAGTCCGCCGGGGAGATGGCGAAGAACTTCGCGACGTTCGGGCTCGTGTCCGGAGGGTTCAACGCCGGGATGGGAGGAGCCCTGGGCAAGACCGGCATCACCGATCCGAAGCTGGTCATGGGCATCGGTTCCTTCTTCGGCCTGATCCCGGGTACGGCTCTCCGCGGCGCCCCCGAGCCCTTCGGGGTGCCTCTCGCCCCGGCTCCGGAACCGCTGCAGATACCGGAGAACCCGTTGCAGTCGAGGCCGACGAAGCCCTGACCTCGATCACGCCGTACGGAAGGTCTCGCCCGCGGGAACCTTCCGTACGGCCGGCGCCGTCGGCTCAGTAGGGCTCGCGCCCCGCGTCCCTGACCCTGGCCTCCCGCTCGTCCATGGAGCGGCCGAAGGCGTTGGAGATCTCCTGGAACGGGTCGGTGAGCTCCTCCGTGGACAGCCCGGAGGGGCCGAGAACGTCACGCAGCACCTGCTCCCGCTTGTAGTCGCCGTCTTGCTGCGCCCGCCGTACGGCGAGCGTCACCTCCTCGGCCAGGTCCTGGCTGCCCATCTCCATCACCCGGGGATCGAGCCGCACCTCCAGCAGGAGCCCGGCCGCGCCGGTGCGCGCGCGGACCTTGCCGTTCGCGCTCTCGCCCTCGCCGGTGACGTCGTCGAGCTCACGTAGCACGACCTCCGCACGGTATCTCACCTGCTCGGCGTCCTCGACCAAGCGGTCCAGATCCTCGAAGCGGAAACCGCCGGGAGAGGAGTTGAAGGGAAACACATGTCCTCCTTGTGATCATCGGCCGGTCGAGGTCAGAACATGCCCAGGACGCCGCCGCTGGGCTGCTTGGTGCCCCCCAGATCCAACGAGGGGGTGAGGCTGCCGGACTGGTAGTCGAATCCCAAGCCCGCGTAGTCGGGCGTCTTGTCGGTCACGGCCTCCAAGCCGGGGAGCAACTGCGCCTGGGTCGCGCTGTACATGTTCACGATGCCGAGAACCGCGGTGGCGGAGAGAATCACCTTCATCTTCGTCCTGATCAGCGCCACGAGGCCCTGGCCGATACTTCTGAGTGCCTGGTGTATCGCGATCTGCGCGCTCACCCTCATCGCGGGAACGACCATGGTGGCCAGGGCCACGGCCGCCAGATAGGCCATGAGCTGCGCGGCCCAGAACACCACCTGGGCACCGACGTGGAAGATGAGCGCGGCCTGCTCGACGGTGTCGCCGGCACTGACCCGGTGGTTCTCGAGCTTGGCCGTCTCCTCAAGGAAGGCGGCCGAGGAGGAGTCGAACAACTGGCGTGCCTCTCCCTTCCATCCTCCGGCCTCGGCCAGCGCCCTCAGGCCGGTTATCGTGGCCTTCAGGTCGTTGAGATCCACGGCCTCGCCCCCCAGCTTCGAGTCACGCCACTGCTCGGCGAGCCTCTGCATGCCGCCGGGATCGGAAATCATGGTGCCGATCATCACCGCGATGCTCTTCGCGATGGGGGACATGAGCACGACCGCGGCGGCGGCGGCCTCCGCCGCCGCCGCGATGTACATCGCCTTGTCACTCTCGTAGCTCACGGCGAGCGCCTTCCTTCAGACCGCCGGACCGCCAGGCCGCCGGGCAGGGGGGACCGATCCTCGTCGATCACTGCTCCTGCCCGAGCACGGCGGGAGCGACGTCGGCGTCGTCGTCCCAGTCCCCCTCGTCCCCCGACAGGCCCGAGAACGGGTTGTCGATCTCCCTCTTCTGGTCGCCGGCACCGCCCATCGGCATGAAGGGCATTCCCGCCATGCCGTTCAGCCCGGCCCCACGCGCGCCGGCCAGTGAGGACTGCCCGCCGCCCGCCGCCGCTCCGAAGGGGGAGGCGCCGCCGGAACGGCCGGACTCGCCCGACCAGGTCGAGGCTTCCGGCACCCTCGGCTGCGACGTCGTCAGGTCGGGAGGGGTGTAACCCGCCAGGTCCGTCTTCCCCGGGTCCGGCAGGTCGAGGTTCGGGGTGGCCGGCGTGTTCGCCGCGTCGCCAGGGTCGAGGCCCGGGATGTTCGTGTCGGGGACCTGCGGCAGGTCGGTGTTCGGCGCCGGTATGTCGGGCGTGGGGGTGTTCGAATCGGGAAGGTCCGTGCCCGGCGTCTTGAGGTCGGGCGTCTCCAGGTCCGGGGTCCGCGCACCGGGCGCGGTCGGGTCGAGGCCATCCGTGTCAGGAAGGCCCGTGCCAGGCAGACCCGTGCCAGGAAGGCCCGTACCAGGAAGGCCCGTGTCGTCAAAGCCCGTACCGGGCAGACCCGTGTCACCAAGGTCCGTGCCCCCCAGATCCAGGCCACCGAGATCCGGCGTGCCGAGTCCGGGAGAGCCCGGCCCCGGGAAGAGTTCCTCGTTCTCCTTCTCCCGCTTCCTCATGTCCTCGGCCATCGCGGCAAGAGCCGCCTTCCAGGAGTTCAGCACCTTCGCGCTCGCTTCGAGAGCCTGGGCGGCGCTGTCGCGAGCCTGGTCGGTGGCCGTCAGCAGCCCTATGCCGACGACGCCGAACGCGGGAAAACCGATGCTGATCGCAGCGGTCCTCTTCCCCAGTGACTCCAGGCCCGGCGCCTCCCTGCCGAACCCGTTGCCGAGTCCGTCCAGATCGTCGGCCGAGTAGCCGATCTCCTGACTCGTCGGGCCGAAGTTCATTCCCGGAACAAGTTCGCCCATCTCCACCCTCTCCGGTACCGCGTCTAGGTGAGCAGCGGGGGTATGGTGGGGCCGCCGCTGCCCCAGACCTCGTCATCCTCCAGGAGGTCGGTGGTGTTCTCGTACTCCTGCCCGCTCTCGCCTCCCTGTCCATGAAGCGGCGCCCCGAGCGGCAAGATCGGCATGCCGTTCATCCCTCCGCGGGCTCCGGAGGGGACTCCGGAGAGGGCTCCGGCGCCGCCCGTGCCCCAGATCCCCGCACCCCCCGTTCCCGCACCGCCCGGCGTGCCGATGCCCGGCCCCCCGTTCGACGACGGGCCGTTCGTCAAGGCGTTCGCCGGTCCGGTCAGCGCCGTGTCGTTCAGGCCGGTGAGCCGGGTTCCGTCATCCGGTACGGACAGGTCCTGGCGGGGAGCCTCGGCGCCGTCCAAGGACTGCGGAGACGGATCCGAGCCGTTCCAGCCCGGCACGGACTGGCCGTTCGAGCCGGACGGGCCGGAGGGCTGGACCTGGCCCGGACCCCAGGCGCCCTGGTCCGGCCCGAACCGATCCGTCCCCGGCCCGCCGGCACCGGTACCGTTCGTGTCGACTCCTGAGGAGATCAGGTCGTACGGCCCTCCTTCCGCCTGCCCCGGGTCGAACGGCCGGTCCGTGCCGCCGGGACCGTAGGGCGAGTCCTGGCCGGCCGGCCCGCCGGGAGGCAGTCCGGGAGGCGGGCCGGGGGTGAAGCCCCCGTCCTTGAAGTCGGGGATGTCCAGCGGGGTCGGGGTGGGCAACGCCTCCTGCACCTGGCTGGGGAGCAGCGAGTAGTGCTCGGCGATCCTCTGGTTGACCTCGTAGAAGTGGTCTCTGGCCCGGTCCTCCACCCGGTACATCCCGTAGAACGGGATGTGGTCCGCCCAGTCGGTGTCGTGGTCCGACCGCGAGTCCTGCCCCCTCTTCACGACGAGGTTCTGCTGGGCCCAGACCAGGGTGTCCGCGTACTGGTGCAGCGGCGGACCCATCATCCCCATCTTGTCGGCCAGCTCGCGGATGGTCCCGTGCAGAGACTGCAGCTGTTTCTGCGTCTCCACACTCGCCGGCCCCCGGTAGTGGTCGGCCAGTTCCACGGCCTTGCTCTTGAGCTCTCGCGCGGCGTTCTCAAGCAGGGTCTGGGCGGCGAGGTAGTAGTCACCGGCCCGGCGTACCGAATCCGGATTGGTGCTGTCGATCCAGCCCTTGATTTTCTCCAGGGTGCTCTCGAAGAGCGTGATCGAGAGCGTCTCCTTGGGAATGTTGATGACGGTCTGGTTGGGCGAGGTCGATCCCGTTTCCGCCATGGTGGCTCCTCGTCAGACGTCGCGCCGGTCGCCCGGCTCCATGTTGGCTTGCTCGGCGGCGGTGTTGGTCCTGGCGATGCCGATGAGCGCCTCGACGACCGTGTCGTACTGCTGGACCAGCGACGAGTAGAGGCCGCCGGACCCTTCCGTCTCGCCGATGAGCGTCGCGTAGGCGGTGTAGGTCGCCATGGCGAACTGCTGCGCGGTGAGCCACTCCCCCATGTGGGCGGAGCCGATCGCGCACTGGAGCCGGACGTCGGGCAGCGACCCGGCGCCGGGGGGCGGCCCGGGCAACGGCGCGGGTGGGCCTCCCTGATCTTGGGCGACCGATGTCGCCGGCGGCTGCGTGGGCGTCGTCAGCGTCGTCAGCGACTCGTCCAGCGCACGCGCGATCCGCTCGATCTCGGCCTGGTTCCCCTCGGGGCCGCCGTCGCCGCTGCTGTCGTCCTTGATCGTCAGGCCGGGCCAGTCCGGGTCAAGTTCGATCGCCATGCCGTACCTTTCCGTGGTCCGCGGCGGATCCGCTGATGAGCGCGGAGGTCACGTCGGGGCGCGAGCCCCAGACGTCCTGCTCTTCCGTCAGTGGGCTGAACCTCTCGGACTCCTGGGCGCTCTCGCC
This sequence comes from Streptosporangium sp. NPDC002607, assembly GCF_053592655.1. Lineage (NCBI taxonomy): Bacteria > Bacillati > Actinomycetota > Actinomycetes > Streptosporangiales > Streptosporangiaceae > Streptosporangium > Streptosporangium sp. NPDC002607. The sequence goes on from NZ_JBSFWD010000012.1 coordinate 43,613, forward strand.
CCCGGCCCCGCCGCCCATGAGCGGCACCATCGGCATGCCGTTCATCGTTCCCCGCGCCACCGCGGCATTGGGGGGCGGCACGGCCGCCCCCGCACCCACACCCGGGGTGCCCAGCACCGGAGGAACGGAGGTGGCGGGGGGAACGACGGTCGTCACCGGTCCGACGGGGCCGACCGGGCTCTGCTGGATCACCGGAACCGTCGCCGGGGTCTGCGGGATGAAGCTCGCCACCTCGGTGCTCCCGGGATCGTCGGCCGGTGTGCCGTCCGTTCCGTCGATCACCGCGGGGACGGTTCCGTCGTTCTGCGGGTTCTGGCCGGTGCCGGTGCCCGTATCGGTGCCGCTGCCGGTGCCGTCCGCGGTGGGCGGATCCTGCCCGCCCGTCCCTCCAGGACCGTCCGAGCCCGGGCCGCCGTTCCTGGGATCGCCGGGATCGCCGGAATCCCTGCCACCCGGGGCCGAACCGTCCGGGCCCGGGGCGCCCGGACCGGTACCCTCCGTGCCGGGGGTCGAGACCGACCCACCCCGGCTCCCGCCACCGGTCGCTGAAGCGCCCGCTCCCCCGCCGCTCCCGCCGGCGGAGTCCGAAGACCGGCCGCCGGACTCCGCGCCCGCTCCGCCGCTCGCCGTCCAGGCACCCGGCCCCCTGCCCTCTGGCCCGGGGCGGCCGTTCGGGTACGGGTCGCCGTCGGGGTAGACGACGTCGGGATAGACCTGGCCGCCCTCCGGTATCGTCACGGTCGGCAGGTCGTAGAAGATCGCCTCGGGCACCCTGTGGTTGAGTTCGAGGATCTGCGCGTTCAGCGTGCGCAGCGCCTGGCGGGCCGCGTAGGTGCCGTCCTCGACGTCGGAGGCCGACGGCGACGCGCCGGCCGAGGGCTCCTGAGGCGATGGCGTCGACCCGCCGGACGCGGTCGCCGTCGGGGTCGCTGTCGGGGTCGCTGTCGGGGCGGGCCCGGGTTCGGGATTGGGCGTCCGCTCCGCCCCGCCGGGGTTGTCGAGGTTCTCGATCTTCCGGCGGGCCTCGGGAAGATAGACCCCGCCGTACCATCTGAGGACCTCGGACATCTTCTCCATCGTGGAGACCAGTTCCTCGGCGGTGGAGTGCAGCATCTGCAGCGCTCTCTGCACTTCGGCGGACGTCTCGCCGCGCCACGACCGGCTGAGTCTCGTCGCGTTCGACGGCAGTGCGTCACGAAGGGTGCCGATCGTGCTCGCGGCGTGCATGTAGGCGAACCCCGCGTCGTCGACCGCCATGGGCGAGGTGTTCCGCAACCACTGCTCGATCTGGGCTCTGGACGCGGTGACCTCGCCCTGCTCGGGCGCCGCGCCGGTGGCGCGTATCCGCCGGCTCCCTGAATCGCTGCCCACGACGACCTTCCACTCCTATGCGTTCGAGCCGTTTCCTCGGCGGGGATCGGCCCTGTCGTACTCGTCGGCGTTCGCGCGGATCGCCTGGATGGCCTCCTCGTACCGGGTCACGAACAGCTGGTAGACATACCGCAGCGCCGCGTTCCCCTGTTCGAGGGAGACGATCCCACCGGGGTCGGGCACCATGCCGACGGATCTGGTGAACGCGCTCGCCGCCGGCCAGGCCCCCAGTTCCCGTTCGGTCAGCCCACCGTTGACCTGCACGCTCTTCAGCGATCCCGTCGTGTATCCCTCGGCGTGGGCCGCCCCCTTGAGGGGGCCGAGATGCCGCTCCAGCTCGTCCGCGACCTTCCGCATCAGCGTGGTGTCGTACTCGAGTGTCGCCTCACCGTCCAGCCCGGGCCAGCCGGGAGCACCGCCGTCGGAGGCTCTGCTCACGTTTCCCCCTCGAAGAAGACGAACGGTCTCGGCCATCGCGTCACGCATCGATGGCCGAGACCACATGAGACGTGTACCGGTCGTCTCAGCCGCTGCTCCAGATGGCCTTGTTCCTCGCCTCCGCCGCCCGGTAGTTCTCGTTGGCGGTGCCGAGGGCGACCGCGGCGATGTTCAACTGGCGGCCCATCTCCTGCTCGGCCGCGTCCCAGATCTTGCGGTGATCCTCGAAGTAGGTCGCCGCGTCACCCGCCCAGCTGTCGCCCAGCACCTCCTGGAGCTTGGTGATGAGCTGGTCAGTGGCGGTGTCCATGGCCGTGACGACGCGGAGGAGCCCTTCCTGGGCCTGCTCCATCTGGACGAAGTTGACCTTTGTATAGTCCGAATCGGACACATCGATCTCCGTTCTTGGTCGTGGGTCGAGCAGGTTCACTTCACGCCGACGTCCACGGTCAGGACGCCGTCGTGCTGGTGTTGATGAGGGAGTCGACCCTGTTCATACCTGACTGAACGTCCTGGTCCGCCGCGCTGTAGGTGATGGAGTTGTCGCCCATCTTCCTGGCGATCGACTCCAGGTCCCGTCGCACGATCATCATCTGCTCATCCCACTTGCGCATCGCGCCGACGAACCTGGCGGACGCCGGGCCGAGCCAGCCCGAGGCGGTCAGCTCCTGGGTCGTGGTCTCGACGCCCCGGCGCAGGCCGTCGACGTACTGCGCGGTGTCAACGACGAGCTCGGACGCTCTCCTGATCTGTGTCGCGCTCGCGCCAAAAAACTCCGCCACCGGCTACCTCCGTGACATAAGCCTGCTTCTTCGCGACGATGCCGTGTCTGCCACGGACCGTACGGCCACAACACCGCACACGCGGACAGAAAGAGCTATAGCCGCAAATGCCATCGAATGGCATGTTAGCGATCTAGCGCAACATACCTAACATGAATGCATATCAAGCTCAGATAACACTTTAGTCACATTAAGAAAAACATGCAGGCCGGAGGGGGCAGACCGGGCGGGCACCCCAAAGCGATCGGCGCGGCGGCCGGATCACACCTCAGGCCGCCCACATCCGAAGGCCGACCGCGACGGACCGGGGCGCTACTCAAGTCCTCGGCGAATTCGGTCGAGCTCGCCCATCACATCCTCGAACGTCCGCTTGTAGGCGGCCTCGGCGGACTTGACCTGGCTCATCGCCGCCTCCGGATCGGCGACGAATCTCATCGGGTTCATCTCCTCGCCGAACACCTCGCCCATCACCGCGTTCACCCGCGTCTGCAGATCCTGGGAGGCGTCCTGGAGGGTCGCCTTTATCTTCTCCGCGAGTTCGGACGAGCTCAGCCGCATCGCCTTGGGATGGATGTCGAGCGCGCGTAGCCCCTCGGTCGTGTACTCCACCGAGACCAGCTCGTCCTCGTCCTGGGCACGCCCCACCAGCCCGGCGACGTCCTCCCGCAGTCTCCCCGTGCGCGCGATCTGCGACTCCACGCCGTTCAGAAACCTGTCGACATCGATGTTCGCGAATTCCCCGAATTCCCTCATCGAGGGTCCCCTCCCCGGGCGCCACTTACCCCACGAGTAACAGGCGGTCACTTTCCGGGCAACCTAGCCGCCATTCCCGCGGGGTGGCAATACGGCCGGGATCACGACGGTCGACGCCGGAGCCTGTCCAGTTCCGCGAAACTCCCGTCCATGGAGCGTGCGAAGGACTCCTGGACCTCCTCGAACCGCCGCAGCGTCCGTCCAACGTCGATCACCGGCGGGGTCTCCCCACCGAACGCGGAGCGCAACAGGCTCTCGGTCCTCCGCCGGGCGTCCTCCTGCGCGGCCCGTACGACATCCGTCAGCGCCTCGGCGAGGCCCTCGCTCCCCAGCCTCATCGCCCGCGCGTCCAGCCGGATTCCCTGGATCATCCCGCCACCGTCCACCGTCGCCCGTACCAGACCGTCGGCGGACTCCCCCTCCCCCCGCACCGCACCGATCTCCTCGACGGCTCCGGCCAGGTCCCGCACGGCCCGGTTCGCCTGGCCGCTCATCTTGTCGAACTCCTCGGGCCCGGCTCCCACCGGGTCGAACTCGAAGACCACAGCCCCCCCTTGAAGATCACATGTAAATCAGGGTTCGCAGTCGATCGAGAGCCGGTGAACCCACCTCCAGCGGCAGATGTCATCACCCCGAACGTCGCATGAACAGACGCCTCCCACCTGGATGAACGCCGTTTGACGCGTGGCAGGAGTGGCGAACCCGGTGATAGGGAGATCACATGTCCACTCCCTCACCGAGCACCGCCGGCCCTCATCCGACCGTATGGCGGCCGTCATCGCCCAGCACGGTGTCCAGCACGGTGTCCACGGCGGCCCCCTCCCCCGGCGGCGCCCAGGACAACCAGGACAGGTACGTCACCTCAACGGGCATCCTGCGAGTCGCGGAGCGTCTGGAACCTGACCTCATCGACCATTTCAAAGATCATCTGCAGAAGCTGCACGACACGATCCTCAGCGACTCCGACCTCGGGATGATGGGCAGCCTGATGATCGCCCCCTCCTACCGAAAGGTTCAGGAGGAGTCGGCCCAGTTCCTTCGGGACGCGATAGAGGCCGTCGAGCGGCTGCAGGGCGGGATGCGCGTCGCCGCCACCAACTGGCGCGCGGCCGAGGACGCGGGCACCGTCCGATACGTCTGACCGGGAGACAACGGGAAGGCCGGGAAACCACGAAGGCAGATCATGATGGCGAAGCACGCGGGCGCGCCGCACGCGATGGAGCAGGCACTCTCCAACCTGAGACGGGTGCAGCTCCTGACCGGAGTCCCCCTGCTCGCGTTCGGCGCCGTAGAGGCGCTGCAGGCGGACCATGCCGCGATCATCCGGACCGTCAACAACTGGCACGCGCTCGCGCGTGAACTCGACGGTGGCCCGAAACGGCTCATCCCCAATATCAACGACCAGCTGAGAACGGTCTGGAAGGCGGAGGACGAACGGGGGGTGGAGGAGGTCCTCGCGACCTTCCTGGAGAAGACCGAGGCACTGCGCGGAGTCTTCAACGACGTCGCCGGCTGTATGGACGAGGTCGGCAGCGCCTACCGCAACTTCATCTGGACCGTCACCGCCTTCTCCGCGGCGATGCTCACGGCGACCTTGGCCACGGTGGCGCTCACGTTCACCCCTGCCGCCCCCCAGGCCCGGCTCTACCTGCGCCTGCTGGCAGCCGCCTCCGACAAGGTCCTGCTCGCCTGGGCCGGAGTGATGACCAGCTATCTCGGCGCCGTGGGATACACCCTCTTCAACCTCTGGCGCAGAGACCTCTACCTGGACAACTTCGCGCCGACCGACGCGGCCGCCATCGAGTTCAAGCAGGCGACGATCGACGTGACGCGCTACCCGACCTTCCGCGGTTACGCCGACGACAACGCGATGCTGAGGGGCACCCGTGGCTTCGACTGGATCGCCCCCAAGCAGGACAAGCCCATGCCTTACGGGCAGTAGCTCAGCCGGCCAGGCCACGTACCCAGGAGTAGACGTCCAGCACGCCGAGGGCGAGCGGGAACAGTGCGACGATCAGCAGGGTCTCCACGATGTCCCCGGCCCTGCCCCAGAACGGGGACGGTTTCCCACGCGGCAGCGCCAGGCCGATGCCCACCGGGATCGCGGCGATCCAGAACAACCCCGTCGCCACGCCGACCGCCGTGAGACCGCCCCCGGCGACGGCCTGTGACATCGCGAAGAGGACGATTCCGGCGGTGCCGGTGATCGTCAGCCAGAGCCGCTGGCCAAGCCCCTGGAAGACGCGGGCCCGCATGAACAGGACCAGCGACAGGGAGAGCGTGGTGGCCGTGGCGGTCCAGCGGGAGTCCAGCGCGAGATAGACCTGGGCCACCAGCCCCACCAGGGCGGTCGCTACCACGAATCCGGTCGCGTAGTGCCGTGCCTGGCCGGCGCGCTCCTGGACGGCCGGGCCGTCGACCTGGTGGTTGTCGCTCCGCAACTCCTCGGCGTTGGTGGGCATCGAGGGCATCGGCATCCCGGCGAGCCGGAACGACAGGGTCGAGATCAGCGGGCCGAACGCAAGCACGACCGTGGCGGTCAGCGCGGCGACTCCCTGGGCGGGGGCTCCGGACAGCATCACGACGGCGGCCCCCACCGCGCCGACCGCCGAGGCCACGGCGGAGCCGAGGAATCCGGGCACGCCGTCGGCGACCGCGACGAGGCCGAGGGTCGCGACGAGCACGGTGACGGCGAACGCCGACAGCAGGTGAGGCGCGCCCAGGCCACTCAGACCTCCGAGGGCCAGCGGCGCGAGGAGCCCCGCGAGAAAGCCGTAGGGCAGGGCCGCGTATCCGATCAGCGCGCCCGCCGCGGAGTCGCCCATCGCCCGGGACAGCACGGCGCCCGCGGCGATCAGGAGAGCCGCGAACACCCCGCAGAGCACGGCGGGAACCGTCCACGGCGGCCCCGCCAGTATCAGGGACAGGGCTCCGGCGACCAGGAGTGCCACCGCGAGCCCCAGGCCCACCAGGCGGGTGTGCTCCGGGGCCCACTTGCCCGGGCCGTCCTTCACCCTTGTGGCGACCACGTCGGCCACGTCGTCGAACAGGGCCGGAGGGAGCACGGAGTCGCGGGGTCGCAGGTAGAGCACCTCACCGTCGAGCACCCCCAGAGCACCCAGGCTCTGACCGATGTCGAGCGGGGGGCCGCCGAGCCGCTGGAGCGCCCATCCGGGAGCCGTCGCGGAGTCGCCTCCCGGCTCGCCCAGCGCCTGCAGCAGGCCGGGCAGGATGTGCGGTAGCGGAAGGTCTGCCGGTAGCGCCAGATCCGCCTTCCCCCTGGGGGCCACCACCGTGACGTGACACAGTGCGGGTAGCGGAGCGGCGACCCGGGCCGGCGCGGTCTGCGGCGTCAATCCTGGAGCAGGCGGTTGAGCAAGTGAACTCACCTTTGTCCTCCGTCCCACCACAGACATTGCGAACATCACAGATATCCCGGATACCGTAGCGGGCGAGAATGGATCATGCACGGCAGCCTTAGGCGAGTATCCGTGACCGACGACCCGGCGAACGACCAGGAGGGTGACTCAGGGTGAGCATCGTCGTCATACGACGTCCCGAACGCCGTCCCCCGCCCAAGCCACCTCGGGGCGAGATCCTGCTTGAGTCTCCACCGGAGATTCCCGAGGTCGAGTCACAGGGTTTCACCGCGATCCTCACCTACCTGCCAATGGTGGCCGGCGGCGCCGCGATGGGTCTGATGTTCACCGCCGGGGGGAACTCCAACCCGATCATGTATGTGGCGAGCGGCCTGTTCGCCGTCTCCATGGTGGGCATGTCGGTGGGGCAGATAAGCCGCCAGGCCGGGGAACGCAGGCAGCGGCTGAACAGCCTGCGCCGCGACTACTTCCGTTACCTCGCCCAGATCCGCAAGAGGGTACGACGGGCGGCCGCGCAGCAGCGGGGGGCTCTTGAGTGGGGCGCCCCGGCCCCCGACTCCCTGTGGTGGATCGCCATGGGTCCGCGCCTGTGGGAACGGCGCTCCCACGACGACGACTTCGGCACCGTACGACTCGGCACGGGCGTACAGAAGCTCGCTCTCAAGCTCATCCCTCCCGATTCCAAACCCGTCGAGGATCTGGACGCCCTGTCGTCCGGCGCGCTGCGACGGTTCGTCCGGGCGCACTCGACCGTCTCCCGGCTGCCGGTCGCCGTGGCCCTGCACTCCTTCGCACGGATCAGGCTGACCGGCGACGTGGCGTCCGTACACGAGATCGTGCGCGCGATGATCGCGCAGATCGCCGTGTTCCACTCTCCCGACGACATGCGGATCATGGTGTGCGCGGGCGAGGAATGGATGTCGCAGTGGGACTGGGTCAAGTGGCTGCCCCACGCGCTGCACCCGGAGGAGAATGACGCCGCAGGCCCGGTCCGGCTCATGACCAACGATCTCGGTGAGCTCGACAAGCTGGTCGGCGGCGAGTTGAGGGAGCGGGCACGGTTCAACCCGGGCGCCTCCTCCGACGCCCTGCCGTACCACGTGCTGATCATCGACGGCGGGCACGTGCCGCACGACTCCCAGCTGGGCGGCGACGCCATCCAGGGTGTCACCGTGATCGACCTGTCCGGTTCGACGGCACCGATCGAGGAGAAGAACACGCTCCGGCTGGACGTCCAGCCGGAGGGCTTCTTCATGGTCAAGATCGACCACGCGGGCAAGGAGAACTCGACCCGCCTCGGCGATCCCGACCGGATGGACTTCCTCAGGGCCGAGGGACTGGCCAGGCAGCTCGCGCCGCTGCGCGCCTCGACCGCCAAGGGCGGGGAGCCGCAGGACGTGCTCTCGGTGGACACCTCGCTGACCGACCTGCTCGGCGTCGGCGATCCGACCCGTCTCGACCCCGCGGTGACCTGGCGGCCCAGAGCCGGACGCAACCGGCTACGGGTGCCGATCGGCCTCGGCTCCGACGGCCGGGTGGTCGAACTCGACATCAAGGAGTCGGCGCAGGGTGGGATGGGCCCGCACGGGCTGGTCATCGGCGCCACCGGCTCGGGCAAGAGCGAGCTGCTGCGCACCCTGGTGCTCGGCCTGGCGGTCACCCACTCCTCGGAGATCCTGAACTTCGTCCTGGTCGATTTCAAGGGCGGTGCCACCTTCCTCGGCCTCGACGGCCTCTCTCACGTCTCGGCGGTCATCACCAACCTCGAGGACGAGCTCCCCCTCGTCGACCGCATGTACGACGCCCTGCACGGCGAGATGGTCCGCCGCCAGGAGTTGCTCCGCGCCTCCGGCAACTACGCCTCGCTGCGCGACTACGAGCGCGCTCGCGAACAGGGCGCGAACCTGGCGCCGATGCCCACGCTGTTCGTCGTCATCGACGAGTTCAGCGAGCTGCTCGCGGCCAAGTCCGAGTTCATCGAGCTGTTCGTGATGATCGGGCGGCTTGGCCGCTCCCTTGGCGTGCATCTGCTGCTGGCCTCACAGCGGCTGGAGGAAGGGCGGCTGCGCGGCCTGGACACCCATCTGTCCTACCGGGTGGGCCTGCGCACGTTCTCGGCGATGGAGAGCCGGGTCGTGCTGGGGGTCGCCGACGCCTACGAGTTGCCGTCCGCCCCGGGCAACGCCTACCTCAAGTTCGACACCACCGGAATGACCCGCTTCAAAGCCGCCTATGTGTCCGGCTCCCACCAGGTGGACCCGCGCCACGCGACGACACCGGACGGGCGGGGATCGATCCGGCAGGTGGTGGAGTACGGCCCGGCATTCGTCCCGCTGCCCGTCGTGGAGGAGCCGGAGTCGGACGAACAGGTGGAGAACAACAGGAGCAGCCTGCTGGACATCGTGGTCGGCCGGCTGGCCGGCCAGGGCCCGCCCGCCCACCGCATCTGGCTGCCTCCGCTGAACGAGCCCCCGACCGTCGCCCATCTGCTCCCGCCGTTGTCGGTCACACCGGAACACGGCCTCACCACGGCCGGGTGGGTGGGCCGGGGCCGGTTGCACGCCGTCGTGGGCATCATCGACAGACCGTTCGAGCAGCGAAGCGACCCGTTCTGGCTGGACCTGGCGGGTGCGACCGGTCACGTCGGCGTCGCGGGCGGAACCCAGAGCGGCAAGAGCACGGTGCTCCGCACGCTGATCACCAGCATGGCGCTCACCCACACACCCCGCGAGGTGCAGTTCTACTGCCTGGACTTCGGCGGCGGCTCACTCGCCTCGCTGGAGGGGCTGCCCCACGTGGGCGGGATCGCCAGCCGTCTCGACGGTGACCGCGTCCGCCGTACGGTCGCCGAGATCGCCGTCCTTCTCCAGCGGCGAGAGCGCGACTTCGCCGAACAGGGCATCGACTCGATCACCACCTACCGGCGGCGGCTCGCCGACGGGACGATCGAGGGCGACGGCTGGGGAGACGTCTTCCTCGTGGTCGACGGCTGGCTGACCGTCCGGCAGGAGTTCGAGACGATCGAACCCGTGATCACCGATCTGGCCGCGCGCGGTCTCGGCTACGGCATCCACGTCGTGGCCGCGACCAACAAGTGGTCGGAGTTCCGGCCCGGCATCCGCGACCTGTTCGGCACCCGGGTGGAGCTCAAGCTCGGCGACGCCTACGAGTCCGAGATCAACCGGAAGTCATCGCTGGCTGTGCCGGCGGGTGTACCGGGACGCGGGCTCACCAAGGAGGGCATGCACTTCCTGTCCGCGCTCCCCAGGATCGACGGCGTCCGGAACGCCGAGGACCTGTCGGCGGGGGTGCGCGGACTCGTCTCGGCCGTCAAGAGCGCCTGGAAGGGTGCCTCCGCACCGCCCGTACGGCTGCTGCCGTCGATACTGCCCGCCGGGACGCTGCCCGACGTCGCCCAGAGCGGGCCGGGCCGCATCCCGATCGGCATCGACGAGGCCACCCTCTCGCCCGTCATGCTCGACTTCGAGACGGACCCGCACTTCATCGTGGTGGGCGACACCGAGAGCGGGAAGTCCAACCTGCTGCGGCTCGTCACCGAGGGCCTGGTCGCCCGGCGCACTCCGCAGGAGGCCATGATGATCGTTGTCGACTACCGGCGGTCGCTGCTGGACTCCGCCGCCACCGAGCACCGCATCGGCTACGCCGCCTCCGGCGCGGCCGCCCTCGAACTGATCAACGACGCGCGTGGCGCGCTGCTCAAACGGCTGCCCCCGGCGAACCTCACCCCCGACCAGCTCCGGGCCAGGGACTGGTGGAAGGGCTGTGACCTCTACATCGTCGTCGACGACTACGATCTCGTCGCGACCTCGTCGAACCCGCTGCTGCCACTGGTGGACCTGCTGCCGCAGGCCCGCGACATCGGACTGCACCTGGTCATGTCACGCGCGATGGGCGGCATCGGCCGGGCGATGTTCGACCCGGTCATCCAGCGGGTCAAGGACATGGCCAGCCCCGCCGTCATCCTCTCCGGCAACAAGGACGAGGGCTCCCTGTTCGGCAATGTGCGCCCCCATCCGCTTCCGGCGGGCCGGGGATACCACGTCGACAGGAAGTCCGGCGCCCGCCTCATCCAGACCGCCCTCTTGCCCCCCTCGGACGGGTAGGCCACGCAGGCCGTGTCGGACATACCACCCACTACCAGCCGAATCCCTTGCAGACCCAAAAGATCGCTTGCTCCTCCGAAAAAGTACAAAAAAGGCCAACAATATGTAAACTCTTGATCAACAGTCGTTAACACGAGGCACCGGGCCCTTGCGCGTTTCCCGGCCGCGGTGCGCGAGGAGGCCGGCATGGGCCAAGCGGACGAGCAGGGATTCGGATACACCTCTGACGGGCTGACCAAGAGCGGGAACGACCTGAAGGACGCCGGGGACGCCCTGAAAGTCCCCCTGGAAATGTTCAAAATCAACGCCGCCCCCACGTCGAGCTGCTTCGGCCTGGTCCCTCAGGGGTCGGAGGAACTCGCCGAGGGCTACCAGGACTTCTTCCGAGAGACCACCCAGATCCTGGAGGCGCTGCAGGTGGACCTGTCAGGCTCCGGAGTGGGGCTGATGATCAACAATTACACCTACCGGGGCGCCGACGGCGCGGGTCCCGTGTAACCCCTGTCCGTTATGCTCGACCTTGATCGGCTCAGGGCGAGCCCGGAAGGGGGCGGCCGCGTGGCAGGCATCGACCTTCACTTTCAGGCGCTCGAACGGTGCCGTACGAAGGTGGGGAAGCTGGCCAACCAGGTCCGCGACGAGCTCAGTGACGATCATCCGGCTCCGCCGTCCAACACCTCCGACTACGGAGGTCTCACCGGTTCCACCAGGCTCGCCGGGCTCGTCGACAGCCTTGAGGGGTTCATCGACGAGGAGCTCCAGCAGGTCAGGGAGAAGCTCAGAGGCGTCGAGCGCGCTCTGGAGACGGTGCAGGACAACGTCCGCGGGGCGAACAACGCCAGCGAGGCCGGAGGGCGATAGTGGCTGCCCCGGACGGTATCGCGGCGGCTCTTTCGGGGCTGCCACGCGGCGATGAGCTCGTCGGCCTCAGGAGGCAGGTCGCCGGCGCCCCGGCGTCGATCCGCAAGGTCGCGACCCGCTGGCGAACGACGGCGAACGCGGCGATCGAGCTGGTGAGCGGCCTGAACACCACGGTGATCGACGTGGACAACGCCTGGCAGGGCGCCTCCGCGGACACCTTCAGGGGCTACATGCGGACGTACGACCGGGCCTGCGACGGATTCCGCGACGCGCTGGTGAGCTGCGCCAACTCCCTCGACGTGGTCGCCGCGAGATTGGAGGAGGCGAGCTCGACGGTCGACAACATCTGCGGCAACCTCCTCAACCGGGTGGAGACCCACCGCAGGAACAACCCCGACAGGGAGCAGCGAGACCTCGACCAGGATTTCGGACCGTGGGTCGAGACGGCCATCTCCGACGCTCGCAGCGCGATCGGACCCGCCGGCGACGCCGTGACCCTGGCCACGACCACCCTTGAGAAACACACGGAAGACGAGCTGGCCCACTTCTCCCTCGTCAGGTCACCGGGCAGCGACGCCTCCATACCCACCTCCGGCTGGGAACGGACCCCCGGCTACCAGCCGCCGACCGGAATCCGCGCTCTCGGCGACTCCGGCGGCTACGGCGGCAACGGCTCCGAGGGCGGCTACGGCCCGGTCGGGCACAGCGGCACGTCGCCGGGCGGCGGCGGGACCCCCGCGCCGAAGAAGGAGGTCGTGGAGTGGATCCGGGAGGCGCTCACGATCCTGCGGGACAACGGCGTGGCCGTGAACCCGGACGATCCGGCGACCATCGACAAGATCTGGACGATCATCTTCCACGAGTCGGGCGGCAACCCGCAGGCGATCAACAACTGGGACTCCAACGCCGCCGCCGGCATCCCGTCCAAGGGACTCATGCAGACGATCGACCCCACGTTCCAGGCGCACAAACAGCCCAGCTACAACGACATCTGGAACCCGGTGCACAACATCATGGCCGGTGTCCGCTACACCATCAGCCGTTACGGCTCCCTGGACGGCCACCCCGGCCTCGTGTCCCTCAGCGAGCCCGGCGGCGGCTACAAACCGTACTGACACCCGCCACCGCGGGGCGGCCCGATGAAGATCGGATACCCCCGCCCCACTGCGGATCATGATTCGGCGCGCCCTTTAGGGTGTGGGAATGAGACTCACGAAATTCGGACACGCCTGTGTCCGCCTGGAGAAGGACGACTCCGTTCTCGTGATCGACCCGGGCTCCTTCAGTGAGGAGTCCGCGCTCGACGGGGCACGGACGGTGCTCATCACCCACGAGCACTTCGACCACGTGGAGGCGGGCCGGCTGCGCCGGGCGGCCGAGGCCGACCCGTCCTTGGAGATCTGGACCAACGAGGGCGTGGCCGCCACGCTGACCGACGTCCCCGCGAAGATCCAGGTGGTACGGCACGGCGACACGTTCGACACGGCCGGCTTCGGGGTGAGGGTCGTCGGCGAGTGGCACGCCCCCAACCACCCGGACCAGCCGATCGTGCGCAATGTCGGTTTCCTCGTGGACGAGGAGGTCTTCTACCCTGGGGACGCGTTCACCCCGCCGGGCGTCGAGGTGCCCACGCTCCTGGTGCCGACCAACGCGCCGTGGATGAAGGCGTCGGAGATGGTCGAGTACCTGCGCCAGGTCCGCCCGGGCAGGGCCTTCTCCACCCACGACGGCCTGCTCAACGACATCGGGCTCGGCCTGGTCGACATGTGGCTGGACATGGAGTCGAAGAAGCAGAAGGCCGAGATGCGCCGCCTCAAGCCCGGCGAGTCGATCACCCTGCCCTGACGCGGACCTGCTCGCCCGGGCCGGGAACCGGGCGCGGGGGCGCGGACGCCGATGACGTGCCCGCTCGGCGGCGGAGGGGGCTCAGCGGGCCGAGGCGATGGTGGCCGAGCCGATCACGGTGTCGCCGAGGTAGAGCACCGCGGCCTGGCCCGCCGCGACCCCGGTGGCCGGGGCGTCCAGCGTGATGTGCACCTCCCCGCCGGAGAGCCGGGCACGGCAGCCGTACACCTCGCCGTGCGCGCGGAGCTGGACCGTGCAGGTCAGCGGCTCGCGCGGCTCGCCGGTCGGGCCGTTCCAGACCGGGCGCCCCGCGACGATCTCCGTGACCGCCAGGGACGAGCGCGGACCGATCGTGACCGTGTTGGAGACCGGCTCGATGGACAGCACGTAGCGCGGGCGGCCGTCGGGGGCCGGGCGGTCGATGCGCAGGCCCTTGCGCTGGCCGACCGTGAAGCCGTAGGCGCCCTCGTGGCCGCCCACGACCTCGCCGGACTCGTCGACGATCGGACCCGGCGCCGTGCCGAGACGGTCGGCGAGGAAGCCCCTGGTGTCGCCGTCGGCGATGAAGCAGATGTCGTGGCTGTCGGGTTTGTCGGCCACCATGAGCCCGCGCCGCGCGGCCTCCTCGCGCACCTGGGCCTTGGTGGAGTCGCCCAGCGGGAAGATCGCGTGACCGAGCTGCTCCCTGGTGAGCACGCCCAGCACGTACGACTGGTCCTTGCCCTCGTCGGGGCTGCGGCTCAGCACGCCGTCGGTGACCCGCGCGTGGTGCCCGGTGGCCACCGCGTCGAAGCCCAGCGCGAGGGCGCGGTCGAGCACCGCCTCGAACTTGATCTTCTCGTTGCAGCGCAGGCACGGGTTGGGCGTGCGGCCGGCGGCGTACTCGCTGACGAAGTCCTCGACCACGTCGCGGTGAAACCGCTCGGCCATGTCCCAGACGTAGAAGGGGATGCCGATCACGTCGGCGGCCCTGCGGGCGTCTCGCGAGTCCTCGACCGTGCAGCACCCGCGGGCGCCGGTCCGATAGGACTGGGGATTGGCCGAGAGGGCGAGGTGGACACCGGTGACGTCATGGCCCGCCTCGGCGATGCGGGCGGCCGCCACGGCGGAGTCGACGCCGCCGGACATGGCGGCAAGCACACGAAGACTCATAACCCCTTGAGCGTACCCGTGTTGGCGGGCACCCCGTCGGGCTGGGAGAATCCGGGGTCATGCGACTGTTCGGGCGGAAGAACGAGCCCGCCGCCGACCCTGCCGACGGTATCGGCGAGTTCTGGGCGTGGTGGGCGGAGGCGAGACCGGAACTGGACGCGATGGTCGCCGCCGGCGAGGCCGAGCGGCTGGCCGAGTGGATCGGGCCCGCGGTGCTGGTCGTTCACCCGTCGCTGGTGTGGGAGATCGCCCCCGGCCGGAGCGCCGACCAGGCCCTCGTGGTCACCTCGGCCGGCGACCCCGAGCTGCGCCCCATCGCGCATCGCTGGGCCGCCGCCGCGCCGCCCGCCGACGGCCTGTGGGAGTTCCACCCGTCCCGGCGGGCCAACCCGCACGCGATGGACCTCACGCTCGACGTGGGCGGCTACGAGTTCGCGCTCGACAAGCTCGTGCTCGGCCTGCGCGCCCCGCACGGCAACCCCCGGGTCGACGTGGTCGCCTACCATCCGATCTTCACCATCCTGGACGACGAGACGCGCACCGAGGCGGCGCTGCTCGCCCTCGACTGGCTGCTCGGCGAGGACGACGTGGCCCGCTGGGTGGGTGACATCTCCGCCGCGGCCTTCGAGCCGATCGACGCGGTACCCGCCGTACACCTGCCGAGCGTGGTCTCCGATCTGGCCTCCGGCTACCGGGACGAGCAGTGGGCGCTGCTGGAGGGTGAGACCGCCACCGGCGCCCGCCTGATCGCCACCGCCCGATACCCGCTCCGCCCGGTCGACCACCCGCTGTTCGACCAGCACATCGCCATCACGCTGCCGTACGCGCACCGCGACGCCGAAGGGCTGCCCACCGGCCCCTCGCTGGAGGCGCTGCGCGACTTCGAGGAGCGTCTCGCCGGGCGGATCAGCAGGCTGAACGGCCAGGCCCTGCTCGCCGCGCACATGAGCGCCGAGGGGCAGCGGGTGCTGCACGTCTACGCCGACCCGGTGAGCGAGACGGCCATCCACGCCAAGGAGCTCATCGTGAGCTGGGAGGAGGGGCGGCCCCGGGTCGACGTGGTCGGCGACCCCGGCTGGATCGCCATCTCGCCCTTCCTGACCTAGGAATCCTCGGCACGGGTCCTAAGGAGGCGCCGGGGTACCGGCGGCCGTATGGGATCACTCAGAGCCGTACGGATCAGCTCAGACCCGCGCGGCGGGCGCGCTCGACGGCGAGGCCGATGATCTCGGCCAGCCGGTCCACATCGGCCTCGGTCGAGGTGTGGCCGAGGGAGAAGCGCAGCGAGCCGCGCGCCCGGAACCCGTCGGCGCCCATCGCGAGCAGGACGTGGGACGGCTGGGCGACACCTGCCGAGCAGGCCGAGCCCGTCGAGCACTCCACGCCCTTGGCGTCCAGCAGCATGAGCAGCGCGTCGCCCTCGCAGCCGGGGAAGGAGAAGTGGGCGTTGCCCGGGAGGCGGTTCACCGGGTCGCCGTTGAGGATCACATCGGGCACCGCCTCACGGACCCGGCGGATCAGGTCGTCGCGGAGCGCGGCCAGCCGGGTCGAGGTCTCGGCCTGCCGGGCCACCGCGGTCCGCACGGCCGTGGCGAAACCGGCGATGGCGGGGGCGTCGAGCGTGCCGGAGCGGACATCTCGCTCCTGACCGCCACCGTGCAGTACCGGCACCGGGTCGACGCCCCGGGCGAGCAGCAGCGCGCCGACGCCCATCGGGCCGCCGACCTTGTGACCGGAGAGCGTCAGCGCGTCGATCCCCGAGTCGGCGAAGACCACCGGGATCTGACCGACCGCCTGGACCGCGTCGGTGTGGAAGGGGACGCCGTACTCGCGGGCCACCTCGGCGAGCGCGTGGACGGGCTGGACGGTGCCGACCTCGTTGTTGGCCCACATGACGCTGACCAGCGCGACGCTGCCCGGGTCGCGCTCGATGGCCTCGCGCAGGGTCTGCGGATGCACCCGGCCGAACTCGTCGACGTCGAGCAGTTCGACGGTCGCACCCTGGTGATCGCTCAGCCAGTGCGCGGGGTCCAGGGCGGCGTGGTGCTCGACGGCGCTGATCAGGATCCTGTCCGCGCCCCCGGCGCGACGGGCCCAGTACAGGCCCTTGATGGCGAGATTGTCGGCCTCGGTGCCGCCCGCGGTGAAGACGACCTCGCTGGGACGGGCGCCGAGCGCGGCGGCGATGGTCTCCCGCGACTCCTCCACGACCTGGCGGGTGCGGCGGCCGGCGGCGTGCAGGGAGGACGCGTTGCCGACCTGGCCCAGTTGGGCTGTCATCGCCTCGATCGCCTCGGGAAGCATCGGCGTGGTCGCCGCGTGATCGAGATAGGCGGACTGCACGGCCGCATCCCCTCCCCCACATCGCTGTCAACCTTCCAAGGGTATCCGTGCTCGGGAAGGGCCTCACCCCCGGAGTTGACCACTAAACCGTCCAGACGGTACAGTAGCGGCCATGAGACGGGGTGAACTGTTGGACGCGGCAGAGGATCTGCTCTCCGACCAGGGCTCCCAGGCGCTCACCCTGGCGACCGTCGCCGAGCGCGCCGGATGCAGTAAAGGCGGCCTGCTCTACCATTTCAGCACCAAGGAAGCCCTGATCAAGGGCATGGTCGAGCGGCTGATCGAGGAGTTCGACGAGCTCATCGCCGCCCAGGGCCACGACACCTACACCAAGAACTACCTGGCGGCCACGTTCGCCGCCGTGCGGAGCGGCAGGCTGCGGCGCTGGGCCGTGGTGACCGGAGCCTCCGGCAACCTCTATCTTCTGGCACCGCTGCGGGTGGCGATGGCCCGATGGCATCGCGAGGGGCTCGACAGCGAGCCCGACCCGGAGGCGGCGCAGATCGTGCGCCTCGCCTGCGAGGGACTGTGGGACGTGGCGAGCCACGACCCCGATCTCTATGACGACGAGCGCTACGAGAGCCTGAAACGGCGTCTGCTGGCCATGCTGCCCGCCTGACCCTGATAGGCCCCTGACACCTTACTTCTCCTGGTTCCCCTGGCACCCCTCACTCGCCCGCGCGCCTGATCGCGTGCCCGGCCAGGGAAAACCCATCACACAAATTGGTGGTCGCTTCCGCACGCGCGAAAGCGACCGTCTTTGGTGTGCCCGTTCACCGGTTTGTCAAAACATTTATTGAAGGGATTGAGCATGACCCGCGACCTGAGAACGGCTCGAACCGGGGCGGTTCTCACATTCGTGCTGGCCGGTCTGATGTGTGGATCGATGACCGTGCGCATTCCGGCGCTCTCCGACAAGCTCGGCCTGTCCGAGGCGTCGGTCGGTGTCACCCTCCTCGTATGGGGGCTGGGAGCGCTCATCACCATGCAGTCGATGCGCGCCGTGATGGCGCGCTTCGGCAGCCGGAGCATCCTCCGGGTCGCAGCCCCCCTCACCGCGACCACCCTGGCCCTGCTGGCGGTGGCGCCGTCGTTCCCCCTGGCCGTGGCCGCGAGCGGCCTGTTCGGCATGGCGTTCGGCGCGGTGGACGTCGCGATGAACGCGCAGGGATCAGCGGTCGAGCGCGCCTACGGCCGCCCGCTGATGAACGGCATGCACGCCGGCTGGTGCGCCGGAGCGATCAGCGCGGGCCTGCTGGGCACCGCGGCGATCGCGGCCGGACTCTCGATCACCGCCCACCTGGTGCTGATCGCCCTGCTCGCGCTCCCCGCGACGGTCCTGATCAGCCGCACCTACCTGCCCGACCCGACGGTGGTCTCCGGCACCGCCCCCACCGCGCCCCGCCGCCGGATGCCTCCGGTGATCTACCTGCTCGGTGTGATCGCCTTCTGCGCGTTCATGGTGGAGGGCACGGTCGCCGACTGGAACGGCCTGTACCTGCGGGACGCGCTGGGTGCCCCGGAGGCGGTGGCCGCCCTGGGTTACCCGATCTTCGAGGCGGGCATGCTGGCCGGGCGGCTGACCGGCGACCGGGTCCGGGCCCGCTTCGGCGCCCGCGGCATGATGGTCGCCTCGGGCCTGGCCACCGCCGCGACCTTCGGCGTGGTCATCACGGCCCCCAGCGCACCGGTCGCCCTCGCGGCCATGCTGTTCGTGGGCGTCGCCGTGGCGACGGTCTCGCCGATGGCCATGTCCCTGGCGGGCGAGGCGACCGGCACCCCGGGACCCGCCATCGCCCAGACCGGTGCGATGGGCTACGCGGGACTGCTGCTGGGCCCGGTGATCATCGGTTTCCTCTCCGATCTGGCCACGCTCAGGACGAGTCTCGGCATCGCCGTGCTGCTCGGTGTCCTGATCGCCGCGGTCGCGTGGTTCCTGCCCCGCCACCGCGCGGCGGCCGTCCCCGCGGAGACCGCCGGGCGAGAGCTCTCGATGGCGGCCTGACCCGGGAACGCGAGACGGCACCGCACATGTCGTGCGGTGCCGTCTCGCGTTCCCATCACCCCGCGCGTACCCCGTACCCCTGCCGGGTCACTTGCGCTTGATGACCTCCTGGGTCAGCTGCGGGACCACCTCGTGCAGGTCGCCCACGACGCCGAAGTCGGCGAGCTCGAAGATCGGCGCCTCGGGGTCCTTGTTGATCGCGACGATCGTCTTGGCGGTCTGCATGCCGGCCCGGTGCTGGATGGCACCGGAGATGCCCGCCGCGATGTAGAGCTGCGGCGAGACGGTCTTGCCGGTCTGGCCGACCTGGAACTGGTGCGGGTACCAGCCGGCGTCGGTGGCGGCGCGGGACGCGCCGACGGCCGCGCCGAGCGAGTCGGCCAGTTCCTCGATGATCGAGAACTTGTCGGCCGAGCCGACACCCCGGCCACCGGAGACCACGATCGCGGCCTCGGTGAGCTCCGGGCGCGCACCCTTCTCCTGCTTGACCCGCTCCACGATCCTGGCGCCCTTGGCGGCGTCGGACACGGTGAAGGAGACCTGCTCCTCGGTCCCCGCGCCCGCGGCGGCCTCGACCGGCGTCGAGTTGGGGCGGACCGCGATGATCGGGGTGCCCTTGGTCACGCGCGACCTGACGTTGACGCCGCCGCCGAAGATGGACTGGTCGGCGACCAGGCCGTCCTCGATGCCCACGACGTCGGTCAGCACACCAGAGTCGATCTTGATAGCGAGGCGGCCGGCGATCTCCTTGGCCTCGGCGGTCGCGGCCACGAGCACCGCGCTCGGCGACTTCTCGGCCACGAGGTGGGCGAGCAGCTCGGCCTTGGGGGCGACGACGTAGTCGCTGACCTCGGCGGAGTCGGCCACATAGATCTTCTCCGCGCCGTACTCGGCCAGCTTGGCCGCGGCCTCGGGCGCGTAGCCCGCGCCGGTCCAGACCGCCGACGGAGCACCCAGCTTCCTGGCGAGCGTCAGCAGCTCAAGGGTGACCTTTTTGACCTGGCCCTCGACGTGCTCGACCAGAACGAGAATCTCAGACATTTCCAGCTACCCCCGCTCTCAGACGAACTTCTTCGACGCGAGGAAGTCGGCGGCCTTCACGCCACCGTCGCCCTCGTCCCTGACCACCGTGCCCGCCGCGCGCGGCGGAGCGGCCGCGAAGTCGACGACCTCGCTCCAGGAGCCGACCAGACCCACCCGGGAGGCGTCGATCTCGGCCTCGGCGACGCCGAGCTTCTCGACCGGCTTCTTCTTGGCGGCCATGATGCCCTTGAAAGACGGGTAGCGCGGCTCGTTGATCTTCTCCACCACGGAGACGACGGCGGGCAGCGAGGCCTCGACCCTGTCATAGCCGTAGTCGGTGACGCGCTGGATGGAGATGGCGCCCTTGCCGATCTGGACCTGATTGGCGAAGGTGAGCTGCGGCACGCCGAGGCGCTCGGCCAGCATGGCGGCGAGGACCCCGGTGCGGGCGTCCGTCGACTCCGAGCCAAGTACGACCAGGTCGAAACTGATCTTCTTGAGAGCCTGCGCCAGGGCGTGCGAGGTGCCCAGCGCGTCCGAGCCGTGCAGCGCGTCGTCCACCAGGTGGACAGCCTTGTCCGCACCCATGGCCAGGGCCTTGCGGATGGTGTCGCTCGCCTTGTCGGGACCCATGGTGAGAACGGTCACCTCACCGCCATGAGCCTCCTTCAGGCGCAGCGCCTCCTCGACCGCGTATTCGCACAACTCGTTGATGACGCCGTCGGCGGCGTCGCGATCGAGCGTCTTGTCATCGGACTTCAGCTTGCGCTCGGTCGCCGTGTCGGGGACCTGCTTCACGCAGACGACGATGTTCATGGCTGGTGGCCGACCTCCCGTGGTCGCTTACGCCACCGCGTCACTGCGGTTGGCGCCGGATACTCGGTGCGTACACGCGGGGCACGTGCACACTGTGCCAAGACTGCCAGGTGCCCGAGAGCGGTGTGGCAGCGGGTGGCCCGGTTGGGACACGCCCGTCCCTACCCCGAGCCTATGTTACTTCCCAGTAGCTTGGCCGCAAACCGCCAGGCCGGACGGCTCACGACCGGGACCCCAGAGTCCCCAGGGGACCCTCGACCACCATACCGAACTATATTCCGGTATCTGCGCGCGGGCCCCTCACTACGGAAACGTACCCGGGAACCGGCCTGGGGAGCCCTGCCCGTTCAGCTGGCCACCAGGATCCCGACCAGGACGAAGACGACGGTGCCCAGCGCGAGTGCCAGGGTGATCGTGCTGAAGAACGCGCTGAGGGCCGCCCACAGCGCGACGGCCCCGGCTCCCGCGGACAGGGCGAGGATCGTGCGCCCGCGGTCCCTGCGGGCGAACAGGGCGATGCCCGCGTCGACGAGCATCGCCGAGCCGTACCCGGTCAGCAGCAGCAGGGCCACCTCGGGCAGCGGCTCCCTGGCGGTCGCGGCCATCAGCGAGACGAGCAGGCCGGTGCCGACGACCCAGCGGCGGTGCAGCACGACTCTGCGACGCTCGCGGGCCTCCTCCAGCGTGGGCCTGCCCTTCTGCGGGCGGGGGCGATCGCCCGGCCGCCACTCCCGGGTGGTGAGGCCGTGCATCCCGCTCTCCACCACGGCACGGGGCCGCGGCGGGCCCACCACGGGGGCCGCACCCAGCCGGGCCAGCAGCGCGCCCGCGTCAGGCCGGGCGGCGGGGTCGCGCAGCAGGCACTCCCGCAGCAGCGGCTCCAGCCAGCCGGGAACGCCTTCGAGGTCGGGAGGGTGGTGGACGACGCGGTAGCCGATCGCCGACGCCGGGCCCGTGCCGTAGGGGTGCCGCGCCGTGGACGCGTACGCCAGCGTCGCCCCAAAGGCGAAGACATCGGCCTCGGCACCTGACCCGGTGCCCTCCAGCACCTCGGGCGCCAGGTAGCCGGGCGTGCCGAGCACCGCCCCCGAGGCGGTGACCGAGGGCGAGTCGAGCGCGCAGGCGATGCCGAAGTCGATGACGACCGGCTCGCCGTCGGTCAGGATCACGTTCGCGGGTTTGAGGTCGCGGTGCACCACCCCCGCGGCGTGCACGGCCGCCACGGCCTCGGCCAGACCGCGCGCCAGCCGTACGAGATCGTCGCCCGCGACCGGCCCGTCCGCGCCGACCACCTCGCTGAGCGGGCGACCCTGCACGTAGCGGGTGACCAGGTAGGGGCGTGCCCCGTCAAGGGAGGCGTCCAGGACCTCGGCGACGTGCGGGCCCCGGACCAGCCGCATGGTCTCCACCTCGCGGGCCAGCCTGGTCAGCGCCGTCGCGTCGGCCGCGACGTGGGGATGCAGGATCTTGACCGCCACCGTACGCCCCTCGGGGTCCAGCGCCAGGTGGACCTCGCCGAAACCTCCGGCCCCCAGTCTCGACAGCAGGCGGTAGGGGCCAAGACGTTCACCGTCCGGCGCAACCATGCGACTCCTTCCGGTGGATCTCCTCCATCGTGCCGCAGAGAGGGCGATCCCGCATCAACTGGAGGCCAGGAAACCTCCACGGGCGGGCACGAGACGCAAGCTGGACGTTTTCCCTCGGCCACATCTCGCAGCCGAGCCCGGGACCGGCTTGACATTGAGCTCCAAGGGTCACCAAGAGGCAGGGGCCATACTGTCGTCACCATCCCCGGACGAGGAGAACCCCATTGACGACCAAGCGTCCCCCCTCCGTCCCGCAGATCAGGCTCCCCGGCCAGGCGGCGGCGGTGGAGGGCCCGCTGGACATGACGAACATCTATCTGGCCCACTACGGCTTCCGCCGCGACCTCGGTCGCCTGCTGACCGCCGTGTGCCAGGTGCGGTTGACCGACCGAGGCCGCGTCAGAGCCCTGGCCAAGCACCTCAAATGGGTGCTGCTGGTGCTGCACCACCATCACAGCAGCCAGGGCACGATGGTCTCGCCCCTGCTGAGACAGCGGGCGCCTGAGGCCACCGGGATGATCGACGCGCTGGAGGCCGAGCGCCGGGAGATCGACCGGTGGATCGGGGAGACCCAGAGCGCCTTCACCGTGTTCGAGCGCCACCCCACGGAGGAGAGGCGTGCCAGGCTGACCGGAGCGCTCCGCTCGCTGGCCGACACGCTGGGCGCCCACCTGACCCGCCAGGAGACCGAGGGCATCCCGCTGATGATGACCCACATCACACCGGAGGAGGCGGCGAAGAGAGAGCGGGACATCCGCAGGCTGTACGGTCTGCGGAGCCTGACGGAGTTGGTGGCCTGGATCGGTTTCGACCTTCCCGCCGACGTCGAGGAGCACCTGCGCCGGTACGCTCGCAGGGATCTGCTGCTGCTCCACAGGCTGGCCGGCCGCCGCTACCGGCGGCGCATGGCCTACCTGTGGAGCTGAGACGGCCCCGCCTCCGCCGACGGCGGGATCGTCACTTCCAGAACGTCAGGAACCCGAGGCCGAGGCTTGTCATCAGGTCGTCGAGGAGGCCGCCGATGAGATCGAGCACGCCCATCGCGCCCTCGTTCGCCGACTGCCGCCACTGCGTCGTGAGGTTGTCGACGACATCGGTCGGCTGCTGCCACGGGAGGAAGGAGGGCACCACGCTCACCGCGGCCATCACCGCGAAGAACGCCAGCGTGCCCAGGATGATCGTGGTCACCATGCCCGCGCCGGGGCTCCGGATGATCCCGCTCAGCGCGCGGGCGACGGCCTTGCGCGGCTTGCCGCCGCCGGGGAGGACGAACAGCCCGGCCGCGAAGGCGCCTGCCGCGTAGGCGGCCGCGTGGTTCTTGTTCATGTCGCCCGCGTAGACCAGGAACCCCCACACGCACATGCCGAACATGGCGGAGAGCATCGCGGTGACCAGTGTCGCGAACGCGGCCTTGATCAGCGCCCATGGGGTGCCGAGCACCGCGAGCAGCGGGTCGGTGGCGCTGCTGCCCCTGATGGAGCGGCGCTGGACCAGGTCCCCGAACAGGTACTCCCCCACCCGCAGGCAGAGCGCGGCGGCCAGCGCGAACACGCTCACCACCACCGGCAGCACGCAGGCCACCGCCACCAGGATCGTCAGCAGCAGGAACGCGGCCAGCGGGTGGCTGGCGCGGTAGCGCTCCTGCGGCGGGGTTCTGGGCGCGGGCCGCTCCTGCGGCGGGGTGTGCGGCCGTGCCTGGACCGGCGGCGGGTAGTGCCTCGACGGGCCGGTCGGCGGCGGCGCCGGGTATCCGGCCACCCGCTGGTCGGGGTAGGGCGGCGGTGCCGCGCCCCTGGCCTGCGCCGCGGGCGGCGCGGGGACGTAGGGCGGCGGCTGGGGGGCCGGGACGTACGGCGGCGGGGCGGTCCCCGTGCCGGACGCCTGGCCGGACTCCTGCCTCGGCCTGCGCTCGCGCCGCTCCGGCTTGGCGTACTCGACCGGCGGGAGCAGGTCGGCGTAGCCCTCGTCCTGCGGCAGGACACGGGTGCCGTTCGGCGGGGGCGGCGGGCTCTGGCCGTCCAGGATCCTGGTGCCGTCGGTGTTGAGGACCTTCGTCCCGCCGTCGAGGACGGCGGTGGGCGGCGTCTCGTGGAAGGTCGTCACCGTCGGGTCGAGGGCGCGGGCCATCCGGTGCAGCTCCGTCGCGGACGGCCGGGCGGCGGGGTCGACGGCCAGTGCCCGCTTGAGCCAGCCGCGCAGCCACCCGGGGGCCCTGTCGACGTTTGCCCGGCCCTCCATGATGTTGAAGCAGACGACCTCGAAGCTACCCGTGCCGAACGGCGGCTGGCCGGTCGCGCCGAAGAAGACCGTCGAGGCCAGCGCGTGCACATCGGCCGCCTGGGTGATCTCGGAGTCGCGGATGATCTCCGGGGCGAGGTAGCCGGGGGTGCCGACGAACATGCCGGTCTGGGTCAGCCTGGTCGCGTTGACCAGGTGCGCGATACCGAAGTCGATGACCAGCGGATCACCGTTGACGATCATCACGTTGGACGGCTTGAAGTCGCGGTGGATGACGTCGGCGGCGTGAATGGCCACCAGTGCCGCGCACATGCCCTGCGCCAGCCGGATGACCTGGTCCGCGGGGAGCGGACCGTCCTGCAGGACGGTCTCCTCCAGCGTGCGCCCGGGGGCGAACCGGGTCACGATGTAGGGCTGCCTGGCCGTCAGTTCGGCGTCGAGCACCTCGGCGACGTGCGGGCTGCGCACCCGCCGCATGGTCTCCACCTCGCGGGTGAGCCGGTCGCGGGCCTTGAGGTCGGCCGCCACGTGCGGGTGCAGGACCTTGACGGCCACCTCGCGCCCGTCCTCGTCGACCCCGAGGTGGACGACGCCCATGCCGCCCTCGCCGATCTTTCTGAGCAGCCGGTACGGGCCCAGCCTCTCGGGCGCCCGCGTGTCCCCCGTCATCACGCCGCCTTCTTTCGTAGGTCGCTCAGTTCGTCCACCACCGTCCCGACGTCGACCGGCGTCCACACCGCCGGCCGTGCCCTGTCTCCCACGGTGCCGATCGCCAGGAAGACCATCAGCGCCGCCACCGCGCCCAGCGCCGCGGCGGCGATCATGGCCGCGCCGCGTGACGGCAGCAGTGATGCCAGCGTACGTCGCATCTGGCGGCTGGGGCCCTCCACACCCGGTCCGGCGCAGACGGTCCAGAGCGCGACGGCCGCGCCCCAGCTCAGCGTGTTGGTGATGGGCATGCTCCCGACCAGCACGGCGAGCAGGAGCGTCACCGGCAGGCCGAGGATCAGCGCGTACGGCACCAGGGCGACGGTGATGCCGATCGACTTCAGGAGCGCGGCCGGCTGGCCGAGCACCCGGAAGACGTCGGTAGCCGCCTCACCGGCGGTCCTGCGGGCGTTCAGGGCCGGTTGGGCGATGTCGGCGGCGCGAAGCAGGATCGCCACCGGGATGGCCACCGCGGCGACGATCAGCGGGGCGATGACCGCCGCGACCGTCATGATGACCAGCATCAGCACGCTCACCACCCCGTACGCCTTGGAACGCTGCAATGCGTGCCCCGGCCGCTGCCCGGGGTGGAGCGGCAACGGCGCGGGGTGCTGCTGGGCCTGCTGGGGGTACTGCTGAGGGGGCTGCTGGGCCTGCGTGGGGGGCTGCGAGTGCGAGTAGGGATAGGGCGGGGGTGCGGGGGTGCGGACGTGCGGGGTCTGCTGCTGATCGAACGGGGCCTGCCGCTGCGGGTACGGCTGCGGGGCGCCCACCTGCGGCGACCGGCCCTGCTGACCCGGCTGCCCCTGGTAGCCACCATGCCGGCCCGGCTGGTTCTGCTGGCCCGGCTGGTTCTGCTGTCCCGGCTGGCCCTGCTGTCCCGGCTGGTTGGTGTACTGACGGATGTATTCCTGCAGGTCCTGGGGGCGGACCCGCTGGGTGGGGATGTCCCCGTCGGGGACCGGCGCGGTGAAGCCCTGGTCGTCGACCCTCGCCCCCGGCTGGTCACGGACGGCGGGGCCGGGTGCGGAACCCGCGACGGGCGGGGAGCCCTGGACCGCGCCGGGGGTGCGGGTGGGCACGTCCTCCGGGGCGAGCATGCCGGTGGGCAGGTCATGCGCGGACTGCTGGGCCGCCGCCTGGCGCAGTTCCTCGGGGGTCACCCGGCGGGTCGGCCACGGGTCGGGCTGCTCCTCGCCGAGCAGCGAGACGTACTCGTGGGGCTGGGCCACGGGGGCGGGAGGCCAGGGGGTGGGTGGGACCGCCGGGCGGGACGCCACCGGGGTCGGCACGTCGCCGGGATCACCGCGGAAACCCGGGTCAGGGGCGCCGCGAAAGCCGGGAGCGGGGTCGTCGAACTCCGCGACCGTGGTGATCTCGTCCGGCACCCGGGACCGGCCGGTGTCCGGCAGCAGGCGCCCCACCTGCGCCGCCAGGTCGGCGGCCGAAGGCCGCCTGGCCGGGTCGCGCTGAAGCGCGGCCCGCAGCACCGGCTGGAGCTCACGCGGGACGGCCTCGACGTTCGCCTTGCCCGCGGTGATGTTGTAGAAGATCATCTCCAGCGTGCCCTTGCCGAAGGGCGGCTGGCCGGTGGCGGCGAAGACCAGGGTGCCCGCCCAGGCGTGCACGTCGACCTCGGGGCCGGCCTCGTGTCCCTCGATGATCTCGGGGGCGAGGTAACCGGGCGTGCCGATGAACATGCCGGTCTGGGTGAGCCTGGTCGCGTCGACGGCCTGGGCGATGCCGAAGTCGATGAGGACCGGCTGGCCGTCCAGGATGAGGACGTTGCCGGGCTTGAGGTCGCGGTGGATCACGCCGACCGAGTGCACGGCGGCCAGCGCCGACGCCACACCGTGCGCGACCCGCAGCAGCGCGGGCAGCTCCATGGGGCCGTCCTGCTTGATCACCTCGTCCAGCGGCCGGCCGGCGACATATCGTGTCACGATATAGGGGCGGTGGCCGGTCACATCGGCGTCGATGACCTCGGCGATGTGCTCGCTGCGCACCCGCCGCATCGTCTCGACCTCACGCGAAAGACGGCGACGGGCGACGTCGTCGCCCGCCACCTCGGCGCGGAGCACCTTCACCGCGACCTGTCGGCCCTGTGGGTCGACCGCGAGGTGAACCACACCCATACCGCCCTCACCGAGCCGCCGCAGCAGCCGGTAAGGGCCCAATCGGTCGTCCTGATTCATGGCATGAAGCACCATATCGGCTTAGACCCCGCCCATGAGATGAACCATCGGGCCACATTTTCCGACTGAATAACGTTCACAGAACCCCGACGGTTTCCCGATTCCCGCTCTCACTTAATCTCATTTTCGCTTCAGTTCGCCAGGCGGAGAACCTGCGCCGTTTTCAACCCGGCCAGCAGGGAGCCCGACACCGCCAGTTTGGAGCGGCGGACCCCGCTGCCGATCACCACCTCAGGATGGGCCGCCACCGCCTCGTCGACGAGCACCGGCCACTCCTCGGGCAGCCCGAGCGGGGTGATCCCGCCGTACTCCATGCCGGTCAGCGTGACCGCGTCGTCCATCGACGCGAACGAGATCTTCCGCGCGTCCAGGTGACGCCGGACCACTCCGTTGACGTCGGCCCGCATGGTGGCGAGCACCATGCACGCCGCGTAGCGGACCTCCCCCGCGCGCCTGGCCGCCACGATCACGCAGTTGGCCGACTCGCCCAGGTCCACGCCGTAGCGCTCGCAGAAGGCCGCCGTGTCGGCCAGTTCCGGGTCGATCTCGGCGACCTTGATCTCGCCGAGGACCCCGTCGAGCCCGTCGGCCGCTCGCGCCACCGGCTCGGCCAGCAGGTCCAGCCGCTCGGTGGCACTCGTCCAGTCCAGTGTTCCGATCGCCATCGCCGTCTCATCTCCCTCAGATTTCCTTCGCACCGAAAACCTTACGGCCGCGCCGGAGAACTCAGGAGGTCGCGCTCAGCACCCGGCGGTGCAGCTCGGTGACCGTCCTCCTCGCCGACTCCATCGCGCCGGCCTGCCAGGCGATCAGCTGGGTGAGCCAGTCCCCGGCGAAGTAGACCCGCCCCGCCGGGCGCTGGAGGAGGGTGAAAGCACCCTCGTGGGAGGGCCAGCCCACCCAGCCGCCCTCGATGTGCGGCCTGCGCCGCCAGGCGATCGAGATGCTGGAGCGCAGCTCGGCGCGGTACTTCTCACCGTGGATCTTCTTGCCCTGGGTGAGCGCCCGGCTTCGACGGTCGCGGTGGGAGAGCGCGCCGTAAAGATCGGCGTTCTGCCCGACGTTGTAGTAGCCGACCACCAGGCCACTGCGGGAGTGGTAGCCGTGGGAGGGGTACCAGATGTGGGTGATGTCCAGGTCGGTCTCGGTGACACCGCCGTAGATGCGGTCGTCGATCTCCCACCAGCGCCTGCCGTACTCCAGCCCGATCTTTCCGGCGGAGACCGGTACGGGCGTGCGGAGCGCGGCGGTGACCGGGGTGCCGAGGTTGTGCGGCAGGCGCGCGAGCAGGTGGGGAGGCAGGGAGGCGATGCAGTAGTCGGCGCGGACCGTGCCGCCCTGGTGGGTCACCTCCACCCCGTCGGGCAGGTTCCTTATCCCGGTGACCCGGGTGCCGGTTCTGATCCGGTCGCGGCCGACCGCGTCGGCGAGCGCGACGGCGATCGCGTCCATGCCGCCCACCGGCTGGAACATGGGCATCGCCTGGTCGTAGCCGAAGTCCATGGTGACGGCCCTGCCGGTGCCCGCGGCGAGCACGTCCCGCAGCGAGGGCGCCGCGCCCAGGGGAACGCCCTGGTCCACTCCCGGATAGGTCTCGAAGCCCCGCCGTTCCGACCCTCGGTAGCTGAGATCGGGTCCGAGGTCGCCGAAGCGCCGCAGGAACTCCGCCAGCCGCTCGCGGTCGTCGGCGGTGAGCCTGCGGTTCAGCGCGCCGGCGCTGCTCGCCTTGGCCAGCAGTTCCGCGACGTAGCCGTACAGGTCCGCGCGGGCCGTACGCGCCCGGACCGGGGCACTCATGTTCTCGTTGTAGACGTACGCCGAGGCGTTGTTGTTGACGAACGTCTCGATGGGGACGCCCAGCTCGCGGCAGTAGTCCATGGTGACCATCCACGGCGCGATCCGCCCGGCCCCCGCGTTGAAGTAGGTGCCCTCCTCGAACGCGGCCGTCTGCGTCTCGCCGTCCAGCTCGTCCAGCCGGTCGCCCGCGCGCAGCGTGAGGTTCCTGCCGCCCACCCGGTCGGACGCCTCCAGGAGCGTGCAGTCGTATCCGGCCTTGCCCAGCTCGTAGGCGCAGGTCAGCCCGGTGATGCCGGCGCCGAGGACGACCACCTTGGCCGCCGCTCTGCCGCTGAGGGAGAAGTCGGAGGGCTGCGGAGGGGTGAACTCTCTCTCCTGGGACTCCGGGGCGAGGCCGAGCGCGCCCATGGCCGCGAACATGGCCCCGGCACCCCCGGCCGCGCCCACCCCGACCAGCAGCGCCCTGCGCGTCAGTCCTCCGCCTCCGGCCGTGGCGGCCTGGGCGACAGGCCCCGTCTCGTCACTCATCGAAAATCGTCAAGGGCATCGGGAACCGTCCGGGGGGCTATTTCCACGGGGACATTTCAAAGGGGACGTAGAGGGAGATCAGCCATAAATGCCGCTGCCGCAGGCGACCTGACCGCCGATCATGGCGAAGACTCCCAGCAGGGCCATGATCTGCGAGAAGTCGTCCGTGCTGAACTCGGTGTGCCGGGGGCCCACCGCCCGCACGCCGGGAATGATCGCGCATCCGGCCGCGATGGCCGTGGAGTTCCACTCGACGCCGAGGGTGAACGGCGGCTCGGGGGCGCAGAGGCGGAAGTCGGCCACCCGGTCGAGCGCGCGGGCGGTGGCCTCGCGGATGCGGGCCTGGGCGACGGCGGGCGGCAGGAGCTCGGCGGCGAACCTGTCGATCCCCTTCTTGACCGCGACGGTCTCCACGTCGCCGAGCAGTTCCCTGGCCTCCTCGCAGACCGCCTCGTCCCCGGTCACCAGGGCCACCGGCACGCCGAGCGCCCCGGCGAAGGAGGCGACGAGACGGGTCTCGCCGCAGACCTCGTCGTTGAGGTAGACGTTCTGGATCTCCCTGCCCATCCAGGTGTGGTTGAGGACGCCGTGCTGGACACCGGCCCGCGCGTGGTAGCCGACGAAGCAGGCCGCCCGGTGGCTCGCGTCGAGTCCCTGCCCCATCCGCATCGGCTTGCCGGGACCACGGAGCAGGGTCGCCCGCTCGTCGAGCAGGTCGATCCTGAGGTTCTTGGTCGAGCCGTGCGCGTCGTTGACGCGTACCGCGGTGGCGCCCGCGTCGAACGCCCCCTCGATGACCGCGTTGGCGTCGCCGGTCATCAGCTCGCAGCCACGCTCGTAGCCCCGCCCTCCGGCCTGCATCTCCTCGGGGTCGGTCAGACCGGTGACACCCTCCATGTCGACCGAGACGTACACCTTCACGCCGTCCCCCACGTCTCGACGCGCCGCACCTCGTCCTCGTTCATGAAACCGATCTCCCCATCCACGAAGTCGTGAACCTGCTTGCGCCACGGTTCGGGGATCTCCGCGATCGCGGGCCGGTAGCAGCGGTCCAGCCAGGCGGTGGAGGACTCGCTCGCGCGCAGGTACCCGGCCGCCGCGCCGAAGACGGTGTCCTCGATGCCGGGCACCCTGGCGCAGCCGTACTCGATCATCTCCTGGCCGCCGTATGGCGGCGGCTGCTGCCACCTGCGGGCGACCGGGCGGCCCGCGGTGATCGTGGTGCGGAGCGGGCGGCGCTCGACGGCGGCCTGGATGAGCTCCTTGTACAGGCACTTGCCGCAGGTCCCGCAGGGGCCGCTCACCCCGCGCAGGCACCAGCGAACCTGCCCGCGCAGCTCGGAGCCGAGGGCGAGCCGCATCGTGACGGCCTCGCTGACCCCGCCCACCGGGAGCACGATGTGCAGACCGGCCGCGGCGAACGCCCGCCCCCAGGCGCCGTGCGGCGCCCACATCGGGTTGTCGGGTGTGTAGCGGAGCAGGTAGCGGTCGCCTCCCAGCCAGCGCGAGCCCAGCTCGTAGCCGAAGGCCAGGCCCCCCAGGTCGAGCTCGTCCGCCAGCAGCAGCGCGCCGGCGGCGACCGCGTGGTGCTCGGGGTAGCCGGGGCGCGGCTCGGCGAGCGTGAACTCCAGGTCGGAGCGGACGACGGTCAGCTCGCGCCCGGTCCTGGCGGCCAGCGAGGCCAGCACGTCGGAGCGGTAGTGGGTCCACCGGTTGGGCACCCGCGGGTGGGAGACCCTCTGGAAGTGCACGAAGGGCGCGTCGGGCAGCATCGCGGCCACCGCGACCGAGTCCGCCCCGCCGCTGTAGGAGATCGCCAGCCTGTCACCCGACCGCGCCCGTCCGCCTCCGGGACCGGCCTCGATCCCCCAGCCGTCGCCGATCGCCCCCGCGAGCTCCGGTGAGATCGGCCGGTCGAAGACGACGCGCCGCCGGGTCCACGGCGCGACCACGGTCCACGCGGCGAGGGCGAGCAGGTCGGGATGGATGTCACGCGGGGCGCGGGGCAGTTCGACCCGGAACGAGTTCGTGGCCAGCTTCAGCGGCTGGCCGTCGGCGCAGAGGCCGGTGACGTCGTCCTCGGGGTCCAGCCGGAACGCCAGGTGCCAGGTGCCGCCGTCCGCACTCCAGGTCACTCTCACGCGGTGCCCCCGGCGGCCCTGTCTGGAACGCTCCCGCGCGCCCCGGGGAGTGCCGCCCGGCCCGTGCCCTCTCCCGCGGCGCGGTCCACGGCCTGCCAGAGCAGCACCTCGTTCTGGAGGACCCCGTCCAGCGCGACCGCGGTCTCCTGGGCCAGCCGGTGGGCGTCGTCCCAGCGCCCGGCCCGCGCGGGGTCGAGAGCGACCCCGGCCACCCGCGCGCGGAGCTCGACGACCTCCGCGCGCAGCGAGGTGACCTCCCTGGCCAGCGTCTGGACCTCCCAGAGCGCGTCCTTGACGTCCTGCCGGTGATCCGCCCTGGAGATGTACCGGGAATCGAACCAGCCGAGGACCGCCCGCCGCAGCGGAGCGGGCACCAGCGCACGCTTCACCAACCGCACCATAATCCGGCACGATACCGGCAATTTTTAATCATCCATGACCGATCCCAGCAAGCCGGCTGAATGCCTCAGCGGCCGGTGAACTCGGCCTTCGACCTCTCGGAGAAGGCGCGCATGCCGATCCCGGCGTCGGCGGTGGCGAACATGCCGGAGAACTGCAGGCGCTCGATCTCCAGACCGGTGTCCAGATCGGTCTCCAGGCCGTGGTCGACCGCCTGCTTGGCGGCGCGCAGCGCCAGGGACGGCCCCCCGGCGAACTGGGCCGCGTACGCGAGGGCCTCGGTGTACACGTCGTCGTCGGGGACCACCCGGTCCACCAGGCCGATGGCCAGCGCCTCGTCGGCGGCCACGTGGCGTCCGGTGAAGATGAGGTCCTTGGCCTTGGCCGGGCCGATGAGCCTGGGCAGCCGCTGGGTGCCTCCCGCGCCGGGGATCAGGCCGAGCAGGACCTCGGGCTGGCCCAGCTTGGCCGACTCCCCCGCGATCCTGATGTCGGCGCACAGGGCCAGCTCGCAGCCGCCACCGAGCGCGTAGCCGGTCACGGCCGCGACGACGGGCTTGCCGATCCTCGCGACGGCGGTGAAGCAGTCCTGCAGGGTCCGCGAGTGGACCGCCATGTCCGCGTACGACATGTCGGCCATCTCCTTGATGTCGGCACCGGCCGCGAAGACCCGTCCCCCGTAGACGACCACGGCGCTCACGTCCCCGTCGGCGTCCACCTGCCGGGCGCACTCGGCGATCTCCAACTGGACCTGCCGGTTGAGCGCGTTCATCTTCGGCCGGTCGAGCCTGATCGTCGCGACCCCGTCAGCCTTCTCCACCCGCACGAACTCACCCATGGACGTCCCTCCATCAAGATTCACAACGCGACCGGTCCGGTGCCGGCCGCGCCGTGATCCAACATAGAGCGCCGCTCAGTTGACGGGCATGGCCAGGTCCCTGCTCCCCGCCGCACTCTCCGTCGCGCTCGCCGCGACGCGCTCTCCTGCCCGCCTCGACGGCCCGGCGATCACCCTGCGATAGATCGCCTCGTACGCGCGGGCCATCGTCTCCACCCCGAAGAAACGCTCCGCCCGGGAGCGGCAGGCGTGCGGGGCGAGCACGCCGGCCGCCTCGATGGCGGCGGGGAGCTCCGCGGGGGCGCTCCGGATGAATCCGGTGACCCCGTCCACGACCACCTCGGGCACCGCGCCCCGGCCCAGGGCGACCACGGGCGTGCCGCAGGCCATGGCCTCGATCATCACCATCCCGAACGGCTCCTCCCAGAGGACCGGGAAGACCAGACACCTGGCCGCGGCCAGCAGCTCGCGTTTGCGGGCGGTGTCGGCCTCGCCGACGTATTCGGCGTCGGGACCCAGGCGTGGCCTGACGTAGGCGTCGAAGTAGTCGTGCTCGGTCTTCTCCGTGAGCTTGCCGGCCAGCAGGATGCGCCGCCCGGCCGCACGGGCGGCGTCGATGGCCAGGTGGGCGCCCTTGTCCTCGCTGAACCTGCCCAGCCAGAGCGTCCAGTCCTCCTTGCGTTCCCTGAAGGGGAAGGCCTCGACGTCGACCGCGTTGTGGACGACCCCCGCCCAGTTCAGGTCGGGGGCGATACGCCGCTGGGCCTCGGAGATGGCGACCATGGACATGCCCGCGCCGAGCACCCGGTAGTACTCGCCGTACTCGCCCCCCACCTCGCCGTGGCAGGTGATCATGGTCGGCACGGCCTGCGCGGGCGCGGTCAGCGGACCGGCCAGGGAGTGGTCGTGGATCACGTCCACGACGAGCTTCGAGCTCATCGCGTACGCCCTGGCGGCGTGCAGGACCTCGGGCAGCGCCTCGCCGATCCGCTCGGACGGCGCCCGCCCGTAGGTGGCCAGGAAGCGCGCCGGCGTCCCCGCCGTGCCCGCCCCGATCATCGTGACGTCGTGCCCGCGCCGGGTCAGCCCGGCGACGAGGCCCGCCACCATCGACTCGATGCCCCCGTAGCCGTGGGGCGGTACGTCGTACCAGGGCGGCGCGACCATCAGGATGCGCATGCCGTTGGACCAGCCCGGGACAGCTCTGGAAGAAACCATGGCGACCTCACCTGGAGAGAGACGAAGGAAACGGTCAGTGCACCTGCCTCAGGGCGGCGGTCAGCGGGCTGCGCGGCGCGTTGATCAGGGTGATCCCGTCCGGCAGCCCGCTGATGGCGGCGCCGGACGCGCCGACGTCGATCGTGACCCTGGAGTCCGCGAGCGGCAGCCCCTGGATCCGCAGGCCCTCCAGCCCGACCGGATCCAGCCACACCCGCCCGTAGGGAATCCACGGCTCGAAGCGCAGCAGGCTCCTGACCAGCTGGATGGGGCTCGCCGCGGCCCACGCCTGCGGGGAACAGGAGGTGGGGTACGGCACGGGCCAGGTGAACTCGGCCCGGTCGAACCCGCAGAACAGCTCGGGCAGCCGCCAGCCGAAGGCCTCGGCCGCGTCCAGCAGGCCGTAGGCGATCCGCTGCGCCTCCCGCGTGAAGCCGTAGCGCATCAGCCCGGACGCGATCAGGGCGTTGTCGTGCGGCCAGACCGAGCCGTTGTGGTAGCTCATCGGGTTGTAGGCGCCCATGGTGGAGGCGAGGGTCCGCACCCCGTACCCGGTGAACATCTCCGGCGAGAGCAGTCGCTCGGCGACCTGTGCGGCCCGGTCCTCGTCGACGATGCCGGCCCACAGGCAGTGCCCCATGTTGGAGGCGAGACTGTCGATGGCGCGCCCGGCGCCGTCGAGACCGACGGCGTAGTAGCCCCGGTCCGGCAGCCAGAAGCGCTCGTTGAAGGCGTCCCTGATCCGGCTCGCGCGGGCCGTCCACTGCTCCTCCAGAGTCGCGTCGCCGACCTCGTGGGCGAAGTGGGCGCGGGCGATGTAGGCGGCGTAGACGTAGCCCTGGACCTCCGCCAGGGCGATGGGCGGGCGGGCGAGGGTGCCGTCGGCGAAGTTGATGCCGTCAAAGGAGTCCTTCCATCCCTGGTTGATCAGTCCGTGGTCGGTCTTGCGCCGGTAGGACAGGAACGGGTCGGCGCACCTGTTGATCCAGTCGAGGGCGGCGTCGGCGTGCGGCATGAGTTCCTCGACGGCCTCCCCGTGCATGCCCCATCGGCGCAGTTCGCCCAGGACCATCACGAACAGCGGGGTCGAGTCCACCGAGCCGTAGTAGGCGCGGCCGACCTGCGGCGAGGCGCCGACCTGGGTCCCGAAGCGGAGCTCGTGCAGGATCTTGCCCGGCTCCTCCTCGGTGAGCGGGTCGTTGACGGTGCCCTGGAGCCTGGCCAGGCGGCGCAGGGTGCCCAGCGCCAGGCACTGGTCCATCTGGAGCGCCATCCACGAGGCCAGCAGCGAGTCGCGGCCGAACAGGGTCATGAACCACGGCGCGCCCGCGGCGATGGTCGGCGGTTCCTCCGGCCTGTCGGATTCGAAGAGCCGGAGCGCGCCGAGATCCTCCTTGGAGCGTTCCAGCACCTTTGCCAGGAGGCGGTCGGAGGTGACGACGACCGGGCTGAGGCGCTCCCAGTCGGCCCGGCGCCTGGCGGGCTCCGCGTGCTCCAGGGGATAGCGCGTGGAGAACCAGGCCGGCGACTCCTCGCCCTCCAGGATCGGGTTGACCTGCAGGCTGACGGTCCACTCGCCCCGGGTGGGCACCACGACCCTGAAGATGAGCATGCCCGGCACGGCGAACGGCGCCGGCTCCGCCACCACCCTGGTGCCGCGCGAGCGGCAGGCGGAGATGATCAGCAGCCCCGATCTGTCGGCCGTCATCTCCACGTCGGCCACGTGCCTGACCCGGCCCGCTTTCACCTCGAACAGGTCCGCCACATCGGAGGCCACGTGGATGTCGACGACGCATCCGGCGGGCTCGTCGGCCAGGTTGCGCAGGGTCAGGTCCTCACGGAGGCCACCGCCGACGTAGCGGTCCCTGATCACGAGCAGACTGCTCTCGGCCCGCCCCGGGCGGGGGCCGGCCCTGCCGAGGAACGTCGCGTGGTACGGCTCGGCCGGCAGCACCCTGAGGGGCTCCACCGCCGTCTCGTCCACCCTGAGCTCCCAGCGCGAGAGCAGCCGGGTGTCGGCGTGGTAGACACCCTGCGCCCCGCCGGGCCGGATGTCGCCGTTGCGCGCGCACACGCAGAAGGAGCCACCCTCGACCAGGGTGACCGTGGTGTCGCCCAGCGGACCCGGTTGCCCCTCGAACGTCCATGCGTTCAATGCTCACTCCAGCCTGTGCGATATGTCGGCTATCTAGCCATTCCCACATAAAAGGAGAGAGAACTAGGCAAAAGAGGTCCATTATCACGTTTTGCCCGATAAAAGAGCTTTTGTCCGATCCGGCTTGATATTCCGCTCCCGGGCGCCATCACCCACCCACCGACCCTCCGTCCGTCCATTGCGACAAAAACCGCAAAAAACAGGCTCCGTCACATCGGTTGGAGTCACAGCCTGGAAGATCCTGGCACACCGGAAGGCAAACCGATAGTAGTCATCTCATTACCTAGAGTGACTAGCGACAGGAGGATGCCGTGACAGGTATCGACCGGCGAGGATTCGCCAGGCTGGCCGGGCTGGGCGCGGTGGGGGCCATGGGCTCCGCCGTGGCCCCCATGGCTCCCACGGTCTCGGCCGCCCCGGCCCCCACCGGCACCCGGCGGGAGCCGCGCGACGGAGAGCGCTGGGACACCTGCCTGAAGGTGGCACGGGATCTGCTGCTGATCGACGAGGACGGCGCGGACCTCAAACTCGAATACCTCAGGGTGCTGATCGACAAGGGCCTGCCCAGGACCCGCAGCCCCAAGAGGATCCTGGTCGTCGGCGCCGGGATCTCCGGCCTGGTGGCCGCCACGCTGCTGAAGCGGGCCGGGCACAAGGTCACCGTCATCGAGGCCAACGGCAACCGGATCGGCGGCCGGATCAAGACCTTCCGGACCGGTTTCGCCGACCGACGGCAGTACGCCGAGGCGGGGGCGATGCGCATCCCCGACTTCCACCCGCTCACCCTCGCGCTGATCGACAAGCTCGGCATCTCCCGCCGCCTGTTCTACAACGTCGACGTGCGGCCCGGCGACGCGGCGAGCGGACCGACACCGCCGGTCGTCTACACCTCGCGCCGCGGACCGGTCTGGCGCTCCGGGCCGTCCCGCGGGGAGTTCACCGCACCGCAGCGGGCGAACCACACCTGGATCCGGGTCAACGGCATCTCGCAACGGCGCGACGAGTACGCCAGGGACCCACGAAAGATCAACGCCTCGTTCGGGCTCAGGGACGACAGGACCGCGGGAAGGATCCTGGACGAGGCGCTGGATCCGGTCAGGGACTACTTCTCCGTCGTCCGCGGCTCCGAGCGGGTCGACAAGCCGCTGCCCGAGCTGATCGAGGGCTGGGCCCGCGTGCTGTACGAATTCGACGACCACTCCATGAACCGCTTCCTCCGGGAGCACGCCAGGCTGAGCGACGCGGCCATCGACGCCATCGGCACCATCGAGAACCTGACCTCCCGGCTGCCGCTGTCGTTCATGCACACCTTCCTCACCCGGAGCCTGGTCAACCCGTCGGCGACCTACTGGGAGATGGCCGGAGGCAGCCGGGAGCTGCCCTACCGGCTGGAGCCCGGGCTGCGCGGGAACATCCGGATGGACCGCCGGGCCGTGCGGATCCAGCACACCGCCCGGGGGGTGCGCGTCGAGACGGTCACCGAGACGGGCAGCACCGAGTCCGTCTCCCGGCCCCAGGGCAGGGGCGAGACGTTCGAGGGAGATCTCGCGATCATCACGATCCCGTTCTCCGCGCTGCGCCACGTGGAGATCACCCCGGCTCTGCCCTACCCGAAGCGGCGCGCGGTGATCGAGCTGCACTACGACTCCGCGACCAAGGTGCTGCTGGAGTTCCGCAGGCGCTGGTGGGAGTTCGACGAGCGAGACTGGAAGCGCGAGCTGGGCCCCCGCTACCGCCCTGGGCCCGCGAGCCACGTGACGGGCGGCGGCTCGGTCACCGACAACGCCAACAGGTTCATCTACTTCCCCTCACACCCGGTGCGCGGCAGCGAGGGCGGCGTCGTGCTGGCCAGCTACGCATGGGCCGACGACGCCTCCCGGTGGGACTCCATGGACGACGCCGAGCGCTACGGTCACGCGCTGCGCGGACTGCAGGAGGTGCACGGGGAGCGCATCGCCGACTTCTACACCGGCCATGGCCAGACCCAGAGCTGGCTGCGCAACCGCTACGCCTTCGGCGAGGCCGCGGTCTTCACCCCGGGCCAGATGACCGAGATCCACCCCGCCATCACCGCACCCGTCGGGCGGCTGCACTTCGCGGGCGAGCACACCTCGCTCAAGCACTCCTGGATCGAGGGCGCCCTGGAGTCGGCCGTCCGTACGGCTCTGGAGGCCAACGCCTGACGGCGCCGTCCACCCGGCGCGTCCACCCGGCGCGCGCGCCGGGTGGACGCGCGCTCAACGGAGGGTGCCGTTGGTCATGCCCACCGGCTCCTCCGGCACCGTGACCAGGCCGAGTTCCGCGGGCGATGCCACCAGGGAGTGGTCGGGAACGACCCGGACCGTGTAGCCGAAGGGGCCGGTGCGCTCCAGCGGGATGGTCCCGCCGAAGACGGCCCTGCCGTCGTCACCCACGTTCTCGACCGTCAGGTCGGCGTAGGCGGGGGCGGCCAGGTCGTCGTGGTCCCCGACCCGACCGTAGGCCGCCTGAACCCGGATGTCACCGGGCTCCAGCTCGCCGAGGACGATGGTGGCCTTCAGCCCCAGGGACGATCCGAGCTCGGGGGTGTCGCCGAGACCCGAGGCCTCCACGTGCTCGACCCGCACGCCCGGCCAGGCCCTGCCGACCCTGAGCTTCCACGCCGCGAAGCTCCTGGCCTGCTCGTACCCGTCGCCGGACAGGGCGCGCGCGGAGGAGGCCGCGGGAGCGTAGAGACCGACCACGTAGTCGCGGAGCATCCGCCCGGCGAGCACCTTGGGGCCGAGCGAGGTCAGGGTGTGCCTGACCATTTCCAGCCAGCGCCGGGGCAGGCCGTCCGCGCGGTCGTAGAACCGGTCGGCCACCTCGTGCTCGATCAGGTCGTAGAGGGCGGTGGCCTCCAGCTCGTCGCGGCGGTCGGGGTCGGCGACGCCGTCGGCGGTGGGGATGGCCCAGCCGTTGGTGCCGTCGTACCACTCGTCCCACCAGCCGTCGCGGATGGACAGGTTGAGCCCGCCGTTGAGCGCCGCCTTCATGCCGGACGTGCCGCACGCCTCCAGCGGGCGGAGCGGGTTGTTCATCCACACGTCGCAGCCCTGGACGAGTAGCTGGCCCAAGGCCATGTCGTAGTCGGGCAGGAAGACGATGCGGTGCCGCACGTCCTCTGCGTCGGCGAACTTCACGATCTGCTGGATGAGCTTCTTACCGCCCTCGTCGGCCGGGTGCGCCTTGCCCGCGATCACGATCTGGACCGGCTTGACCGGGTCGAGCAGCAGCGCCCGGAGCCTTTCGGGGTCGGACAGCATCAGGGTGAGCCGCTTGTACGAGGGCACCCGGCGGGCGAAGCCGATGGTCAGCACCTCGGGGTCGAGGGCTTCGTCGATCCAGCCGAGCTCGGGCGGGGAGGCGCCCCGGTTGAGCCACGACTGGCGGAGCCGGGCGCGAGCCGCCCTGACCAGCTTCTCGCGCAGCCTCCCCCGGATGCCCCAGACGTCGCCGTCGGAGATCTTGGTGATGCTCTCCCAGCCCTGGGCCTGCTCGACCAGCGTGGGCAGCTCCTGGCCGGCCAGCTCCATGATCTCGCGGCCCACCCAGGTGGGCGCGTGCACGCCGTTGGTGATGAACCCGATCGGGACCTCGTCGGCGTCGAAGCCGGGCCAGAGCCACTGGAACATCTCCCGGCTCACCGCGCCGTGCAGCTCGGAGACGCCGTTGACGCGCTGGGCCAGCCGCATGCCCATCGCGGCCATGTTGAACTTGCCCGGCTCGTCCTCGGCGCCGAGCGCGAGGATGCGGTCGGTCGGGACCGTGGGCCACGCGTTGTCGCCGCCGAACTGGCGGGCGATCATCTCCGCGGGGAAGCGGTCGATCCCGGCGGGCACCGGAGTGTGCGTGGTGAAGACGGTGCCGGCCCGCACCGCCTCCAGCGCCTCGTCGAAGGAGAGCCTGGCCTCGGTGAGTTCGCGGATGCGCTCCAGTCCGAGGAAGCCGGCGTGCCCCTCGTTGGTGTGGAACACCTCGGGCTCGGCGTGCCCGGTGACCCGGCAGTAGGCCCGGATGGCGCGGACGCCGCCGACGCCGAGCAGCAGTTCCTGGAGCAGGCGGTGATCGGTGCCGCCGCCGTACAGGCGGTCGGTGACGTCGCGGGCCGCGGTGTCGTTCTCGGCCACGTCGGAGTCGAGCAGCAGCAGCGGCACCCTGCCGACCTGGAGCACCCAGACCTGGGCGTGCAGCGTGCGCTGCTCGGGAAGGCTGAGCTTGATCCGTACCGGGGTGCCGTCCTGCTCCTTCAGCAGGGTCAGCGGCAGGCCGCCCGGATCGAGGGAGGGGTAGTGCTCAAGCTGCCAGCCCTCGGGCGAGAGGGACTGGGTGAAGTAGCCGTGCCGGTAGAGCAGGCCGACGGCCAGGATGGGCACGCCGAGGTCGCTGGCCGCCTTGAGGTGGTCGCCGGCGAGAATGCCGAGGCCGCCGGAGTACTGCGGCAGGGCGGCGGCGATGCCGTACTCGGGCGAGAAGTAGGCGATGCTCCGGGGAGCGTCGGAGATGGTCTGGTACCAGCGGGGAGCGGTCATGTATTCGCGGAGATCGTCGGCCGCGTCGGCCAGCCGCCGCAGGAAGCGGCGGTCGGCGGCGAGCTCGCGGAGCCTTTCGGCCTCCACCGCACCCAGCAGGGCGACGGGGTCGTACCCGACACGCCCCCAGATCGCCGGATCGACCTCGCCGAACAGATCCAATGTCTCCGGGTGCCACGACCAGCGCAAATTCAGCACGAGCTCCCCGAGGGAGGCCAGCTCGGGGGGCAGGACGGTGCGGACGGTAAACCTGCGAATAGCTCTCACGGTGCCAGACCCTAGTTACTCAGCGCCACGAGGGCGACTCAAACACTCACCCGTCTCCCTCTCACCGTTATCAATCACCCCCAAACACATCAAAGGCAGGTGATCGACTGTTAGGACAACTCGCCGAAGAGTAAGAGGTCCCGCACTCTATCCACCGGCACGCATGAAGATGGACTATTAGGGCACCGGACATACGAGCCAGAATGCACTGCCCTCGGAACCGGCCGTCCCGGCAGGGCAGGGTTCCGCCCTGCCCCGAGAGCGGCCGCCGGGGACGATTGAAAATCGAAGATCCTTCCTTGCTGACTTCCCCGGCGGTACCGGGCGTGCCGCCGCTACCTTGAGACGCGATGATCGGACGAATCCCAATCCTGGACATCTACCCCACGGTCGAATGCGGGCGTTACCCCGCGAAGGCCGCCGCGGGTGAGACCTTCGAGATCTCCGCGACCGTGTTCCGCGAGGGACACGACGCGGTCGCCGCAGGGGTCGTGTTCACCGGCCCCGACGGCGTGCGCGGGCCGCTGCTGCCCATGGGCGAACTCGGGCCCGGCACCGACCGCTGGGGCGTGGAGGTGACGCTGCCCACCGAGGGCGAGTGGCGCTTCCGGGTGGAGGCCTGGGGTGACCCCCTGGCCACCTGGCTGCACGACGCGGGCATCAAGATCCCGCGCGACCTGGACGCCGACCTGATGTGCGAGGAGGGCGCCCGGCTCTTCGACCGTGCGGCGAGAGCCGTACGGGCCGCCGACTGCGGGCCGGCGACCGGCGGTGTCGCGACCGGCAGGCCGGTGAGCGGCAGGACCCCCGCGGCGAGGACCGCGAGACGGGGCAAGGTCACGCAGGCACACGCGTGCGGGCACCGCGCCGCGCTCCAGGCGGTGGCCGCCAGGCTCCGTGACACCCGGATCGACCCGCGTGCCCGGTTCACCGTCGCCCAGCTTCCGGAGACGGCCGCGCTGCTGCACGCGCACCCCCTGCGCGCGCTGATCACGAGGTCGTCGCCGCGCTCGGTGGTGGTCCACCGCCGCAGGGCGCTGTTCGGGTCGTGGTACGAGTTCTTCCCACGCTCCGAGGGCGCGATCATCGAGCGGGACGCAGCCCCCAAGTCCGGAAATTTCCAGACTGCCGCGAAGCGGCTGCCGGCCGTCGCGAAGATGGGCTTCGACGTCGTCTACCTGCCGCCGATCCACCCGATCGGGCAGAGCTTCCGCAAGGGGCGCAACAACACCCTGACCCCCGAACCGTACGACCCCGGCTCGCCCTGGGCGATCGGCTCGCAGGAGGGCGGTCACGACGCCATCCACCCCGACCTGGGCACCTTCGAGGACTTCGACGCCTTCGTGGCGAAGACCCGCGAGCTGGGCATGGAGGTCGCCATCGACCTGGCCCTGCAGTGCGCCCCCGACCACCCGTGGGTCACCGAGCATCCGGAGTGGTTCAACATCCGCGCCGACGGCTCGATCGCCTACGCGGAGAACCCGCCGAAGAAGTACCAGGACATCTACCCGCTGAACTTCGACAAGGATCCCCAGGGGATCTACGAGGAGATCAGGCGGGTGGTGCGGCTCTGGATGGATCACGGCGTGCGGATCTTCCGGGTGGACAACCCGCACACCAAGCCGGTGGCCTTCTGGGAGAGGCTGCTGGCCGACATCAACGCCACGGACCCGGACGTGCTGTTCCTGGCCGAGGCGTTCACCCGGCCGGCGATGATGCGGACGCTGGCCAAGGTCGGTTTCCATCAGTCGTACACGTACTTCACCTGGAAGAACTCGCGCTCGGACGTCGAGGAGTACCTGAGCGAGCTCTCCCACGAGACGTCGTCGTACATGCGGCCGAACGTGTTTGTTAACACTCCGGACATTCTCCACGAGTACCTTCAACATGGGGGAGTCCCGGCATTCCTCATCAGAGCAGTACTTGCGGCGACGGCGATGCCGACCTGGGGCGTCTATGCAGGTTATGAACTTGCGGAGAATGTACCGGTTAGACCAGGCAGTGAGGAATATCTAGATAGTGAGAAATATCAATACAAACCCCGTGATTGGGTAGGGGCTGAGCGGGAAGGACGTAGCCTTGCCCCGTTCATCACGCAACTCAATTTGTTCCGAAGAGCGCACCCGGCGCTCCAGGAACTGCGTAATCTACGGTTTCACAGCGTTAACCATCCGGACATGATCTGCTTCTCCAAGCGGCTGCCCGGCGCCTACGACACGGCCACACGACGGCACGGCCTGGGCGACGTGGTCCTCGTGGTCGTGAATCTGGATCCGCACAACACCCACGAGGCGACGGTGTCGCTGGACATGCCCGCCCTCGGTCTCGACTGGCAAGCCGAGTTCGTCGTGGACGACGAACTGTCGGGCGAGTCGTATCGGTGGCGGCAGGACAACTACGTGCGCCTCGATCCCCACATCCACCCAGCGCACGTCTTCACTCTGCGTGCAGCGGCGGCGAACCAGCGGTGAGCCGGCCGGGTACGCGTATACCGGCAGAACAGCGGGGAGTCCACTGGTGAGTCAGCTACCTGAGCCAATTCCGAACACCTTCGACGAGGAAGAGCCGCGCGATCCCTACTGGTTCAAGCGCGCCGTCTTCTACGAGGTTCTCATCCGGGGTTTCGCCGACTCCAACGGCGACGGCACCGGAGACATCCGCGGTCTCATCCAGAAACTGGACTACCTCCAGTGGCTCGGCGTCGACTGCCTCTGGCTGCTGCCGCTGTACGAGTCGCCGCTGCGCGACGGCGGGTACGACATCGCCGACTTCATGAAGATCCTTCCCGACTTCGGGGACCTCGGAGATTTCGTGAAGCTGGTCGACGAGGCGCACAAGCGCGGCATGCGGGTCATCGCCGACCTGGTGATGAACCACACCAGCGACCAGCACCCGTGGTTCCAGGCCTCCCGGCACGACCCCGAGGGTCCTTTCGGCGACTTCTACGTCTGGAACGACCACGACGAGCTCTACAAGGACGCCCGGATCATCTTCGTAGACACCGAGACGTCCAACTGGTCACACGACCCGGTCC
The DNA here is from genome assembly GCF_053592655.1 of Streptosporangium sp. NPDC002607. Classification (NCBI taxonomy): domain Bacteria; kingdom Bacillati; phylum Actinomycetota; class Actinomycetes; order Streptosporangiales; family Streptosporangiaceae; genus Streptosporangium; species Streptosporangium sp. NPDC002607. The sequence goes on from NZ_JBSFWD010000012.1 coordinate 88,160, forward strand.
GGGGACAGTACTACTGGCACCGCTTCTTCTCGCACCAGCCGGACCTCAACTACGAGAACCCCGACGTGCAGGACGCGATGCTGGAGGTGCTCCGCTTCTGGCTGGACCTCGGCATCGACGGGTTCCGGATGGACGCCATCCCGTACCTGTTCGAGCAGGACGGCACCAACTGCGAGAACCTGCCCAGGACCCATGAGTACCTGAAGCGGGTCAGGGCGGAGGTCGACCGGCTCTACCCCGACCGGGTGCTGCTGGCCGAGGCCAACCAGTGGCCCGCCGACGTGGTCGAGTACTTCGGCGACCCCGCCACCGGTGGCGACGAGTGCCACATGGCGTTCCACTTTCCGCTGATGCCGCGCATCTTCATGGCGGTCAGGAGGGAGTCGCGTTACCCGATCTCGGAGATCATGGCCCAGACGCCGAAGATCCCGGAGAACTGCCAGTGGGGCATCTTCCTCCGCAACCACGACGAGCTCACGCTAGAGATGGTGACGGACGACGAGCGCGACTACATGTACTCGGAGTACGCCAAGGATCCCCGGATGCGCGCCAACGTCGGCATCCGGCGGCGGCTGGCGCCGCTGCTGGAGAACGACCGCAACCAGATCGAGCTGTTCACGGCGTTGCTGCTATCCCTGCCCGGTTCTCCCGTGCTGTACTACGGCGACGAGATCGGCATGGGGGACAACATCTGGCTGGGCGACCGCGACGGGGTCCGTACCCCGATGCAGTGGAGCCCCGACCGCAACGCGGGATTCTCCGACTGCGACCCCGGCCGGCTGTATCTCCCGGTCATCATGGACCCGATCTACGGCTACCAGGCGCTCAACGTCGAGGCCCAGCAGCGGAGCGCGGGCTCGCTGCTGCACTGGACCAAGCGGATGATCGACATCCGCAAGCGCCACTCGGTCTTCGGTCTCGGCGCGTTCACCGAGCTGAACTCCTCCAATCCGAGCGTCCTGGCCTACGTACGGGAGCTCGGCGACGACCGGATCCTGTGCGTCAACAACCTCTCCAGATTCCCTCAACCGGTGGAGCTGGACCTCCGCCGCTTCGAGGGATCGATTCCGGTGGAGACGATGGGCGGGGTTCCTTTCCCGCCGATTGGCGAACTTCCGTATCTTTTGACGCTCCCTGGGCATGGGTTCTACTGGTTCACCCTGCCGCCCGTATCCCAGGAGGCGTAAAGCCGTGTTGACGGAGCTCCTTACCGGTTGGATCACCCATCAACGATGGTTCGCCGGTAAGGGGCGTCCGATCGACAATCTCGTCGTCGACTCGGACGTGCAACTCGGACCCCGCCTGCGCCACCTGGTCATCTCGGTGCACCAGGCCGGGGCACGCGACCGGTACCAGCTGCTGCTCGGCACCGACGCGCCCGATGAGTACCGCTTCAAGCCCGCCCACATCGGCGAGGACTACTACGACGCCGCCTATGACGCCGACCTCACCTGCGTCCTGCTGACAGGCATGGCGGAGAACCGCGATCTGGGCCCGCTCCGCTTCCGGCACCTCGACGGGGTGGAGATCAACACCTCCCTGCGGAGCCTGGTGCTCAACGCCGAGCAGTCCAACACCTCCCTGGTGTACGGCGACACCTACATCTGCAAGCTGTTCCGCCGCCTGACCCCCGGGGTCAACCCGGAACTGGAGATCGTCACCGCCCTGGCCCTCCGTGACGGCACCCACATCGCGCGGCCGTACGGCTGGATCGAGACCGACCTCGACGGCGAGCCCACCACGCTGGCGATGACCCAGGAGTTCCTGTCGAACTCCAACGACGGCTGGGCGCTGGCGCTGGCCAGCGTCCGCGACCTCTACGGCGCCCTGGAGTCCTCGGCCTCGGAGGCGGGCGGCGACTTCAGCGCCGAGTCCTTCCGCCTCGGCGTGGCCACCGCCCAGGTCCACCACGAGCTGGCCGCCGCCTTCCCCGTCGACGTGATCGAGTCGCAGGAGGTCAAGCGGATGGTCGAGGAGTTCGGCCGCCGCCTGGCCGTCGCGGTCGCCGAGGTGCCCGAGCTCCGCGAGCACGCCCATGTCGCCGAGGAGGCCTACCAGCGGGTCTCCGAGGTGGCCAGGGAGATACCGGTCCAGCGCGTCCACGGCGACTACCACCTCGGCCAGGTGATGCGGACCCCCACAGACTGGATCATCCTCGACTTCGAGGGCGAGCCTGGACAGCCCATCGCCGAGCGCCGGGCCCTGGCCTCACCGCTGCGCGACGTGGCCGGGATGCTCCGCTCCTTCGACTACGCGGCCCGCCACCTGCTGGCCGACCACGTCGACGCCGACGAGCTGCGCCCCCGCGCGGTCGAGTGGGCCGAGCTCAACCGCTCCTCCTTCCTGGCCGGCTACTCCGCCGGAGGCGGCCACCTGCGCGCCGAGGACGCCGTCCTGCTCCGCGCCCTGGAACTCGACAAGGCCGCCTACGAGGTCGTCTACGAGGCCCGCAACCGTCCGACCTGGCTGCACATCCCGATGGCCGCCTTCAGAACCGGCCATTAGGCGCCCGCCCGCGGCGCGCGGAGATCGCCGGCGTCGCCCCTCATCGGGACGGCCGCCGGTCGGGGGACCGGCGGCCGCACGAACATCTCAAGAGGTCAGCGGAGCTTGCGGACCTCCACCTTCTCCTTGCGGTAGTTGTTGCCATTGCCGTCGGGCTTGTAGTTGCTCTCCACGTTGCCCGCGATGTCCACGGCGAACCAGTGGACGTCGGAGGTCTTGTCGAGTGTGATCTGCTGGGAGCCCTCGCGCATTCCCGCGGCGAGAAGCTTGGTGGAGTTCAGCGTCGGCCGGCTGCCGTCCAGGGTGTAGTAGACGTTGGCGGGCTCGTCGACCTCGAAGGTGAACGTGGTCGACGTTTCGGTCCGGTCGGTCACCTTCACCTTGGAGGCGGGTTTCTTCTTGTCATCGGCGTACTCACGGGCCACCTCCAGGATGCCGATCTGGCCGGACGAGAACTCCATCGCCTCCTCGTGGCCCTCGGCGAACGGCGGCTGGAAGCCGACCGCCTCGAAGCGCTTGGTCTCCGGGTTGTAGACGTCCGCGCCGACCTCGAAGCTCCAGCCGATGATGCCCCGGTTGTACCAGTGCTCGTCGGCGCTGTTACCGGCCGCGGAGTACAGCACGTCCGGTATCGGACCGGTGCGGCCCGGCCAGATACCGTTGCCGCGCCAGGACTGGACGCTGGAGAGGATGTGGCTGGAGGCACTCCAGAAGAAGTTCTCCGTACCGAAGTCGGGCCGCGGCAGCGTCTCGCGCCCGGCGGTCTTGTACGCGCCCGGAGCCCACATGAAGTAGCCGCCGTAGGAGTGCGTGTTCATCGCGAACTTGATGTTCGGGTACTGCTCGGTGATCCAGACCTCGTTGCGCGCCTCCGGCTCCGACAGCTCGGCCGGGCCCGCGTAGGTGCCGCTGGTGCAGGTCGCCGAGGCACCGCTGTAGCCGTCGAACAACGAACCGACCGAGAAGTTGCGGTTCAGGTCCACACCCCAGGCGTTGCGGTTCGCGGGGTCGGCCGCGTTGACCGGGCAGTGGTTGGTCATGGTCTTGCGCTGCATGTTGTAGTCGTACACGCTGTAGTGCCCGCCGTCGGGGTTGACCGTGGGCATGATGAAGATGTCGAGGTTGTCGACCAGCTTCTTGGTCTGCCCGTCACGGGCGTAGTTGCGCAGCAGCCGCTCGGCGGTCTCCACACAGGTCAGCGGGGTCACCCATTCGCGGGCGTGCTCCTGGCAGTAGAGGAACACACCGACCTTCGAGCCGTCCCGCTGCTTACCGATGCGCAGCGCCTTCATCTGGAACGGGTCGCGCGAGACGGTGGCCGGCGCCTTGAGGTTGTCGGTCAGCTTCGTCGCCGCGGCCGCGGCGACGAGACCGGCACCGGCGTTGCCCCGGTAGGTGGCGGCGGTCAGCAGCGCCGACGCCGCGGCGTTGCCGTTGAGCGCGTCCACCACCGCCTTGGCGGTGCTGCTGATCGCGGAGGACTCGTTCGTGCCGAGGTTGACCACGACGTCCTTGCCGCTCACCGAGACGCTCAGCGCGGCCGAGGCGGCGTCCGGCTTCACCAGGGCGACGCTGATGTCGTTGCCGCCCTCGTGCCCGTACGCCTTGGAGGTCACGTAGAGCGTGCTCGCCGCGACCGTGCCGAACTGGGCCTGCGCCTGCCGGCGGTAGCCGTTCGTCTTGTACGGCAGATTGACGATCTGCGAGATCTTCGGGAACTCCTGGGCCAGGCCGGAGATCCGGTCGGTCACCTCGGTGGGGTCCATGTAACGGTCGACGAAGTCCGCGACGTAGTGCTTCTTCGGGGCCTTGCGCTTCTCACCCAGCCACTTGGTCACCGGAACCGTGACCGTACCGCCGCGGTTGCTGGTGATGGTGGCCTTGGTGGGAACCGCGGTGAGGGCCAGCGGCGAGCTGAACCGGTGGTACATGTACTGGCCGGCATCGGTGAAACGCGACATCGTCGCGGTGCCGCCCGAGTCGGGGGCCGTCCCCTTGCCGCTGTCCCAGGTGACGGTGAGCACCGTCGCCGCGTCGATGGCGCTCGACTTCACCTCGATCGACAGGAAGTTCTGGTCGTCGAGACTGGTGAACCACTCGGCGCGGAGCGGGGTCAGCGTGTCGACCTCCGCCGCCGCCTGGATCTCGGCCGCGACGGCGCCCCGCCGCTGGATCAGGTTATCGGCGACCTCCGTCTGGTCGGAGATCTTGCCGACTATGTTGAATCCGAGATCGCGGAGGTTCTGAGCCTCCTCTGGGCTCAGTATCGCGTGCATCTCGAACCCGCCGTCGACGGGCTTCTTGTACTCCGCGAGGTCGATTCCCATGGAGTTGAGCCGGTCGATGCCGGCCTCGTCGGGGACGATGACGCGCAGCAGCGCCACGCCGTTCTGTTCGGTGCTGGACTGACGGTCGGGGACAACCTCGCTGGCCGGCGGGGACGGCTCGGCGAGAACGGGGAACGAGCTGAGGCTCAGGACGATGGGAAGAGCGAGCACGACCGTGATACGGCCGAGCCTCCTGCCATTGAGAGAACTCCTCATGAGAGATGCCTCCAGTTGGCGCACGCCTCCGGGTATTGGGTCAGCCCGGCAGAAAGTACGCAATTGGCAAGAATCTTCGCCAGAGGACGGATCTTCGTCAAGGCCTCAAATCAATGCATTCTACGCATCTAACAACTTTAGGGTAAAATTTATATGAAATTTATACATAAGGTACATGTTTTGAGATGTAGTCGCCGTAGCTCTCAACCTCAAATTTTGCCGGATATAATCTAATTTGTCGCCTTTAAGGTGGTTTGAGGGTAATTCTGCCCCCGCTGCCGCCTTCTCGCCGGGTGACCGGCCGCAGCACGGCCCGCCACCGGACGCGGATCTCCGCGCCCAGGGCGTCGGTGTGCGCTCCGACCGGCGGCACCCCGCCCGCACGGGACCCTCCGGACGGTTTCCAGACCCGGCCCCGGCTCACGGAGTGTCCGCGCCGACGCGGTGAGCCACTTTCACCGGCATGCCGTCTCGGAGACCCGGCGAGGATTCATGGTCACCGCGAGCGCCCACGGGTTCACTTCGAGTGGGGCATCAGCACCTTGTCGATGATGTAGACGGTGGCGTTCTTGGTGCCGATGTCGCCACAGACCACCTTGGCCCTGCCGGAGACGACGAAGCTCTGACCCGAGCCCTTGACGGTGATCTGGCCGCCCTGCATGGTCTTCAGCGGCGCGCCGACCAGCTGGGACGGGGTCTTCTTGCCTTCGACCACGTGGTAGGTCAGCACCTTTGTCAGCAGCTTCTTGTCGGCCAGCAGCTTCTTGAGGGCGCCCGGCGGCAGCTGGTTGAAGGCCGCGTTGTTAGGGGCGAAGATCGTGACGTCCTTGACCGTGTAGAGCTTGTTGGTCAGACCCGCGTCCTTGATGGCGGTGCTCAGGGTGGACAGATCCGGGTTCTCGGCCACCGCGGTGGTGACCCGCTCCCTGGCCGCGTTGCTGAGGCTGCCCCTGCCCGTGGCCGGCAGGGCCGAGCAGCCGGGGCCGACCGGCTTGCCGCTCACGCCGGCCGACGGCGTCGGGGTGGGCGCGGAGTGGGTGGCCGCCCCCGCGGCGACAGGGAGCGCGCTCAACATCAGCACGCTCAGCCCGGAGACGAGAAGTTCCTTCTTCATGGGACCTCCTGATTCGGATGCATGAGCCGCCGGCTATACGCCCCAGCGGTTCATGCCGCCTGCTCACTGGCCACCTTCCCCGCAAATAGCCATCTATCGGGCATATAGCCATTAAATGCCTAAAACAGATCAGAATGTTCACCAGTAAGACGGCACCCCAGGTCACCCCCACACCGAATCAGGGCACAGAGTAATCAAACAAACTCATAGAGTGACAGCATGGCCCCACCGCTACCCGGCCCGCTGGCCCACCTGGCACCACTACTGGACCACTACGGCTACCTGGCCGTCGGCACGCTGATCTTCATGGAGGATTTCGGCATTCCCGTCCCCGGGGAGACGATCCTGCTCACCGCCGCGATCTACGCCGGGGCCGGGCAACTGCACCTCGCCGCCATCGTGCCGATCGCGGTGCTGGCCGCGGTGGCCGGGGACAACCTCGGCTACCTGATCGGCCGCACCGGCGGTCGCGCCTTCATCCGCCGCTGGGGCCACTACGTCCTGCTGCCCCCGGAACGCTTCCAGAAGGCGGAGCGGTTCTTCGAACAACACGGCGGCAAGGTCGTCGTCGTCGCCCGCTTCATCGCGGGACTGCGCGAGGTCAACGGCATCGTCGCGGGCACCATCGGCATGCCCTGGCTCCGCTTCCTGGCGTTCAACACCCTCGGCGCGGCGCTGTGGGTCACGGTGTGGACGGTGCTGGGATACACCGTGGGCAACTACATCGGCGAGGTGTACGACGAGATCGCCCGCTACTCCACCTACCTGCTCCTCGCCCTGGTCGTCCTGGCCGCCGGACTGATCGCCCGGCACCTGCTACGCCGCCGCCGCGACCGCCGGTGACACCGGAAAGCGTGTCGACCATGGTAGGCGACCAGGCTGGAGCCGATGGGAGGCAGGAGGCGGCCTTCACCGCCTTCGAGGACCGCCACGACGGCGGAGGGGCCGGACGGTCGGCCTCCCCGGTAACCGAAAAGGCGGATGGCCACGAAAGGATGTTCGTGATCATCCGCCTGCGGCGTCACAGGACGGTTCAGGAAGCCCGTGCCCCCGCGGTGTTCGGCTGCTTCCGTGTTCTCAGCCGCTTCCCGTCCGCGTCCTCGTCCTCGTAAACGGTCCAGTTGATCCGCGTCCCGGCTGTCCGCCCCGTGGGCGGCGTCAGATAAGCGAAGGCACCGCAGTTGCCGGGCCATGCCGGGTTTTCCCCGCTGCCGGGGGTCGGGTTGACCACGCACGCCGTCTGCGCGACCCTGCCGTTGTCGCTCAGCACGGTGACGTACAGGCGCCTTCCCAACGCCGCCAGGGTGACACCGACCACGTTGCCGGGGTAACCGGCCACCGACGAGAGGTCGTGCCAGTTCGGAGTGGTTCTCGGATCCCGGAGAAGGGTCCGGCCGTCGCCGGGGACATAGCCGAGGTATTCGGTGTTGTCATTGAAAGCCGAGTCGATATCGATTCCCGGCCCCGGGGGACCCTGCGGGCCCGGGTCGCCCTCCTCGCCCTCCTCGCCCTGAGGACCCGCCGGACCCACCGCACCCGCAGGACCCTGTTCGCCCTGGTCTCCCTTCCCGCCCTTCTCGCCTTGAGCACCCGCAGGACCCGCAGGACCCGCCGGCCCCTGAGCACCCTTCTCACCCGCCGGCCCCTGAGCACCAGCCGGACCTTGCAGACCTATCAGACCCTGCAGACCCCGCACACCCTGCGAACCCGCAGGACCCTTCTCACCCTTCTCACCCTTCTCGCCCTGCGAACCCGCAGGGCCCTTCTCACCTTGCGGACCCGCAGGACCCTGACCGCCCTTCTCACCTTGCGGACCCGCAGGACCTGCCGAACCCGGATCACCCTGTGTGCCCTTCCTGCCTTCCGGGCCCCGTTCCCCCCGAGGTCCGGGGAAACCCATCGGGCCTCGCTCACCCTCGGGACCTTCCGGACCCTCCGGACCTCGAGGTCCTGGAACACCCTGTATCCCCTTACGTCCCCGCCGTCCGCGCTCGCAGAATCTGTGACAACGGTGGCACGAACGGCCGCAACGGCGGCAAGGTCCGTGACGGCACTCCCCGCGGTGGTCGACGGATGCGACGGGACCGCCACCCTTGACAACCGCTCCGGCAGAGGTGCCCGGCACGGGCCCAGCCATCGCACTCACCGGCGCCTGGCTCAACAGCACCGTCCCCGCCGTGGTCACGACGACGGCACACTTCAAGAGGCGGCGGCTGACAGGACCCCCGGCCGGCTCGCTCCCATGAGGAATCAACGCATTTCCCTTTTCAGTGAGAATCCGATTTTTTATCATTTCCAGTGATCCAAATCGGAAGTACCCGCACACCAAAAAGGAAAACGCATCCTCCATTTTCGGGTCAGCAAACAGATGGCATTTCGGGGAAAACCAAATCCACCCCGACGGGACTTCTTCGCATTTTATGTACGAGTAGACAATTCAACCTAAAGCGCCAGTTACTACGGCCCTATTCCCTGAAATGCGCCGAACGCGATATCACGGGAGCCGTACGGCAGGATGCGTCGGCCGAGCCGAGGTCGTCGCCGTCCCCGATCACCATCGAGGCGACCGCCGCCTGAGGTCACGGCCGCCGAGGCCCCTGTCGTCCCGGCGGAGCGGATCGAACCGGGCCTCAGGCGCCTGGCGGAGAGCTTCCGCGCCGCGGCGGACTCGCGGGACTCTCAGGGTTGATGTTCTTCGGGTGGCTTGGAGACATCTTCTGTCCAGCGGTGGGCCGAAACCCTTCACCTGCCGACTGACAGTCGACGTCAAATACTGAAAAATTATGTATTGATGATCAAAATCATCAATGTTACGTTGATGCCGTTTCGTTTACTGATCTTCTTCAACTGAAGAGAGACGGCACATGGGAAAACGTCGCTCGAAGCGAAAAATCCTGGTCTTAGCACTGGTGGTCGTGCTGGGGGCAGCACTCACACCACCGGCCATCGCAGAGTCATCCCAGGTCACCCCCTCGGTCACGCCCGCAGCGGCCGAGGAGCCAAAGACCGAGCGCGAGGTCCGCGTCAGCTTCAGGTACGCCGACGGGACCACGCTCACCACGGATCAGTTACGGACCAAGGTCGCGAAGGCGACCGAGCCGCTCACGCCGGAGCAGGCACAGCGCGAGGCCAAGCAGGTCGCGGTCGCCACCGGTCAGAAGTCCTACCGCGACTCCGCCGAGTTCGGTGACGGCGAAGAGGAAGCGGGCAGGATCGCGGCCCTGGCCGAGCCGCCGGACGAGCCCGACAGCGGCTTCGTCGACACCTGCCTGTCACTGCCGGGCGCGGAGAGCGCGGTCGGCCGTATCCACAACAGGTTCCAGTACTGCCAGCGCGGCACGATGATCTTCGACTACTGGAAGATCTACACCAACAAGCCGCCGGAGCACGAAGGAACGACCGAGGCCAAGTACAACATCATCGGCCTGTCCAGCAACCAGACACGCAAGGCCCGGATCTACTTCAGGATCGAGAAGGACTCGGTCGACTACGACTGGGGCCTGATCGACAACTGGGTCACCGCGCCCGGCCAGTCCTTCGTCGCGGTCGGCGACTGCCAGGAGTCGCCGACCTACTGCCACGGCGCGTTCTCCGGCATCGACCGCACCTGGAGGGACTGGGATCGCGGAGATTGGGCCAAGTGGGACATCTACTCCCATGAGGACCAGTCCAGCTACCAGGACAAGGTGCTGTACCACAAGTGGTTCATCAGGTTGACCTCCGGCGAGGAGGGGGAGTTCAAGATGATCGATGACATCCACACTCCTGACCGGATGATCCGTTGTGACTCGGCCGGCTACTTCCAGCACGCCCCGAATGCCTGCGTCTTCAGCGAGGTGCTCCCGCACATCACCTACTCCACCGGCGACAGGGATCTCGAATTGGTCGCCTTCCACATCAAGACGGCCCAGGACTTCCCCAACGACACCTACCCGCTACTCGTCCCGCCGGGCGTGCCAAGCCCGCGCGACAAGAAGATGCCCGGCCGGCTGGGCAGCGAGAGCGACCCGGGCCTGCACCGCTACGACCCCGCGAACACCACGGTCGCCAGGTCGAACGAGGCGCACAAGGAGGCCGCCTGCTACCGCACCGGCACCGAGCGGGACTGGTACTTCGACCTGTGGTTGCCCACGCCACCCCAGCCGCCCGCCGAGCAGTGCGACGAGTACCCCTTCGCCTCCACGATCGAGGGCGCCGCACACCCCGACTGGGACTTCTCGGTCCGGCCCGTACCGCAGCGGCAGAACTCCGTCGCGGGCGGCAGGCTGCGTGCCTACTACACCGGCGACCGCATCCTGCACACCTCGACCGACCCCAACGCGCCCGTCCAGGACGAGTTCTGGGTGAACATCACCGACGGCGGCAGCGGTGGCTCGCTACCCGCCCCTGTCAACGAACCGCCCACGGCCAACGCCGGGCCCGATGTCACCGGTGACGAGGGCGCCCGCATCACGCTCAACGGCTACGCCCACGACCGCGAGTCCACACCCGCCCTGACCTGGACCGTGAGCCCCGTCTCCGGCACCGACGCGGGCGCCGCCTGCGTGGTGGCCGAACCGCACGCCGCCCGCACCACCGTCACGTGCAACGACGACGGTGAGTTCGTGGCGACGCTGACGGCCAGCGACGGTGTCAACGGTCCGGTCAGTGACCGCGCGAGCGTGACCGTACGCAACGTCGCCCCCAGGGTCTCCGGCTCCGGCGGCTCGCTGCGCGGCTCGGCGACCGCCGACCTCAACGGCTTCGGCCCCGAACCGTGGTCGGTCTACCGCGCCGGCACCGACGTCACCGTCACCGTGCCGGTCAGCGACCCCGGCACGAACGACACCCACACCTGCGTGGTCGTCTGGGACGACGGGGTCAGGGAGGAGTTCGCCGCCACGGGCAAGCGCTGCGACCGCACGCACCGCTACGCCCACCCCGGCATGTACACGATCAGCGTCACCGTCACCGACGACGACCTGGGTACCAGGAACCGGCAGACCATGGTCGTGGCCTACGACCCCGACGCCGGATTCGCCACCGGCGGCGGCCACTTCGTCTCGCCCGCACCCATCGAGGGCAAGGCACACTTCCAGTTCAACCCGAAGTACCTGCCCGCCGACCAGGGACCCGAGCCGGGCAACGGCAAGGTCACCGTCCGCGTGCAGGGAACGGACTTCGAGATCAGATCGGACCGTCTCGAATGGCTGGTGGTGACCCCCGACGACCGGCTCGCCGTGAAGGGCGAAACGGCGGACGGGCGAGGCTTTGTCCTGTACGGCTACGATCCCGGACGGCTCAGGCTCGTGGTGTGGGACCTGAAGACCGGGGCCTACCCGGTACGGGCCAAGCTTTACGACAACCGGCCTTCGCTGGAGTACGACCTGGACCTGGCCGATCCCCAAGAGATCACCGCGGGATCGGTGCAGGTGCACAACTGACCGCTGATCTGATGTGAGGGCCCGCCTCGTTCGCCGATCAAGGCGTCCGGGGCGGGCTCTCGTACCGCGGTGACCGGCGAGCACGCCCGCCTTTCGGATCCGTCATAACGTTTGCCTGCGAACCACATCCCCATACACCGCTTTTACTCGGCCTGTGGAACGCTCTGGGCAAAGCAGACGACGAAGATCGAGTGGGGACCAGGTGGCATCGAGTACTGGGGGATCGACATGGTGGCGTCCTGGACGGGCGGTCGCCTCAGCCGCGGGAGCCGTCATGACGGCGATGCTGGCGGCGAGTTGTTCCTTCGGCGGCACTCCGGACCGGGCGGTTCCCGACGCGCGACAGGCCGACGCCCCCTCAACGGCGGCGGCCGGCCCCTCAACCGCGGCGTCCAACAGCAAGATCCAGAAAGCGCCGGCGGTGGACCCCGCATGGCCTCGTTGGGGGTTCACCCACACGGGGGTCAGCGCCAACAACGTCACCCCGCAGTTCGAACAGGAGGTGAGCCGGAGGCTCGCCCAGACCCCGATGCTGCAGAACCAGCACATCATGGGGTTCGGGGCGCTCAACCCCCAACCGCGCCCGCAGGAGTTCTACTGGGAGGACCTGGACAGCCGGACGAACCTCATGAGGCAGTCCGGCGGCACACAGATCATCACGCTCTGCTGCGCCCCTGACTGGATGAAGGGCGGCCCCGAGGGCCCGACCGAGGACTCGGCCTGGGCCGAGCACCTGGAGGACGCTCCCTACCCCAAGCACTTCGACGACTTCGCCAAGCTGTCGGCGACCGTCGCCGCGAAGTACCGCGACGTCGAGTACTTCATGGTCTGGAACGAGTTCAAGGGCTTCTGGAAGGACCACTCCAAACCCGCGGACTTCAAGGGCTACACCGATCTCTACAACAAGGTCTACGACGCGGTGAAGGCGGTCCGGCCCGACGCCAAGATCGGCGGCCCCTACCTCGGCTTCGACAGCAACAGGACCGGCAAGTCCGAGCTGCGGGGCACCTGGGGAGTCGTCAACCAGAACGCCCTGGACGCTTTCAACTACTGGTTCGAGAACAAGAGGGGCGCCGACTTCATCGTGGTCGACGGCGCCTCGCTGACCGACGCCCACGAGTTGCTGCCCGACGCGTTCGGAGCACTGAGCAAGTTCAGCGCGGTCACCACCTGGCTGCGCGACAAGACCGGCGACCTGCCGGTCTGGTGGTCGGAGTGGTACTTCGTCCCCGAGGACAACACCACCTGGCCGGAGCCGATGCGGCTCGCCGTCCAGGCCGCCTCGATGATCGAGTTCGCCAAGAGCGGCGCCGCCACCGTGCTGTACTGGAATCCGCAGGTCAAGGAGGGCACCTGCCAGGGCTGCATGTGGGACCCGCGGACCGGTGCCGAGCTCCCGACCGGCAAGCTGGTGGCCGACTTCACCACCTGGTTCCCGGCCGGAGCCGAACTGGAGCACGTCACCTCCTCCGACCCCAAGGTCCGGGTGCTCGCACAGCCGCGGCGGCTGCTGATGGTCAACACCACCGACGCGAAGATCACCACGACCGTGGACGGCAGGTCGTTCGCCCTCCAGCCCTACGAGATCAAGTGGAGCGACCGCTAGCCCCAGGACGTCGCCGCCGGACACATCCCGGACGGGGCCGTGATCGGCGTACGGATGCCACCGGCCTTCCAGCCCCACCGCCGCGCCTGCTCACGGCGGAACGATCGTCCAGGCCGAACCGGTCTTTCGAGATGATGAGCGCAGGACGCTGTGCGGGATCGGGGAGATGAGCGTGGGGCAGAGGAGCGGGCCGTTGCGGGCCACCCGGTGGTTCGCTGACACACCGGTGCCGGCGGGCGACATCGTGCGGGTGCTGGAGGCGGCTCGCTGGACCGGGTCGGCGCGCAACCGCCAGCCGTGGAGGTTCGTCGTGGTCAGGGACCGCGGCCTGCAGCAGAGGTTGAGCCTGCTGGGAGGCTACGCGGCTCACCTGGCCGCCGCTCCCGTGGTCGTCCTGCTCGCGGTGGACCACGGCACGGGCGGCGAGGACGCGGAGTTCGACGCGGGCCGGGCCGCCCAGAGCCTCATGCTCGCCGCGCACGACCTCGGCCTGGGAAGCTGCCCGGCCTCGTTCTTCCCCGCCTCCAACGCCGAGCGGGCCGGCCGGATGGTCGGCGTCGAGGCTCCGTGGCAGGTCAGGACCGCGATCTCCCTCGGTCACCCCGCACCCGCGCCTCGCGGCAGGTCCGCGATCCCCTCGGGCCGCCTGCCGCTGAACGAGCTGGTCCGCTGGATCGGCCCCTGAGCGGCTGCCTTCTCACCGGCTGCTGTGCGGGGTCCGGCGAAGGGTCATGTCGGGCAGCGCCTCCACGTTGCGGCTGCCATCGCCGGTGCCGAGGACGGTGATGCCGGTCAGGGTCCGGTTCTCAGTCGCGGGTCGGTGATCCCGCCGGGGCAGGCGAGCCGGGCGACGTCCCAAGATCGGCCGGTTCCGGGAGGGGCGGTAGTGGCGGCAGGAGCTTGCTGTTTGAATGATCCGGATCGTAACGGTTCAGGGCTTGGAGTCCGAGTGACCGTTGTGGAGCTGGGCCGGGTGAGTGGAGGCGTGCCGGATGGCGATGGACGGCGGTACGGCCGCGGGACGGGTGGTTTCTCCGGTCCTGGTGGGGCGTGCGGACCAGTTACGGCGTCTGGTGACCGCGATGAGCCGTCCGCCCGCCGTGGTGGTGCTGGAGGGAGAGGCCGGCATCGGTAAGACCCGGCTGGTGACGGAGATGGCGGCCCACCCTGATGCGGCGGGTCGCCTGTTCCTCGTCGGGGGCGCCCGGCGGATCCGGGAGCCGTTTCCCCTGGGGCCGGTGGTGGAGGCGCTGCGCGGCACAGGTGAGCTGCTGGCGCGAGCCGAGCTGTCGCCGGTCACGGGTGCTCTGCGGGGGTTGCTGCCGGAACTGGCGGGAGTGCTGCCGCCTCCCCTGGAGCCGCTGGACGACCGAGCGGCCGAACGCCACCGGCTGTTCCGCGGTCTCACCGAGGTGCTGAGCGCGCTGGGACCGCTGGTGCTGGTGATGGAGGACCTGCACTGGGCCGACGAGCAGACGGTCGAGTTCCTCGCCTACCTGCTGGCGGCCCTGCCGGCCCGGATGTCGGTGGTGCTCGTCTATCGGGGTGAGGAGGTCGGAGCCGGGATCAGGGAGGCGACGGGCCGTCTCCCGGACTCGGTCTTCCACCACCATGTCGTGCTGGAGGCCCTGGACGCCGAACAGACCGGCGTGCTCGCGGCTTCGATCCTGGACGCGAAGGAGGTCACCCCCGACTTCGGGGCGCACCTGCATGAGCTGTCGTCGGGTCTGCCGCTGGCGATACAGGAACTGCTGGCGTTGCTGCGGGAACGAGGTGCGCTGATCCAGCTGCGCAGCGGGCGATGGGCGCGTAAGGCGCTGGCGGAGCTTGATGTGCCGCCGGGGGTCCGTGACTCGGTGCGCGAGCGGGTGGGCCGGCTGTCCGCGGCGGCGCGCGGGGTGGCCGAGGCGGCGGCGGTGCTGCAGGTGCCGGCGCAGGTGGCGGTGCTGGCCCAGGTGGGCGGGCTGTCCCGGGCCGAGACCGTGGCCGGACTGGATGAGCTGCTGGTCTCGGGGCTGCTGGCCGAGCAGGGCGGGACGGTGGTCTTCCGGCATGTGCTGGCCGCACAGGCGGTGTACGGGGGAATCCCCCTGGGGCGGCGGCAGGACCTGCACACGCGGGCGGCGGCCGCCGTACGCTCGGTGAAGCCGGTGCCGCTGGGGCAGGAGGCTCACCATCTGCGCCAGGCCGGTCTGCTGCGGGAGTGGGTGGACGCCGCGGAGCAGGCCGCCGGCCAGGCGTCGGAGCTGGGCGACGACGCCGAGGCCGTGCGGATTCTGGAGGACGTGCTGCGGAACGCCCCGCTGGAGCCCGAACGCCGGGGACACCTGGCGGTGCGGCTGGGCTGGGCCGCCGGCCAGGTGCTGCGCCCCCCGGAGGTGATCGACCTGCTGTCGGAGGCTCTGGAGTCCGAGCAGCCGGGGCCGTTGCGCGGGCAGCTGCACTTCCTGATCGGCCTGCTGCAGGAGCGGCTCGGCGACGCCCCCGGCGCGCAGCGGCGCGCCTTCATCGCGGCGGTCGACGACCTCGGCGACCGGCCCGAACTCGCGGCGTGGGTGATGGCGGCACTCGGAAGGCCGATGGACGCGACCGTGACGCTGGCCGAGCACACCGTGTGGCTGGACCGGGCTCTGGAAGTGGTGCCCGCCATAGGCGATCCGGTCGAGGAGGTCTTCGTGCTCGGCAAGGTCGCGACCTCGCTGAGCGGATTCGGCGACCGGCGCTGGGCCGCGCTGACCGACGCCGTCCGCCGGCGGACCGGCGGCCGGCCGCGGCATCGCCAGGAGGTGAACGCCTACCGGTCCATCGCGGAGAGCGCGTGTTGCACCGGGTATTTCGAGCTCGCCGATCAACTCCTGACCGCCGCGTCACAGGGGGCGGCCGGTGAGGAATCCTCCCGGGAACCGCTGGCCCGCTGCCGGCTGGTCGCTCTGGTCCTGGCCTACTGCCGGGGCACGTGGACCGGGCTGGACCAGGAGACCGCGCTGCTTCTCGACGAGTACGGCGGCCGCCCGTTCGACAGGATCACCGCCGAGACGGTCGCGGCCTGCCTGGCGCTCGCGCACGGCGACCTCGACGTCGCCCGGCGCGACCTGCACGATGTCGTCCAGCGCACCGTCGCCCTGGGCGGCTACGAGCTGCTCCCGCTGTCGGTGGCCGGATTCCTCCGGCTGTCCAGCGCACGCGGCGAGGCCGAGGCTGCGCTCGCGGTGACCGGCGCGGCGGTCACCGTGTGGGAGACCAAGGGGCTCTGGCCGCTGGCGGTACGGGCGGTGCCCGCGCTGGCCGAGGCGATGGCCGGCGTCGGCAGGCACGACGAGGCCGCCGATCTGATCACCCGGCTCTCGGCGCGACTCGACGGCCTGGACGCTCCACTGGCTCCGGCCGCGCTGGCGCACGCGCGCGGGCATCTGGCGGCCGGCCGTACGGCCGCCGCGGAGCAGTTCCTGGCGGCCGGGTCCGCCTACGATCGGCTGGGCGCCCCGTACGAGGCGGCCCAGGCCCGTGAACAGGCGGCCGGCTGCCTGTTCGCCGCCGCGGACGCACGGGCCGAGGAGCCGCTGCGCGCGGCGATCACGACGTTTCAGGCGTTGGGTGCCCGATGGGATCTGGACCGCGCCGCGCAGCTGGCCCGCAGGTACGGGGTGGCGGTGAAGGGGCGATACCCCGGCGGCCCGCAGGGTTACGGCGGCGGGCTGTCTCCCCGGGAACGGGAGATCGCCGAAATGGCCGCCGCCGGACTGACCAACCGGGAAATCGGCCAGCAGCTTTTCGTATCCCCCAGAACGGTGGAGAAGCACCTCGGCGCCGTGCTGCGCAAGCTCGGACTCCGCTCTCGCGCCGCCCTCGGGATGCACCTGGGCGTCGACCGCGACGGTCTCTGAGCCGGGCACGGATCCGTACGGCACCGCCCACCCCCGTAGTACCCCACCCGATTACGGCCCTCCGAATGGGGTGCCCTACCCATAGTCCCGACGTGCCGCGCAGGCGACGCTAACGGCATGTCCGAAACCGACTCCACGGATGGCCGCCTGGCCGATGCCGCCCCTGAGGCCGACGCAGACCAGGAAGGGCGGGTATCCCCCGCCGCCCCGCCGGATGAGGCGGCCGCCGAACTCCCCGACGACACCCCCGAGGGGTTCGAGCCCCTCTGACCTCCCCTACCTCCAGCCCCCAGCTCCCGAAAGGGCAGTTCCGCATGTCTGCACACAGCTCCACTGACCGCCCCCCGCCGGGCGGCGACCCCGGCTCTACCCCCGCTCGAACCGGCACGAGACGGAAGGTGACGCGCGGAGGATCGCTTCTGGCGGCCTCGGCCATGGTGCTGGGCACCCTGGTGGCACCGGGCACGGCCGCCCTCGCCCAGGAGCAGGAGCCCGCACCGGCCACCCCGGCGACGGAGCCGGTCCCCGGCCTGATCGCACTGACCGGGCTGGGCACAGGATCCCGCACGATCACCCTGGTCACCGGGGACAAGGTGAGGTTGAGCGACGCCGGCGGCGGCAAGTACGCCGTGCACCCGGAGCCGAGCGTCCGCCCCGACGGCACCAGCGCCCGGTTGTCCACGCTGGCCACCCCGAAGGGCGTGTACGTCACCCCCAGCGACGCCATGCCCGCCATCAACGCCGGCCGCCTGGACCGGGAGCTGTTCAACGTCACCTACCTGGCCGAGAACGGCTACACCGACGACAAGACCAAGCAGCTGCCCGTCATCGTGCAGTACCCGCCACAGCACACGGACAAGGCCATCGCCTCGGCCGCCAAGGCCATCCCGGCCAGCGAGCCGGTGCTCACCCTGGAGAGCGTCAACGCCTCCGCACTCCAGGTCGCCAAGGCCGAGGCGGGCACGTTCTGGAACGCGGTGCGGGCCGTACCCGAGAAGCGCGCGGACGGGATCGCCGGGCCGGCCAACGTGCCGGACACGCTGCGCGGCGACATCGCCAAGGTGTGGCTGGACGGCAAGGTCAAGGCCGACCTCGCCGAGAGCGTCCCGATGATCGGCGCGCCGCAGGCCTGGGCCGGCGGCCACGACGGCACCGGCGTGAAGGTCGCCGTCCTGGACACCGGCATCGACACCAAGCACCCCGACCTGGCCGACCGGATCGCGGACAGCAGGTCCTTCATCTCCGGCCAGGAGGTGCAGGACGGCCACGGGCACGGCACGCACGTCGCCTCCACCATCGCCGGCTCCGGCGCGGCCGCGGCCGGAAAGTTCAAGGGCGTCGCGCCCGGCGCCCAGCTGATCGTCGGCAAGGTGCTGTCCGACGGGGGTGAGGGCCTGGACTCCGGAATCATCGAAGGCATGGAGTGGGCCGCGGCCTCCGGTGCCAAGGTGATCAGCATGAGCCTCGGTGGCGGCGCCACCGACGGAACCGACCCGATGAGCCAGGCGGTCGACACGCTCAGCACGTCCTCCGGCGCACTGTTCGTGATCGCCGCGGGCAACGCCGGCGCGGCGGGCGCCGAGACCGTCGCCACCCCCGGCGCGGCCGACGCCGCGCTGACCGTGGCCGCCGTGGACAAGAGCGATGCCTGGGCCACCTTCTCCAGCCAGGGGCCGCGCATCGGCGGCGGCCTCAAGCCGGACATCGCCGCCCCGGGCGTGGCCATCGCCGCGGCGCGCGCCGCGGGCACCACGATGGGCACCCCGCTCGACGAGCACTACACGGCCGCGAACGGCACCTCGATGGCCACCCCGCACGTCGCGGGAGCCGCCGCCATCATGGCGCAGCAGCACCCGGACTGGACGGGCACGCAGATCAAGGCCGCGCTCATGTCGACCGCCAAGGACGACGCGCTCAGCGTGTACAAGCAGGGCGCCGGCCGGGTGGACGTGGCCAGGGCGTACACCCAAAAGGTCTTCGCCACCACCGCGGGGCTGGACTTCGGCGCGGTCGAGACCGACGCCGCCCCCGCGACCCGGGAGCTGACCTACACCAACCTGGGTGGCCGGCCGGTCACCCTGACCCTGACCCCCGATCTGCGCGCGTCGGACGGCAGCGCGGTCGAGGGCGGGCTGAGCATCGCCGAGACGACGCTCACCGTGCCGGCCGGAGGCACCGCGACCGCCACCGCCACCGTCGACCCCAAGACCCTGGCCGACCTGGACAACTACACCGGCGCCGTCACCGCGGCCGCCGACGGCGTCCAGCTGCGCACCCCGGTGGGCGTGGTGCGTGAGGCGCCCAAGGCGACGCTCACCATCCACACCCTGGGCCGCGACGGCAAGCCGCGCAGCCCCTGGGCCCAGGACACCATCGACGTGTCCGGCGACAAGGGCCTCCTCGGCGGTGTCGCCCTGACCGCCGAGGGCACCACGGTCGTCCGCGTCCCGCAGGGCGTCATCAGCGTGACGCAGCTCATGGACTGGGTCGGCGACGACGAACGGAGCAACCTGGCGCTCCTGTCCGTGCCCGAGCTCACCGTCACCGGGGACACCGAGATCACGCTCGACGCCCGGAAGCTCACCGAGGTCCGTTTCACCACCCCGCAGCCCGCCGAACCGTTGAGCAACATCCCCTACCTGGCGTATCAGCGGACCGTCAGCAACGGCACCCCCTACATGGGGTTCGTGTGGCCTGGCCACGCCTGGACCCGGGTGTGGGCCCTGCCCACGGAGAAGGTCACCAAGGGCGCCTTCCGCTTCCACACCCGCTTCACCCTCGGCAAGTCCGAGGTCGCCATGAGCGTGCGCGGGCGGGGCGGGCGTGGCGGGCTCACCCTGCACCCGGCCTCCGCGCTACACGGCATCAACACCTACGGGGTGCACGAGCAGAGCGACGGCTTCCCCGACTTCCGGCCGTTCACCGGCACCCGCGAGCTGCAGGTCGTCGACGTCGGCGAGGGCAGGCCCGAGGACATCGTGGGCCGTGACCTGCGCGGCAAGCTCGTCCTCATGGAAGCACCGATGTCAGCGGGCCTGTCCGGACCCGTGTGCGGAGTCCAGATCGAGCGGATCGGCCCGATCCGCGACGCCGGCGCGGCCGCGATCGCGCACTTCCCGCAGCCCGGGACCGGCTGCGCGATCCCGATGGGCTTCACGCAGATCCCGTTCACCGGAGAGGCCAGGCCCATCGGCGTCCCCACCGCGTCCCTGCCCTCCCGCGAGGCGCTCGACCTGCGCGAGCGGCTCTCCGGCGGCAAGCCGGTCACCATCCGGGTGACCGGCACCGAGGAGTCGCCCTACACCTACACCTTCGCCCCCTACGAAGAGGGCCGGGTGCCTCGCTCGCTGCACTACACCTTCGCCGAGCGCGACCTGGCCCGGATCGACCTGGCCCCCCACACCGTCGCCCCCGCGCGCTACAACGACTGGCGGTACGCGCAGAAGCCCGACGACGTCATGCCGATGTCGACATCGCTCACCGGGTGGGGCGCCCCCCGGCTCACCCTGCAGGAACGCCGCGACTGGGTCGGGCCGCTCGACTCCGAGGTCCTCTGGTCGCACGGCATGGAGGAGATGCGCGGCACGCCGATGGAGGATCGGGTTCCGCAGTGGGCCCTGGAGGTGTTCGACAAGCCGGTCCGCATCCGGCAGTCCTGGATGACCACCCCGTTCACGCCCGGCGCCGCAACCGGCTCTGACAAGGTCTACAAGCTCGCCAAGCCGGGCGCGAACATCGGCTCGTTCTTCCGGTGCATGATCTGCGTCCAGGGCGACAGCCTGTGGGCGGAGTTCGAGCCCAGCTACGGCTCGCCGGGCGCCAGGAAGTACAACGGCGACTACTGGCCGACGACCGACCTGTCCAAGCCGGGCTTCGACGTCCGCCTCTACCAGGACGGAAAGGAGATCCCGCGCACCCCTGTCGGCGGCACCGACTTCATGCCGCTCTTCAGCCTGCCGGACGGCCCCGGCAGCTACCGGCTGACCGCCAAGAACGACCGGAACGACACCGAGTGGACCTTCACCACCCCGGTCTCGGCCGATCCCCTGCCGGGGTCCTTCTGCTCCCTCGAAGTGCTGTACGGCAAGGCGGAGCCCTGCAAGCCCGCCCCGGTCGTGTTCGTCGGCTACGACCTCGGTGACACCCTGGACGCCGCCAACGCCGTGCGCGCCGGCCGTACGCACACCTTCACCGTCTCCCCCTACCACTCCCCGTCCCCCTCGAAGATGCCCGCCATCGCCGGCCTGAAGTTGTGGGCCAGCACCGACGACGGCGCCACCTACACCCCCGTCTCGGTCAAGTCCAGCAAGGACGGCACCTACACCGCCACCACCCGCTACCCCGCCCTCAAGCACACCAAGGGCGCCGTCACCCTCAAGGTCGAGGCCTGGGACAAGGCGGGCAACACCATCAAGCAGACCACCGTCCGCGCCTTCGATCTCCGCGGTTAAGCCGCCGGACAACCGCACGACCACACCGAGCGGAGAAACCCGGGGTCACCCAGCGTGACCCGGGGTTTCTCCCGGTTCGCCGCCACGGTTAACCCGGTGGACCTTCCCGGTCAGGGTCCGGTTCTCAGTTGCGGGTCGGTGATCCCGCCGGGGCAGGCGAGCCAGGCGATGTCCCAACCGGCACGCCGGGCTCCGGCCTGGTAGGCGCTCTCGTAGAAGGCCAGTACCGCGGCGCGCGGGTCGGCCGCTGATCGGGCGTCGTCGTAGCGCAGCACGGCCAGATGGCTGCCTCGCTGCTCGATCCACTCCGCGGCCCCGGGGCTGAGCGGTTCGTTCTCCAGCCCCTCGGGCTCGGGGGCGGTGTAGGAGTAGAAGGCGGGCTCGGGGAAGGCGTCGTCACCGAACCAGAAGCCGGAGCTGATCACCTCCCGCGAGTAGGCCTCCCGCGTCACGGAGTCGACCGACGGCGGCTGGTCGACCCGGCGGTCGGAGAAACGGCTGCAGGCGATGTCGAAGGTGTGCCAGAAGTGGTGCACCGGGCTGATCTTTCCCGAGAAGCCCGCGGCGAACTCCTCCAGCACCAGGTTCACCTGGCTCAGCACCTGCCAGTAGCGATTGGCCATGGCAGGGTCGTAGGCCGCGTGCTCGGTGTCCTCGACGAACGGCCGACCGGAGTCGGGCAGGTCGAACGGCCACGGCCTGTCCAGATCCACCTGCACGTCCAGCTCCGCCAGCGCCAGCATGACCTTCTGGTAGAAGGACGCCACCGACTGACCGTAGAGCGGGAAGGACACCGCCCGGCCGTCCAACTCGGTGACGAGTAGCTGGTGGCCGACGAAGTCGAAGTCGATCGTGAAGATCGGATTGCCGTCCGCCTGTCCCATCGGGCGGGTGGTGAACCCTCTGCCGGTGAGATGGAACGGCACGTTCCACCAGTGGTTGCGCCGGACCTCGGCGGTGAGCCGGACCTTGCCCACCACCTGGCAGAACCGGTGCAGCGTGGCCTTGGTGTCCCGCCACTCGTCCAGCGGTATCGGGGCGAACAACTCCATGACGCCACCATTCCCACGGCATGCACATCAAAGACCCGGCCGGCACCACAAACAGCAAGATCTTCACCGGGCCGCGCCGGGAACACCCGCAGGCAGTCCCAGGCTCTCCTGAGCGGGCGCGGGGGCAACTCGGGGCGCCCCCGTGCCCGCGCCTCGCGGCAGGTCCGCGATCCCCTCGGGCCGCCTGCCGCCGGATGGCCTGGTCCGCTGGATCGGCCCCTGGGAGGATGCCGCCTCTCCGGCCTGTCCGAGGTGACCCACCGCGTATCCGTGCGGCACCCGACAAAGAGTCATATAGGAAATCTTTTATAAAGAGTAGGCAAATCCTTTTATAGCAGTGAGTACGCCCTTTTATTGGGGGTATCGGCCACGAGTATGTCCGGCCTGCGCGTGCTGCTTCCCGCACAGTCGACTTGCGTGTGGCTCGCCATTCTCATCACCACCCTGGCGACACTGGTACTGGCGCCGGGAGACGTTCTCATGGCGGCGTACGTCCGAGGCCGGATCGCGATGTCCCGGTGGAACCCCGGTACGGAAGCCGCCACGGCCCTCGCCCACGGCGTCCATGCGGGACGGTCCGACAACCCTGGGCGTCGATCCGCTCCAGGTCGCGGAGCCGGGCGATGAGGTACCGAGCTCGCCGGCCGCCCGGGGCACGCCTCCGGCACACCCCGGAGGCCTCCCGCCCGATGATCCCGCCCGGATCGGTCGGCCCTGCTCCCATCGCACCAGGGGCTGCCCGCGTGCGGTCCGCTCCGGACTCCCCTGCCCTTCACGCGGCGCGACGCGTCCTCGGGCCTGTCGTCCCAGGCCTGCTCGGCATCCTCTTCGCGGCCCAGACGATCATGCCGATGGCGCTCGCCGGCTGGAGGATGCGCGGCATCGTCACGGCTACGCTGCGCCCGGTGAGGAGGATCTGCGACCGCCTCGACGAGATCAACGAGGGTCACCCGGAGGGCCGGATCCAGGAGTTCCCGGACCGGCAGGAGATCAACCGGCTCGCCCACGGCATCAACAGCGCCCTTGAGCGCAGCTGGAAGGCGTACCGGTTCGCGTCCGACGTCTCACATGAGCTACGCAACCCGCTTACCGCCCTTCGCGTGCAGATCGAGGAGGCACGGCTGCATGGCGGGCAGACCGACCTGGACGACCTGCTCCGCCGGGAGTTATGCGAAGTCGACCGCCTTGAATCGATCATCGATGATCTCCTGACGCTGTCTCGCGCGGAACAGAGTGGCGGATCAGCGGCGTGTCGCCCGCTGGACATGGCGGTAGTGGTGAAGGAGTACGTCGCCCGGCGGCACGACCGCGTTCCGGCCGGGCTTCGGCTTGAATCCGGTGTGTTCGTCAACGGCGTGGAAACCCAGATCTCCCGGATTCTCACGAACCTGCTGGACAACGGGCAGCGACACGTCAAGAAATCGATCACGGTCGGAGTCCGGCGCGACAGCGACATCGCCGAGATGACCGTCGAAGACGATGGCGACGGCGTCCCACCCGCTGAGCGGGAGCGCATCTTCGAGCGCTTCGCCCGGTCCGAGAAGTCGCGCCGCGTCGACCCGCGCGGCGCCGGGCTGGGTCTGGCGATCACACGCGAGATCGCCCACGCGCACGGCGGCACCATCCATGTCGAGGATTCCGCAGCCGGTGGCGCCCGCTTCGTGCTCCGGCTGCCCGCCATCGACCCGCCGGGTGAAACCGGCGAGATGAGATCGGTGTGATCATGCGCAGCGGCCGTACCTGAGGGACCGCCACCTGCCGGCGACACGGCACCGGCAGGTGCGGAGAACGCGAGCGAGGCACGGCACCGGACGCGGGCGAGGCCGCTGACGAACCGGCCACGCGACACCTCGGTCAGGTCGCCACCGCGCCGCGCTCCCGATGCTCGTCGAGCAGCGCGATCGCGGTGCTCGACACCATGCTCGCCACCGCCCTGCGGCAGCACGCTCCTGTGCCGGAAACTTGACATTGATCGAGATCCGCGAAAATGCCGAAGGCGGTGACTTTCCATAGGCGCCTAGGTCAGACTGGTGGCCATACGAGCGAGAGGAAACCGCGTCGAGTTACGCGGTGGTCGCAACAGCGGTGCGGGGGCCCAGGAATTCTGGAGTGCCAATTTGGACGTGCTGGTGACTGTCACAGCCGAGAACTCCGCGGACGAACTCCGTAATCTGTGCTCCTGCCCGTGATGGCGACGGCTGAACCGCTTCCCGGCCTTCTGCTCGCCGCGCCGGGCACCCAGGTCCTCCTGATCGGCTCGGGAACATACCCGGCCGGCTCCCGCCTGCCCGATGTTCCCGCCGTCCCCGGCACCATCAGCGATCTCGGGCAGTGCCTGATCGACCACGCGGGGCTGGACCCGGCCAATCTGACCATGCTGATCGACCCCTCCGACCCGCAGGAACTCGGCGCCGCCCTGGTCCAAGCGGCACAGCGGGCGCGAAACGCACTGTTCGTCTACTACGTGGGCCACGGCCTGGTCAGCAGTCACAACGAGCTTCATCTGGCCACCCGCTCGACCGTCGATCTCACCGAGGGGATTCCCAGCCACCAGGCCCTGCCGTACTCGGTCGTCCGGGAGGTCGTCGCCGGCTCCCCGGCCCGTCTGACGCTCATCGCGTTGGACTGCTGCTTCGCCGGTCGGGCACAGGGGACCACCGGCCGCGCCGACATCGACCAGGTCTTCGATACCGCCCAGCAAGGCATGTATCTCCTGACCTCCACCAACAGGGACGAGGCCGCATGGGCCCCCGAGGGGCAGCGGCACACCGCCTTCACCGGTGCCCTCATCCACCTGCTGGCCGGCGGAGACCCCACGGCTCCACCGCTGCTGACCCTGGACGATCTCTACCGGTCGCTGTCCCGCACTCTTTCCGAGCAGGGATTTCCCCGGCCTCGACGCCAGGCCGCCGACTACGGAGACCGGCAGCCGCTTGTCCCCAACCCCGCCTACCGGAGCAGATCTCCGGATGTCCGGAGGGAGCAGGTAGGAGATTTCAGCCCCTACCGGGGGCTGGCCGCTTTCGGCCCGGAAGACGCCGGACTCTTCTTCGGGCGCACCGATCTCATCACCACCCTGGTCGACCGGGTGACCGAACATCCGTCCCAGGCGGGGCCGCTCGTGGTGATCGGGCCGTCTGGGTCAGGCAAGTCGTCGCTGCTCTGCGCCGGTCTGGTCCCCGCCCTCCAGCGAGCACCACACTCCGGCGAGACCGGCACCAGATTCATGATCTTGAGCCCCGGTGACGATCCGGTGGGCATGCTCGCCAAGCGGTTCGCCGTTCTCGGCGACTCGTCTCCCGAGGAGCTCCGGCGACGGCTCCAGGATCGGCCCGGTCATCTCCGTGAGACGCTCGGACAGATCCTCGGCGACCGGACCGAGCGTCCGGTCATCATCGTCGACCAGTTCGAGGAGGTGTTCACCGCCTGTCCTGACGAACGCCAGCGTCGAGTCTTCGTTGAGGCACTGCACTCCGTATCCGTCGGTTCCGAGGGTGATGCCCCGGCTGTGGTCGTCATCGGAGTGCGGGCCGACTTCTACGGACACTGCACGGCCCATCCGGAACTCCTGTCCGCCCTGGACCACCCCCTGGTCGTCGGCCCGATGACGACGGCGCAGCTGGGCGAGGCCGTCGAAGGACCGGCCGCGCTGACGGGGCTGATCCTGGAAGACGGGCTCGTCGACCTCCTCCTGGAGGATCTCGGGACCGGCGCGCAGCTCAGCGCGATGGGAATGGGAGGCGTGCTTCCCCTTCTTTCCCACGCCCTGCTGGCGACCTGGCAGAACCGGGAGGGGCGGACGCTGACCCTGGCCGGATACCGCGCGACCGGAGGGATCTCCAGATCACTGGCGCAGACCGCCGACACCACCCTGGAGGATCTCGACCCGGCGAGCCGTCGGATCGCCCGATGGCTGCTGCCCCGCCTGGTACGGCTCGGCGAAGGCACCGAGGACACCCGGCGGCGGGTCCTGCTGCTCGACCTGCTCCCGCCGGCCACCTCACCGGGACACTCCGAGGCGCGGCAGGTTCTCGACCGCTTCGTCCACGCCCGGCTGGTGACGGTTGACGAGGACAGCGTGCAGCTCACCCACGAGGCCCTCATCCGCGCCTGGCCTCAGCTACGCCTCTGGATCGAAACGGACCGCGCCACCTTGCTGGTGCTCCAGCAGCTCGGTGAGGACGCCCGCGAATGGGTCCAGCATGACCGTGATCCAGCGTTCCTCTACCAGGACACCCGTCTCCTGACAGCTCAGCAGGCTCGTACGCGCTGGGAAGACGACCCCGTGCGCCACCACGTCATGCTGACCGTGACCGAGCAGGCGTTCCTCGACGCGGGTTCGGCGTTGATGAGGCGGCGGCGTCGGCAGCGTCGGCTGACTCTGGCGGTTCTGACGGGACTGCTGGTCGTCGCCCTGGCAGCCGCGGGTCTGGCCGAGAGCCAGCGCCGGGTGGCCAACGAGCAGACCGCCGCGGCACGCGCCCAGCAAGACCGCGTCGTCGCCAGCCTCGTCGCCGCTCGCGCAGGCGTCCTGCGGCCTACCGACCCGGTGAACGCCACCCTGCTCAGCATCGCCTCCTGGCGGCTCGGACAGGTTCCGGAGGCCCGAGGCAGCCTGTACGAGGCGCTGGACCAGCTGGAACGGTCAGTGGTCACCGTCCCCGGCGCGATCGTGTACGAGCTCAGTCGGGACGGCACGGAACTCGTCACCTTCGGACCGGACGGTGGCGGCGTCTGGGACGCCGCCACGGGCAGGCGGCTGCGGACGCTGAGCGGCTCCGGATCGGACGTCACCGTGCCGACGAGCAGGGGCGCCGCAGCGGGGAGGTCGTTCAAGACCGTCACGCTCAGTCCGGACGGCCACACGCTGGCGGTCGTCACCAAGAAGGGCAGGGTACGACTCTGGGACACCGGAACAGGCCGTCAGGTGGGCGCCGAGTTCGGCTCCGAGGTCAAGGCCGTGGAGTTCAGTCCCGGCGGAAAACGACTGGTTCTCGACAGGGGAGAGCCCGAATGGTTGACGTTCGATCTGGAGGTCTGGGACGTGGCCCGGCAGGTCATGCTCCACAGAACCTACTCAAGTCGGCGACTGGTCACGTTCAGCCCCGACGACCGGCTGGCCGCCTACTTCGACCTGGACCAGGACACCATCGTCTGGGACCTGGCCTCGGGGAAGAAACGTCTCACTCTGAGGACGAGGTCAGCGGGAAGCGAGGCGATAAATACTGACACATTGGGAATAGCCTTCAGCCCCAATGGAAAGTACCTGGCCGTTGCCGGCCACAGTAGCGGCCCGCGACTGTGGGACCTCGGCACCCGGCAGGTCTTCCAGGACGAATACGGCGTTGACGGCTACAGCGTTAACGACTACGACGGAGTCGGCGTGGCCATGCTGCGCTTCAGCTCCGATGGACGGTTCCTCGCCGGATTCGACGACGACAGAGCCGTGTGCCTGTGGCGCGTCGCCGATCACGCCCTGCTCCAGCGCTACAAGCCCGCCTACGAGGAGGTCTTCGACTTCCGGTTCACTCCGGACGCCTCCTCGCTCAGGCTGGTGGGCGACGACGGTGCCGTACTCACTCTTGACCTGCGCGCCAACACCCACCCGACGATCCTCGAAGGAGCGTCGCTGAGCCGCGACGGCTCAACGGTCGTCTCGGTGGGAGAAACCAGCACCACCCTGCTCGACTCACGCAGCCGCAAACCGATCGGGTCGATCCCCAACGACGCCTTCGACACGCTGGAGGTCGGACCCGGCGCACGGATCGTGGCGTTGCAGAAGGGCTCCCGCGTGACACTGGCCAAACCCGCGGGCCAGGCACCGGTGGTCTTCGACCTACCTGGCAAAGCGCCGTACGGACGCTGGCAGTACTTTCTGCACGGCATGACGTTCAGCCCCGACGGAAAGAGCATCGCCTTCGTCACCGGTGACGACACCAGGCCCAGGCAGACGGTCCTGCTGTACGACGTCGCGACCGGGCGGCGACTCCACTCGATCGAGGTCGATCACATCGACAGGCCCACCGGGACATTGGCCTTCCAACCGGGTGGCCATCTGCTCGCGCTCGGCACCTACCCCGGACGCACACTCGACCTGACCTCAGGCAAGGTCCTTCCGGAAAAGTTCGGTCCGGGGACGAACCAGATAGGCACGCTGGCCTTCAGCCCCGGCGGCGACTTGATCGCCGTCGGCGGCAACGACGGCCAGGTCACCTTCTGGGACGCGACCACGTTCAGACGGGTCGGGCTCAGCCTCCGCGGTCACAAGAACGGCGTCGACTCGCTCGCCTTCTCCAGCAGGGACGATCTGCTCGCCGTCGCGGCATCCGACGGCGTGCGGATCTGGGACGTCGCGAGCCGGCACCAGCTAGGTCTCCTGCTGACCACCCTGGGAGGTGACGTGACCTTCGCCCCCGATGGGTCGGCCCTGTACACGACCGGAAGGACCGAGTACGAGGAGACCTGGCTCTCCGCCTTTCCCACAGATCCGGAGCAGGCCGCCGCCACGCTCTGCGCCCGGGTGGGAACCACCCTCTCAAGGGAGGAGTGGACGAGACTTATCCCCGAATCGCCCTACCGCGAGATCTGCCCGAAGGGCGCGGCGGGGATCAGATAGGCGGTGTCCGCTCGGTCATGGGATGACTCCCCCAGGACGCCCCTGCTTGGGGGCGTCTGCTGGGGCTCACCCGCCAGGAGTGCCCGGCCGAGGAGTGGGTGGCGACCCCGCTCAAATCTCAAGCCTCGGATCCCGGCCGAGCGGCTCTGGCGGTCAGAGGATGCCGCGCTTCTGTGGCAGGTCGATGCCGCCGAACACGGTGACCAGGACGAGCCCGGCGAGGCCGATGACGACAAGGCCGAGCAGCAGCCAGGCGATGGGGTGCCCGAGGTTGAGCGTCCAGCTGGAGGAGCCCAGCCGGGCGTGGACGAGAAGGGCGGGGTCGCGCCGGTTGGCATAGATCGTGCCCGCGAGGAACCAGTACCGGTCATCGTCGCGCTGCGCCATCCCAGTGTCCTCCTCCTGTTCATCGGGCAGGGCGGGCAGGCGATGCCCTGCCTGGCCGACCTTCGTCTCCCACACCAGCCATCCGCCGAGCAGGGCGACCAACGGCAGGCACCCGGCCACCAGCCACCCGACCGTATTCCCGACGACCCCCCATTGCCGCAACGCCCAGATGAGCAGGCTCAGATTGAGGCAGGCGGCGGACAGCAGCGACAAGGTGGCCACACCGCGCAGGTAGATGCGGTAGCGGCGAGCCGAGGACTTGGGCCGGGCCGCGTCGAGGTCGGGCCGGGCACGCAACACGATCAGGATCACGACGACGACCAGCAGAGTGAGCCCGGCCTGGGACAACACAGGCTCGAGCCATCCGGCCACGGTGCCGGACGACCGCCAGCCGATCCCCGCGGTGAGCAGCACGACGGCCAGGGCGGGCAACCCCCACACCCACGGCACGCGGACCGGGTCGGTGCGGAAGGTCGTGTCCATGGTGATGCCCTGGCGCCGCTCGCCCGCCCATCCCCCGCCGCTCTTGGCGGCGCGGACCTTGAGATGGGCACGGTAGTACAGCAGCAGATCGGCGGCGACCAGTACCCCGAGTGTCACCGCCGGCTGCCCTGTGAGGATCGAGACCACCGCGGCGACGGCGGCCACCGCGACGACCAGGCGGGTGTAGCTGCGCCGCTGGGTGACGATCGCCGGGTCGCCTGCCCGCTCGGCGGTCACCCGCACCCCGAACGGCAGCGTCGGCCGCGCCAGCGCGGGCAGCACCAGCATGAGGCATGTGACCAGCGCGACCAGAGCCAGGTCGGCGGCGATGGACAGCATCATGACCGTGTCCCGAAGCCGGCCACGATCGCCTCGCAGCGTCGTATCACGTCGTCGCGGTCCAGGCCGTGAACGGTGGCTTCCGCCAGGAGTACCCGCATTCTCTCTTCCCAGTCGTCGATGAATCCGGCCTCGGGCGGGCCGGTGTCGGCATCGCGGCGGATGACCGCGCCGCTCTTGCGGTTGATCCGGATGATGCCCTGCTGTCGTAGCAGGTCATAGGCCTTGTTCACGGTATGGAAATTGATACCGAAGTCCGCGGCGAGCTGCCGTGTCGAAGGTAGTGGGTCGCCTTCGCGCGCCTGCCGGCGGGCGATCGCCTCCACGACCCGGTCCCTGATCTGCTGGTAGATCGGGACCTCGCTGTCCAGGTCAAGTGTCAGGTGCACATCGACATCCTATCTGATATAGAACTAATAGAACAGATACAACTTGCCGAGGAGGCAGCATGATCCAGGTACGGATTCACGACGGAACGCTGAGCGTGCACTTTCCGCCGTGGACGCGACCGTTCGTCAGGGCCGGCCAGGTGGACGTGCCCCTGGAGGCGATCGCCGACGTACACCACCTCGACCAGCCGCTCGCCGCGGCCAAGGGGCTGCGTTCCGGGCTGGTGGTCAGCGGCTACACCAAGGTCGGCACGTGGACGTCCTTCAGCGGCGTCAAGCGGCTGGTGGCCGCCCGCCGAGGCGTTCCGGGCGTGCGGATCGTCCTGAAGCACAGGGTGGCGGGCGTCGACGAGCTGATCCTTGGCGTCCAGGACGCCAAGGAGATCCAGCGCCGGCTGACGCAGGTGCAGCAGTGAGCATCGAGGTACGCGGCCTGACCAAGGCGTTCGGCCCGGTATCCGCGGTCACCGACCTCACCTTCCAGGCCGCCCCCGGCACGGTGACCGGCTTCCTCGGGCCGAACGGCGCGGGCAAGACCACCACCATGCGGATGGTGCTGGGCCTGGTCGCGCCCACCTCCGGCACCGCCACCATCGACGGAAAGCGCTACGCCGACCTGGCCAGGCCGTCGGCGACCGTCGGCGCGGTACTGGACGGCTCCGGCTTCCACCCGGCCCACACGGCCCTGCGCCACCTGCGGATCTACTCCCGCATGGGCGGGTACGGCAAAGCCCGCGCCCTGCAGGTCGCCGAGTTGACCGGGGTGTCGGCCTTCGCCGGCCGCGCCACCCGCACCCTGTCCACCGGTATGCGCCAGCGCCTCAACCTGGCCACCGCCCTGCTCGGCGACCCCCACGTGCTCCTGCTGGACGAGCCGGGCAACGGCCTCGACCCCGAGGGCATCGCCTGGATGCGCACCTTCCTGCGCGACCTGGCCGCCGAGGGCCGCACCATCCTGATCTCCAGTCACGTCCTCGGCGAGATCGAGCAGACAGCCGACCGCATCGTGGTGATACATCAGGGACGGCTGATCTCCACCGGCCCCATCTCCGAGCTGTACGGCAAGACAGCCGTGCTTGTCCGGTCACCGCAGGCAGAGCGGCTCAGAAGTCACCTCACGGTCCCCACGGAGATCCTGGGACCGGACACCCTGCGCATCCACGGCATGACCACCGCGCAGGTCGCGACCGCCGCGGCGGACCGCGGCATCGCACTGCACGAGATCACCCCCGAACGCCCCACCCTGGAACAGGCGTTCCTCGATCTCACCGGAGGCCACCGATGATCGCTCTCATCGCGGCGGAATGGAGCCGCCTGACCGGCACCAGGCTGTGGCTGTGGGGTCTGCTGGCCGCTCTCGGCAGTGGTGCCCTCACCGGGCTGCTCGCGCTCATCGGGCCGGAGAACTTCACCCCGCCCATGCCGGGCCTGGACACGGCCGAAGGCGTGCACGTCATGCTCGGCCTGCTCGGGTTCACCATGTTCATCCCCGCCCTGCTCGGGACGGCTGCGGTGACCACCGAATACCGGCACCGGACCATCACCACCACGGCGCTGTTCGCCCCCCGGCGGTGGACCTGGCTGGTGGCCAAGCTCCTCACCTACACCGGAGGCGGACTCGTCTACGGCCTCATCGCCTGCACCGTCGCCGCCGGCGCCCTCTTCGCCGCGGCGGCGCTCAGGGGTGTCGCCCTTGGCCTGCCCACGAGCACCGTCCTGGCACTCCTGGCCCGCATCGCTCTGGCCATGGCCGTCTACACCCTGCTCGGCGCGGCGGTGGGCGCGATCCTGCGCAACCAGGTGGCGGCACTCGTCACCGTCGGCGCCTACCTGTACATGATCGAGACCGTCCTCATGCTCATCCCCGGCGTCAAGGCGGTCTACCCCTACCTGCCGGGCGGCGCGACCTCCGCGCTGACCGGATTCACCTACCTGGCCGACGCCATCGCCGGCCAGACCGGCACCTCGGCCACCGCGTTGCTCTCCGCGCCACTCGGCGCCGCCGTACTACTCGGCTATGCCCTGATCGCCACCGTCATCGCCGTCGCAGCACCGCTCAGGCGAGACATCACGTGAAAGATCTGCTGGAACACCTGGTGGTCCAGCACCGGGCCGATCTCCCAGCCGGTGTGGCGGCCCCGCCCTGTCCGGTGGCGGACATCGGGCGGGGCCGCCGGGGGTCAGCGGGCCTCGTGGCGCCGCTGGCAGGCGATGCAGTACCGGGCGAGCGGACGGATCTTCAGCCTCTCGAAGGGAATGTCCGCTTCGCAGCCGGCGCACCGGCCGTAGGTGCCGGCGTCAAGGCTCTCCATGGCCCGCCTGGTCTCCGCGAGGTCGCGGCCCGCGGCGGCGAGGGCGACGAGCTCGTCCTGCCGGGACGCGACCTCCCCGTCCTCCACCGAGGCTTCGAGCTCGTTCACCCGGGTGGTACGCCACAGGAGCTGCTCGTCCAGCTCCTCGCGGATGATCCGGGCCTGCACGCTGCTGAGACGGGTGCGCTCACTGTTGACTGACATGATCGGAAGTCCTTTCCAAAGCTGAGAACGCCAAGCGGCGCACGTGGCCGCGCTCGTCATCGAGTTCGCCCGGCGGGGCCTGGTCGCGGCCTCGCGGGCATGGCGTGAAACGGGCCGGAGTACGGCCCGATGAAACCTGCGGGGTATCGGCCGGAGCGGGAGTGTGCACAGAGCCACGGCCGTTCCACGACTCTGTCCGGTGACACGCGGACACGGCGGACGGCAGAGCGCGCACCCGGGTGTTCGGTGAACACCGGCGCGCGTACGCCACCCGCCGGTCGAGCGCGTGGCCCGACAGGTGGTGAAGGGGAATGGATCGGCTAGATCAGGGGCGGGCTGCGCGAGCCCGAGGTCCGGTGAGTGGCCAACTGGGGGCTGCGCACCATGTCCGGATCCCGCCACGCGGGGGACAGGAGCGGTAACAGGTTCGTCAGATCGGAGGCGGAGCGCTGGTGCAGCCGCCGGAGGGCCGGCAGGTGCTCGAAGGCACCGGCGGATGCCCGCGGCATGGTCGACGACTGTTCGAGCCAGTTCCCGGGCTCCCAGATGTCGCCGATCGCTCCGGCGGACCGCTGGACGGGGCCGCCGCCGTACGAGGCCGGGGCCAGGGCGGCGAGCAGTAGGGCGGCCAGAACCAAGCCCACCACCCCGGACAGGGCGGTGGACTCACGTGGGGTTCGCCACGAGGTCGCCATGCTGCCGACCATAGCCCAACCAGCGAAAACAGGCACACGCCCAGTCCGGTGCCCCTGGACTCGCCGATCCCGGACCCGCCGGCGAGCGGTGGAACCGGCCCCTTCGTCCGGTCCGGCCAGGAAGATCTGCCGGAACCCGGCCCCGGCAAGCGGCAGTTCAGCGGCTGCCAAGGCGGGCGCGTCAGGCTGTTCCGTATGTCGTTCCTACCAAGAACCCATGAGATTCCCGCGGGTGTGGAGCATGAGCGGTTCCGCATCCGGCCCATCACGGTGCACGACGCGGTGCGTGACTTCGACGCCGTGATGAGCAGCGCCGCCCGGCTGCGGGAGCGCTTCCCGCTGTGGGGCGGCTGGCCGCTCGACGACATGACGCTGGAGGACAACCTGATCGATCTGGCCTGGCACCAGAAGGAGGCGCTGCTGCGCAGGTCGTTCAACTACGCGGTGATGAGCCCCGACGGCTCCCGCCTGCTCGGGTGCGTCTACGTCGATCCCCCGGAAAGGCAGGGGGCCGACGCCGACGTGTCGCTCTGGGTACGGGCCGACGAGGAGGGCACCGGCCTGGAGGAGGAGCTGGAGCCGGTGGTCCGCGCCTGGTTGCGCGAGGCGTGGCCGTACGCCTCGGTCCGCTGGCCCGGCAGGGAGATCTCCTGGCGGGAGTGGGATCTCCTGCCGCCATACCCTGGAGGATCGTGAGAGCGGGATCGGGGCGGCGGGAATCCAGCACCGGATGGGGTTCGCCGCTCCGTCCGTTCAGTCGCTGACCCGGCTGCGGTTCTGGTAGAGGAGATCGGCGTACTCGGGGTGGCGGCTGATCCAGGCCAGGTAGAAGGGGCAGGTTGCCAGCACGCTCAGCCCCGACTCCCGCGCCGCGTCCAGAGAGACGCGAACCAGCGCGGAGCCGATTCCCTTGCCCTCGTGGACCGGGCCGACCTCGGTGTGCACGAACGCGATCAGATCCGGCGTGCGGATGTACTCCGCGAACCCCACGACCTCGGACCCGCCTTCCAACCGCGCCTCGTAGCGGCGTGCCTCGGGCGCGTCGGTGACCTTGACCGTCATATGTCCTCCTCGGCTTCGATCGCGTTCGGCCTCCCCGGCCCGGCACGGCCGGGCGGAGCCCTCCGCGATCGGTGAGATGTCAGCTGGGGCAGCCCGAAGGACTGGTACGGACGAATGTAGCCGACCGTGTCCCATGCCTTATCGCCCCGCCTTCCCGTCCGGCCGGCAACCGGTCAGGTCGCCGGGCCGGCACCGTACCGGAGCAGGACATCGGCAGAGCCGTCCCACGTGCCGGTGGTGCGGCTGAACGACGGCCGCCGGTCGGTGGACCGGCGGCCGTGCGAACGTCAGGCGGGGTCAGCGGGCGTCGCGGACCTTCACCTTCTCCTTGCGGAAGTTGTTGCCCTTGCCGTCCGGCTTGTAGTTGTTCTCGACGTTGCCGGCGATGTCAACGGCGAACCAGCGCACCTCGGTGGTCTTGTCGATCGTGATCTGCTGCGCGCTCTCACGCATTCCCGCGGCGGCGAGCTTGGTGGAGCTCAGCGTCGGGCGGCTGCCGTCCAGCGTGTAGTACACGTTGGCGGGCTCGTCGGTCTTGAAGGTGAACGTGGCCGAGGTGCTGGTCTGCCCCGTCACGCTCAGCTCCGACTTCGGCTGCTTGTTGTCGTCGGAGAAGGACCTGGCGACCTCCAGGATGCCGATCTGACCGGCGGCGAACTC
The DNA here is from genome assembly GCF_053592655.1 of Streptosporangium sp. NPDC002607. Lineage (NCBI taxonomy): Bacteria > Bacillati > Actinomycetota > Actinomycetes > Streptosporangiales > Streptosporangiaceae > Streptosporangium > Streptosporangium sp. NPDC002607. Next base: position 123,885 of record NZ_JBSFWD010000012.1, read on the forward strand.
CATCGCCTCCTCGTGGCCCTCCTCGAACGGCGGCTGGAAGCCGACCGCCTGGAAGCGCTTGGTCTCCGGGTTGTAGACGTCCGCGCCGACCTCGAAGTCCCAGCCGATGATGCCCCGGTTGTACCAGTGCTCGTCGGCGCTGTTACCGGCCGCGGAGTACAGCACGTCCGTCACCGGACCGGTGCGACCCGGCCAGATCGCCGTACCGCGCCAGGACTGGACCGCGGACAGGATGTGGTCGGAGGCCTTCCAGAAGAAGTTCTCCGTGCCGTAGTCGACCCGCGGCAGCAGCTCGCGCCCGGCGGCCTTGTAGGCGCCCGGAGGCCACATGAAGTAGCCGCCGTAGGAGTGCGTGTTCATCGCGAACCTGATGTTCGGGTACTGGTTGGTGAGCCAGACCTGGTTGCGCGCCTCAGGCTCGGACAGCTCGGCCGGGCCCGCGAAGGTGTCGCTGGTGCAGACCGTCGAGGCGCCACTGTAGCCGTCGAACACCGACCCGACCGAGAAGTTGCGGTTCAGGTCCACGCCCCAGGAGTTGCGCCGTGCCGGGTCGCCGTTGGTCGCGTCACAGTGGTTGAACATGTTGCGGCGCTGCATGTTGTAGTCGTACATGCTGTAGTGCCCGCCGTCGGGGTTGGACGTGGGCATGATGAAGATGTCGAGGTCGTCGACCAGCTTCTTGGTCTGCCCGTCACGGGCGTAGTTGCGCAGCAGCCGCTCGGCGGTCTCCAGGCAGACCAGCGGGGTCACCCATTCGCGGGCGTGCTCCTGGCAGTAGAGGAACACACCGGTCTTCGAACCGTCGCGCTTCTTGCCGATGCGCAGCACCTTCGTCTGGAACGGGTCGCGCGAGACGGTGGCCGGCGCCTTGAGGTTGTCGGTCAGCTTCGTCGCCGCGGCGGCGGCGACGAGGCCGGTGCCGGCGTTGCCCCGGTAGGTGGCGGCGGTCAGCAGCGCCGACGCCGCGCCGTTGCCGTTGAGCGCCGTGACCACCTGGGCGGCGGTGCTGTTGATCGCACCGGACGCGTCGGTGCCGAGGCTGACCACGACGTCCTTGCCGCTCACCGAGACGCTCAGCGCGCTGGAGGGGGCCTCGGGCTTGACCAGGGCGACGCTGATGTCGTTGCCGCCCTCGTGCCCGTACGCCTTCGAGGTCACGTAGAGCGTGCTCGCCGCGACCGTGCCGAACTGGGCCTGTGCCGCCCGGCGGTAGCCGTTCGTCTTGTTGGGCAGGTCGACGATCTGGCTGATCTTCGGGAACTCCGCGGCCAGGGCGGTGATCCGGTTGGTGAGCTCGGTGGGGTCCATGTAGCGGTCGACGAAGTCCGCGACGTAGTGCTTGCTCGGCGCCTTGCGCCTCTCACCCAGCCACTTGGTCACCGGGACCGTGACCGAGCCGCCCCGGTTGCTGGTGATGGTGACCTTGGTGGGAACCGCGGTGAGAGCGATGGGCGAGCTGAACCGGTGGTACATGTACTGGCCGGCGTCGGTGAAGCGCGACATCGTCGTGGTGCCGCCCGAGTCGGGGGCCGTGTTCTTCCCGCTGTCCCAGGTGGCGGTGAGCACGGTCTGCGCGTCGGTGGCGCTCGACTTGACCTCCACCGAGAGGAAGTGCTCGTTGTCGAGGCTGGTGAACCACTCGGCGCGGAGCGGGGTCAGCGTGTCGACGTCCGCCGCCTCCGCCTGCGCCGCCTTGGTGAGCGCCTCCTGCCGTGCGGCCCTGTTCTCGGCCACATCGGCCTGGTCGGAGATGGCATCACGCACGTCGAAGCCGAGGACGCGCAGTTCCTGAGCCTCCTCCGGGCTCAGTACGGCGTGCACCTCCAGACCCTCGTCGACGGGCCTGCGGTACTCCGCGAGGTCGACGCCCATGTTGTTGAGCCGGTCGATGGACTCCTGGTCGGGAACGATGACGCGCAGCAGCGCCACGCCGTTCTGCTCTGTGCTGGACTGCCGGTCGGGGGCGACCTCACTGGCCTGCGGCGCCGGATCGGCCAGCACAGGCATCGCGCTGAGGCTGAGGGCAAGGGGCAGGGCGAGCACGACCGCGGCGCGACCGACTCTCCTCCCGTTGAGGGGGCTCCTCATGAAAAATTCCTCCAGTTCGCGCACACCCCAGGTAGTTGGTCATTCTGGAATGAAGTGCGCAATTGGCAAGAATCCTCGCCAGAGGCCGAATATTCGTCAAGGCCCCAAAAGGGCATATCAGGCGTACTTAAATTCTGTAAGCAAATATTCACATGAAGGTTATATATGACTTATGCCATTCACCCCAGGACTGTGGTATATAGCAAAGATCAATAGCCTGTCAAGTAAGTACATCGCGTAATTGATGACTGTTTGGGCGATTTGTAGTCCTTAGTGCATATATGTCGCGATCGGCGACCCCTGTCGTCGGCCCCACCGCCGGCCGGCGCCTGCCGGCGAGGCGCTTGGGGGCATCAGCCATGCCCCGAACCCTCTCACAAACATTTCTCAAAACAACCTCGGTCGAGGACTTGCGGGAGAACGAGTCATGAGAGGGATTCGAGGCTGTCGGCCGTCCCGTGCGGCGTTTTGGTGATCTTCTCTCGGAATCGAGTGTCTGTGAGAAGCGGCTCTGTGCGGGACGGGGCAGCGTGGCGGCCTCCTACAGTGGGTGTTTGTGCTTTACGGCAGATCTGCGGAAATCAGCGCACTCGACGAGGTGATCGCGCGGGCTCGCGACGGTTCCGGCGGCGCGGTGGTGTTGCGGGGCGGGGCAGGCGCGGGCAAGACCGCCTTGCTCGACGCGGCGGCCGCGCGCGGTGGTGCGATGCGGGTGTTGCGGGCCACCGGCGTTGAGTCCGAGTCCGACCTCGCGTTCGCGGCGCTGCACCAGGTGCTGTGGCCGGTGGCCGGTTCGCTCGACGCACTGCCCGAGCCGCAGCGCGATGCCGTGCGCGCGGCCCTGGGGCTTGCCGCGGGCAGTCTCGGCGATCGGTTCCTGGTGGGGGCCGGTGTGCTCTCGCTGTTGGCCGAGGCGGCCGCGCCGGACGGGCTGATGTGCGTGGTCGACGACTTCCAGTGGGTCGACCGGGCCTCGGCCGATGCGCTGCTGTTCGCCGCCAGGCGGTTGGGGACGGAACGGATCGCGATGTTGTTCGCCGTACGCGGGGAGGCTCCTGTCAAGGGCGTGCCGCTGACGGTGAACGTGCGCGGTCTGGCCGAGTCCGCCGCGGCCGAGTTGCTGGAGTCCCGCCACGGTGTGCTGCCCGCCCAGGTGAAACGGGAGCTCGTCACGCTGACCGGCGCGAACCCGCTCGCCCTGGGTGAGATCGCCGCCCGCCTGACGCCCGCGCAGCTCGCCGGGCGCGAACCGCTACCCGACCCACTGCCCGCCGGCGCCCGGCTCTTCGGCGATCGGGTGAGCGGGTTGTCGGCCGCTGCCCGGCTGGTCGCCTTGGTCGCCGCCGTAGCGGCCGACCTCGATCTGGTCCTGCGCGCCACTGAGCGGCTGTTTGCCGAGCAACCGGTACGGCCTGGCGCGAACGCGGCCCGATCGGCCTCATCCGGGCCGGGGACGGAGGTCGGGGCCGGGCGGGTGGCGTTGGCCGAGCTGGAGGAGAGCGGGCTGGCCGAGGTGTCGGGCACGAGCGTGCGTTTCGGTCATCCGCTCATCCGATCCGCGGTGCACGAGGCGGCCGGCGCCGCCGATGTTCGCCGCGTGCACGCCGTTCTGGCGGAGCTGACCGCGGATGACCGCCGCGCCTGGCACCTGTCCGGAGCCGCCCTGGGTCAGGACGAGCAGGTCGCCGCTGCGCTGGTGGCCGCCGCGGAGCGGGCGCGTGACCGTGGCGGGTACGGCGCCGCCGCCACGGCCCTGGCCAGGGCCGCCGAGCTGACCCCCGAGCCGCGCGCCCGTGCCGTCCGCCTGAAGGACGCCGCCGTCGCGGCCTGGCTCGGCGGCCGCCCGGGACAGGCGGAGTCGCTGCTGGCCGAGGCGCGCGAACGGGCCGGCGGGGACGCCACCCTCGCCATGGAGATCGCCCAGCTCCGGGGCCGGTTCGAGCTGAACTCGGGCAACGCCGCCGAGGCCGTACGGATCCTGGCGGCGGGTGACAGCTTGGACATGCTGGCCGACGCCGTGGAGGCGGCCTCGTACGTCGGTGACACGGCGGCCATCGTCGAGCTCGGCCGACGGGCGGCGGCGCACCCCGAAGGGTTCTTGCGGGACACGGTGGCCGGGATCGGCCTGACTCTGGACGGCGACGCCGCCGGGCCGGGCCTGCTGCGGCGGGCACTGGTGCGGGCCGGCGAGCTGGAGGACGCGGCGGGGTACCTGTGGGCGACGGCCGCGGCCAGCGCTCTGGGCGAGTCGGATCTGGCGGCCGAGATGGCCGAGCGGGCCGGGCGAGTGGCCAGGGTGTCGGGGATGACCGGGCAGCTGCCCGTCGTACTGGAGTTCGTGGCGACCGCAGAGCGTATCGGCGGTCGGCTGGCGCGCAGCCAGGCCGTCTCCGAGGAGGGCCTGGCGCTGGCCCGGGAGGCCGGGTACGAGAACACGGTGGCCGCGCACCTGGCCAACCTGGCGGTGCTGGCGGCTCTGCGGGGTGAGGAGGAGCCCTGCGAGCGGCAGGCCCGCGAGGCGCTGGCCATCGCCATCCCGCACCGGGTGGGACTGCGCGCGGGCGTTGCGGCGTACGCGCTGGCGATGCTCGACCTGTGCCTGGGCCGCTACGCGGCGGCGCACGACCGTTTCACGGCCATCGCCGCGGCGCGACCGGGCGCCGGGCATCCGACCGTGGTGTGGCGGATGGCGCCGGACCGCGTCGAGGCCGCCGTGTGCGCGGGCGACGAGGCGGGCGCGCGGGCGGCGCTGGAGGCGTACGAGCAGTGGTCGGCGCACGCCGCGACGCCCGAATCGCGCGCGCTGCTGGCTCGCTGCCGGGGCCTGGCCGACGCCTCCGAGGACGCCTTCGGCGAGGCGCTGCGGCTGCACACCAACCCGTTCGAGGCGGCCAGGACGGCCCTGCTGCTGGGTGAGCGTCTGCGCCGCGCGCAGCGGCCGGGCGAGGCACGGGCGCATCTGCGGACGGCGTGGGAGACGTTCGAGCAGGCGGGTGCCCGGCCGTGGGCGCGGCGCGCGCTGGAGGAGTTGCGGGCGGCGGGAGAGAGCGGGCAGGCCCCGCCCGCGGCCGTGCTCGACGCGCTGACCCCGCAGGAGCTGCGCATCGCGGGCCTGGTCGCCGACGGGTTGTCGAGCAGGCAGATCGCCGCCCGGCTCTTCCTGAGCCCGCGCACGGTCGAGTACCACCTGTACAAGATCTATCCGAAGCTGGGCATCGGCTCCCGTACGGATCTGGCGCGGCTAGTAGTTCTACAGAAGGCGCCCGTAGCCGGAGACGACATGCTCTGAGGCATGCAAAACGTGACCATCTGGAGTGAGGAGTTCGGCGCCGAGACGGACGCGCCGATCCTGTTGATCATGGGTTCGATGTCGCAGGGCATCCTTTGGCCGGACGAGCTCGTCGGCCGCCTGACCGCCGGAGGCCGCCGGGTGATCCGGTACGACCACCGTGACACCGGCATGTCGGGCACCGTCGACTTCGCGACCGAGCCGTACACGTGGGACGACATCAAGAACGACGTCTACCGTGTGATGGACGCCCACGGATTGGACGGCGCGCACCTGGTCGGCCACTCGGCGGGCGGGCTGCTCGGCCAGTTCATCGCCGTGGAACGGCCGGAGCGGGTGCGCTCGCTGACCGTCATCGCCTCCTCGCCGCTCGGCGGTGGCGAGGGCCAGGTGCTCCTGCGGGCCCTGACGGGGCAGCCACAGCCCGAGGGGAGCCTGCCCGAGCCGGCGCCGGAGTTCGTGGCCTTCTACCGCGCGCTGATGGCCGCCCCGCCGCCGCAGGACCGGCGCGCGCTGATCGACGGCATGATCGCCGAGCAGCGCGTGCTGCACGGCACCGGGCTGTCTTTCGACGAGGACGCGGCGCGCCGGCTGCAGGAGCGGATCCATGAGCGGGCCCGCGACCTGTCAGCGGTGGCCAATCACCGGCTGGCCGCAGCGGGCAACCCCGATTTCGAGCCGGTGGACGTGCTACACCGGGTGAAGGCACCCACCTTGGTCATCGAGGGCAGCCACGAGCCGGTCAAACCGGGTCACGGCGCGATCATCGCCGAGCAGATCCCGGGGGCGCGGCTGACGATCGTGGCGGGCATGGGGCACACACTGCCGCCCGAGGCGCACGAGGAACTGGCCGCCGCCATCCTCGCGCACACAGCAGAGTGACGCGCGTTCCTGATCGACGACGAGCCGTTCGACGCAGAGCAAGGGCATCGAGCACCGGGCCGCCCCCCGGATGCGGCACGGACGGCAGCTGGGCCCCCAAGAAGGCCATCAAGTTCCACAAACCTCAGTAACACCCACCAAAAACGCAATACGCCTTTAGACCCGCCACCTCCCTCCCCGATCGCTACCCTTCGCAATGAAAAGTCAACGGTGAGTAAAGAGGGCACTCATGGGGCGAAGGTTGATCGTGACGGCGATCGCGGGGGCGGGGGTGGCCGTCGTCGCCGGTGCGCTGCTGTTCGTCTCCGGCGAGCAGGGGTCGCAGGCGGCGAGGTCCGCCCCGCAGATGCCCGCACGGGAGGATCCGCTGACCGGTCAGGAGGTCGCCCAGGCCACCACGATCGCGTCGGCGGGCTCCAGATCGCACCTGGCCGCGGGGCGGATCAAGCTGCTCTACGTGGAGCGCGACGACGACAAGGACACCTCGGACCGCCGCCGTGCGGACGCGTATCTCTACGACTACGGCAGTGACCGGCTCATCGTGCGGACCGTCGACCTCGGCCGGGGCACCGTCGTGCGGGAGACGGTGGCCCGGGGGGTGCAGCCGCCGCCGTCGAAGGAGGAGGAGACGACGGCCGCCGGGCTCCTGCTGGCCCACCCGGGATACGGCAAGGTCGCGCGCGAGGCGTACGCCAGGGCGGGGGGCGGGCAATTGGGGTCGGCGGCGGACCTGGGGCTGCGCGGGCTGATCTTCACCCCGTCCGGCGAGAAGGGACCGGCCAGGCGGTGCGAGGTCCACCGGTGCCTGCGGCTGTTCGTCCGGCTGCCCGACGGCACCTGGCTGGACACCAGCCGGCTCATCGTCGACCTGTCCGCCAAGAAGATCCACACCCTGGAGTGGTAATCAGTGTTCCTCCGCTTCGCCCTCTCCTGCGCCCTGCTCGCCGGAACTCTCACCGCCCCACAGGCCGCACCGATACCGCCGCCCCCCTCGCCCGGTGCGTCGTCCGGCGCTCCGGCGGAGACGACCGCCGCGCAGCCCGCGACGGCACCGTGTAACGCGCCGTACCGGATCGACAAGACCCTGCCCAACGGGGCGCGCTGGCAGCTCTGCTGGGAGATGCGCAACGTCGAGGGGCTGACCCTGACCAGGGTCGTCTACACACCGAGGAACCAGCGGGCGATCGCCGTGCTGCGCAGCACCTCGCTGGCCCAGATCCACGTGCCCTACGACAGGGGCCGGCCGCGCTACCACGACATCGGGTCGCTGGGCTACACCGCCATCCCGCTCCGGGCGGCCGACTGCCCGCTCGGCGAGCGTCGCGAGCAGTTCGTCTGCGTGACCACCAGGGCCCGCGGCCACGCGTACCTGAAGTCGGTCCCCGACCAGCCGAACCTGACTGCCCAGGGGCGTGACCTGGTGGTGTTCGCCGCCTTCCAGGTCGGCTGGTACACCTACCTGGCCGAATGGGCCTTCTCCGACGACGGCGCGATCACCCCGCGGGTGGGGGCCACCGGGTCACTCGCCGGATTCACCACCACGCCGGAGCACGGCTGGCCCATCGGGGTGGGCGACGACAAGTTCGAGGCGAGCCACACGCACAACATCTTCTGGCGCCTGGACTTCGACGTGGCGGGCCGGGCCGACGACGTCGTGGAGCAGTACGACTTCAGCGGCTCGGGCACCGCGAACCGGCGGCTCGAGCGGACGACGTTCAGCACGGAGACCAAGGCCGTCAGCAGGCCGATGCGCTGGTGGCGGGTGGTGGACCGCAAGGTGCGCAACGCCGACGGGCACCGCGTCTCCTGGGAGATCAACAACTCCGACAGCGCCCAGTACCGGGGCCCCGCCGACGAGGCCTTCACCCGGGCCGATCTCTACGTCACCGACTACCGCTCCTGCGAGCGCCTGGCGAGCGTCAACCCGACTCCCCAGTGCGCCAGGTCCGTCGACCGCTACACCAACGGCGAGCGACTGACCGACCCGGTCCTGTGGGTCAACGTCGGCTACCACCACGTCCCCCGCGACGAGGACGCCGACCCCATGCCGAGCCACTGGCAGGGCTTCCGCATCACCCCCCGCGACGTCACCGCCAAGAACCCGTACTGACGCCGCCGGGCATCCGGGCCGGGCGCCTCGCCCGGCCCGGGTGCCCGGCACCGCCGGCGGAGGGCGTTCCGGTATGCCCCATATAACCAATAATCGTCACTTTTCTCTCACTCAGATCTGCACCTTTTCCCAGCACGCATGGTGATAGTGGACAAGGGCATGGGTTGAGAGACCCGGGTAGGGCAAGGTAGGGGCTATCGATCTACGGGAGTGAGTCATGAACGCGCACTTGGACCTGGACCGGCTCGCGGGCGGAGCGCACCATGACCCGCACTCGATCCTCGGGGCGCACCAGGGTCCCGAGGGCGTGACGATACGGACGCTGCGCCCGCTGGCGCAGAAGGTCCAGGCCCTCGTCGACGACAGGGCCCACGACATGAGGCACGTGGCCCACGGCGTTTTCGCGGTGACGATCCCCGGCCTCGACAAGATCCCCGACTACCGGCTCCGGATCGCCTACCCCGATGCCGAGCCCTACGAGACGGACGACCCCTACCGGCACTGGCCCACGCTGGGCGAGATGGATCTGCACCTCATCGGCGAGGGGCGCCACGAGCGGCTCTGGGAGACCCTCGGCGCGCGGGTCATGCGGCACGAGGACACCGAGGGCACGGCCTTCGCCGTGTGGGCGCCCAACGCCCATGGTGTCCGGGTCATCGGCGACTTCAACCACTGGGACGGCACCGCGTACCCCATGCGCTCGCTCGGCAGGTCGGGTGTGTGGGAGCTGTTCATCCCCGGTCTCGGCCCCGGCGACCGTTACAAGTTCGGCATCCTCGGCTCGGACGGGATCTGGCGGGCCAAGGCCGACCCGATGGCCCGGCGTACCGAGATGCCGCCCGCGACCGCGTCGGTGATCGAGAAGTCGGAGTACACCTGGCGGGACGAGGAGTGGATGCGGCGCCGCGCCGACAGCGTCGCGGTGCGGGAGCCGATGAGCGTCTACGAGGTACACCTCGGCTCCTGGCGCCCCGGCCTGTCGTACCGGGAGCTGGCCGTCGAGCTGGTCGACTACGTGGTGGACATGGGGTTCACGCACGTGGAGTTCATGCCGGTGGCCGAGCATCCGTTCGGCGGTTCCTGGGGCTACCAGGTGACGTCCTACTACGCGCCGACCGCCCGTTTCGGCTCCCCCGACGACTTCCGTCACCTGGTCGACAGCCTGCACGAGGCGGGCATCGGGGTGCTGGTCGACTGGGTGCCCGCACACTTCCCGATGGACGACTGGGCGCTGGCCAGGTTCGACGGCACCCCGCTGTACGAGCACGCCGACCCCGCGCGGGGCGAGCACCCCGAGTGGGGCACCTACATCTTCGACTTCGGCCGCAGGGAGGTGCGCAACTTCCTGGTCGCCAACGCGGTGTACTGGCTGCGCGAGTTCCACGTCGACGGGCTGCGCGTCGACGCGGTGGCCTCGATGCTCTACCTCGACTACTCGCGGCGCGAGGGCGAGTGGACGCCGAACGAGTACGGCGGCAGGGAGAACCTCGACGCGGTCGAGTTCCTCAAGGAGATGAACGCGGTCGCCTACCGCGAGGCGCCGGGCATCGTCACCGTCGCCGAGGAGTCGACCGCGTGGCCGGGCGTCTCACGTCCCGTGCACCTGGGCGGGCTCGGCTTCGGCTTCAAGTGGAACATGGGCTGGATGCACGACACGCTCGCCTACCTCAGGCACGAGCCGATCTTCCGCCAGTACCACCACCACCAGATGACGTTCTCGCTGATGTACGCGTACTCGGAGAACTTCGTGCTGCCGCTGTCGCACGACGAGGTGGTGCACGGCAAGGGGTCGCTGCTCGGCAAGATGCCCGGCGACGAGTGGCAGCGGTTCGCGAACCTGCGCGCGCTGTTCGCCTTCATGTGGGCCCACCCCGGCAAGCAGTTGCTGTTCATGGGCGGCGAGTTCGGCCAGGGCTCGGAGTGGTCGGAGGAGCGCGGGCTCGACTGGTGGGTGCTCGACTTCGACGGGCACAGGGGGGTGCAGCGGCTGGTCCGCGACCTCAACCGGGTCTACAAGGACTCTCCCGCCCTGTGGAGCGTGGACGCCTCCCCCGAAGGGTTCCGCTGGATCGACGCCGACGACGCGCTGGGCAACGTGTTCTCCTTCCTCCGCTACGCCGAGGACGGCTCGGCGGTGGCCTGCGTGGCCAACTTCTCCGGCGCCCCGCACGAGAACTACCGCCTCGGCCTGCCCTTCCCCGGCTCGTGGGAGGAGGTGCTCAACACCGACGCCTACGACTACGGGGGCAGCGGCGTGGGCAACCTCGGCTCCGCCGAGGCCGTCGAGGAGCAGCGCCACGGCCTGCCGTACTCCACCACGCTGCGCGTCCCGCCGCTGGGCGCCCTCTGGCTGCGCCACCCCGGCGCGCCTGAGTCCACTGTGGAGCCCACCGTGGAGCCCGCAGCGGACGAGCGCGCGGTGGAGGTCGTACGGGAGCAACCGGGGAGGCGTGCCGCGACCGATTCGCCCGCCGACGAGCCGGAGGAGCGCGAGGAGGCCGAACCGGCCTGATCGAGGCTCGGTGCCCCGGCGATCGGCTCCCTGACCTGTCTCTTGACCGGTGAGGCGACGGCGACGTTCGGGCGCCGCCCCTTCGGAACGGCCTCCCCGGGAACCGGACCGCAGAGGGCCGGTCACGCGACCGCGTGACCGGCCCTTTCCGCGTTTTCGCCCCCCTGCCTCCACCCGCTTCCCCCAAAACCTTAAATCGGCCTTATATCCATGACCGAGGCATTGACCGCCGGCGAAGGAGAACCTACGCTCAGGAAACTAATAGGAAACTTTCCTATGAGTACGGGGGCTTGGCACTCTCTGACCTGGAGCGACCCTTGCGACGAATTACCATCGGCTCCTTCATCGCAGCGGCGGCGCTGCTGGTTCCCCTGGGGATCGGCAACGCGACGGCCGCCACACCCGCAACCGCGACGTACTCGACCGCCTCCGACTGGGGCTCCGGCTTCGAGGGCAAGGTCATCGTCAAGGCCGGCACGAGCGCGCTGACGAGTTGGCGGGTCGAATTCGACCTCCCCGCCGGCAAGTCGATCAGCTCGGCGTGGGACGCGGACATGACCAAGAGCGGGAACCACTACACCTTCGTCAACAAGTCGTGGAACGGCGCGCTGGCGGCGGGTGCCTCGGTGAGCTTCGGCTTCAACGGCGCGCCCGGCGGGGTGTCCGGCGTACTGAACTGCAAGCTGAACGGCGCCACCTGCGACGGCACCGGCGGCCCCGACCCGACGCCCACCCCGACTCCGACGGTGACCCCGACGGTGACCCCGACCCCCACCCCCACGCCGACCGTGACCCCGACCGTCGACCCCTCCGCCAAGAAGCTCATCGGCTACTTCACCCAGTGGGGCGTCTACGGCCGCAACTACCACGTGAAGAACCTGGTCACCAGCGGTTCCGCGAGCAAGCTGACGCACATCCTGTACGCCTTCGGCAACACCACCGGCGGCAGGTGCACCATCGGTGACTCCTACGCCGACTACGACAAGGCATACACCGCGGACCAGAGCGTCGACGGCGTGGCCGACACCTGGGACCAGCCGCTGCGCGGCAACTTCAACCAGCTCCGCAAGCTGAAGAAGGCGTACCCGAACATCAAGGTCATCTGGTCCTTCGGCGGCTGGACCTGGTCCGGCGGCTTCACCCAGGCCGCGGCCAACCCGACCGCGTTCGCCGAATCCTGCTACAACCTGGTCGAGGACCCGCGCTGGGCGGACGTGTTCGACGGCATCGACATCGACTGGGAGTACCCCAACTCCTGCGGTCTCACCTGTGACAACAGCGGCCCGAACGCGTTCAAGAACGTGATCTCCGCGCTGCGGGCCAAGTTCGGCACCGGCAACCTGGTCACGGCGGCCATCACCGCCGACGGCTCCACCGGCGGCAAGATGGACGTCGCCGACTACGCCGGCGCGGTCTCGAATCTCAACTGGCTCATGCCGATGACCTACGACTTCTTCGGCGCCTGGGACGCCCAGGGTCCGACGGCTCCGCACTCGCCCCTCACCGCCCTCCCCAACCCCACGAAGCCCGGCTTCTACTCCGACGCCGCCATCCAGAAGCTGAAGGGCAAGGGCGTGCCCGCCAACAAGCTCATGCTCGGCATCGGCTTCTACGGTCGCGGCTGGACCGGCGTGACCCAGGCGGCCCCCGGCGGCACCGCCACCGGTCCCGCCCCCGGCACCTACGAGCAGGGCAACGAGGACTACAAGGTCCTCAAGACCAAGTGCCCGGCCACCGGCACCGTCGCCGGCACCGCCTACGGCTTCTGCAACGGCCAGTGGTGGGGCTACGACACCCCCGCCACCATCACCGGCAAGATGACCTACGCCAAGAACCAGGGCCTGGGCGGTGCGTTCTTCTGGGAGACCAGCGGCGACACCGCGAACGGTGAGCTCATCACCGCCATGTCCAACGGTCTCAAGTAATATCCCAATCACTCGACCCTCCGTGTGCGTCACGCCGCGGGGGGTCGAGCAGTTTCTGAGAAGATCCTCAAAATCCGGGGCAAAGTATTCACTCGGCGCATATCGCTGCTTAGACTCCGAAACGCCCTTTGATCCCCCCGGAGGACGTGTGCGAGTTCGAGCCCTGGTGGCCATGGCGTTGGTTCTCACCATCGCACCTGCGGTACCCGCCCTCGCCGAGAGCCCTCCGGCTCCCCCAAGCGCCTCCGCGAGTCCGTCCCCCGGCCCGGATGAGACCGCGCCCGCCGACGTACCGGCCCCGCCCGCCGACGGCGAGACCCCGCCCGGTGACGGCGAGCCTCAGCCTGGTGACGGCGAACCCCAGCCGAAGCTGGAGACGGGGCTCGCCTCGGAGAGCGACGGGACCCGGGTGATCGTCGAACTGGCGGCCCCCGAGGAGGCGGCGCCGGTGGCCGGGGAGGCGGAGCGGCTACCCGATGCCCAGGTCGTCCTCGAACCCTCCGACACCTCGTTCATCGTGGTCGAGGGCAGCGGCGAGTCGCTCGCCAAGCTGGCCGAGGACCCGCGCGTCCTGTCCATCCGCCGCGACCGCACCTACTCCCCCGCCTCGCTGGGTTCGCTGGGCTCGCTGGCCTCCAGCCTGCAGGTGGTCGGCGCGGACAAGGCGCACGCCGCCGGGATCAAGGGGGCGGGCCAGACGATCGCGATCATCGACACCGGGATCGACGCCGACCACCCCGACTTCGGGGGCAAGGTCGTGGAGCAGGTCTGCTTCTCCGCGACGGACGAGGGCGCGCAGTCCCTGTGCCCGAACGGGCAGACGAGCGACCCCGGATCCGCCGACGCCGAGACCCCCGCCTGCGTCCACGAGCAGGTCAACCTCTGCGACCACGGCACCCACGTGGCGGGCATCGCCCACGCCGTCGCCCCCGACGCGGACATCGTGGCGATCCAGGTCTTCAGCAGGTTCAACGACTGCGACGAGGCGGGCGGGGCCTGCCTGGTCGCGTTCGACTCCACGATCCTGCTCGCCCTTGAGCACGTCGCGAAGCTCAGGGAGGGCGGCAGGAACATCACCGCGGTGAACCTCAGCCTCGGCGGCGGCCTCTACGAGAGTGCGTGCGACGCCGAGCCCGAGGTGGCGTCGTTGAAGGGCGGGATCGACGACCTTCGCGCCAAGGGCGTGGCCGTGGTGGCCGCCGCCGGGAACGAGGGCGTGTCCGGCTCCGGAGCTCCCGGCTGCCTCTCCGGCGCGGTGACCGTGGGCGCGACGGGTGACGACGACAACATCCCCTACTGGTCCAACTACGGCTCCGTGCTCGACCTCTTCGCCCCCGGCCTGGAGATCGACTCCGCGGTGCCGGGCGGCGGCCACCAGGTCTACAGCGGCACCTCGATGTCCACCCCGTTCGTCACCGGCGCCCTGGCGCTGATGGCCCAGAAGGCACCGGGCACCCCGGACGCGCTGGAGGCCGCGCTGAAGACCGCGGGCCGACAGATCACCTACGACAGCGTGACCACCCCCCGCCTCGACCTGAACGCCGCGATCGCCGGGGGCGCCCCCGGCGACCCCATCACCCAGACCCCTCCCCCCGACTCCCCCGACTCCCCCGAGGACCCGTCCGAGGAGCCCGACCCGGAAACCAGCCCTGAGCCGAGCTCGGGTCCCTCCCCATCACCCACCCCGGCCGATCCGGTGCCGACGCCGATCCCGCTGCCGACGGTAACGGTCACCGTGACGGTGACCGTCCCCCCGACAACTCCCTCGACGGCGGCCCCCACGGTGTGCACGCGCGGCAAGTCCACGAAGACGCTGACCACCGCGCAGTGGGCGACGGAGATCAGCCGGGGCAAGGGGACGATCCCGGACGCGACGCTCGGCTGCTACCTCGGCCTGGTGAGCAAGGCCAGCAAGGTCTTCTCCGAGGTCACCCGCGCCTCCACTCTGGGCACCGCGTACAAGGTGCTCAAACCCGCGAAGAAGACGTCGAAGGCCAAGCTGGAGAGCGAGCTGCTGGCCGCCTGGCTGAACTGGGCGAACGGCGGGGTGAACTTCACCGCGAAGATCAAGGAGACGGCGACGCTGAAGACGGTCCTCACCTCGGTGGAGAAGCAGCGCCTGAAGGGCACCACTCCCGTCGCGTCCGCCTCGCTGCTCAAGAAGCAGGTGAACGCCCGCCGAGCCGCCTAGTGCGTGTCCGGCCGGACCGCACCGATCCGTTCGGCGGTCCTGCCGGCCCCGATGGCGTGATCCGGGGTTGAGGAACAGCCGGCGGCTGTTCCTCAACCCCGGATCAGCCGCCGCTCATGCCTGGATGAGGGTGAGGATGTTGCCGGCCGGGTCCTTGACCTGCGCCTTGACCACCCAGCCGTTGTCGGTCGGCGGCATGGTGACCGCGCCGCCCAGTTCGGCCGCGCGGCGGACCGCCTGCTCAAGGTCCGGGACCACCACGCCCAGGGTGACACCGGCCTGTTCGGTTTCGACGATCGCCCCGCCCAGCCCACCGGGCGTCTGCACCAGCGCATACCCCGGCCCCTTGCGGTTGATCTGCCAGTCCAGCAGATCGCCGTAGAAGCGGTGCAGGCCCGCGTCGTCCGGGCCGCTGATGTCGAAATGCGCCACCGCATTCGCCTGGCGCACAGTCTGCTCGTTCATGTCGTGTCCTCCTGGGTCTCTTCGCTGTCCTGGGCTCGGACGGTGGCCGGAAAAGCCTGCATGAGCAGATCGGCAAGCTGGTGAAGCCGTTCAGGGCAGGCCCGGTAGAGCCGATACGTCCGGTTGACCCTCATCGTGACCAAGCCGGTCTTGCGCAGCACCTTCAGGTGCTCCGAAACGCTGGCCGGGGCCAGGCCGAGCCGGTCGGCCAGTTCTCCCGCACCACGCTCACGCTCCCAGACCTCGAAGAGGATGCGCCGACGGTGTCTGCCGGCCACGGCGCGCAGGAGTTCGTCGAGATCATCCGGCTCAGTCACGACGGCGATGCTATTTCGGATTATTCCGAAATAGCAAATGATCGGTCACCCACGTTGACCCGACGTGAAGCAGGAACCGCACACCCGGCGGGCAGGTGAACCTCACCACACCGCACAACCCCGGCACCGCCGGTGAGGGAGCACCCACCGCGTACCCGGCAGGCAGGCGAACGCCCGGCGGGGCCGGTGAAAGCGGGACACCGGTGACCCGCCCCCTGCCTCCCCGGAAAGCCGGTGAACCTTCGCCGATCCGCATAAGCCCGGTATGTGTCGCTTAGGGTGAAGGGCATGGACGCGACCAAGGTGATCATCGATACCGTCGACCGGTTCAAGCAGCGGCGTACCGCTCCACTGGTCCTTGAACTCGACCTCACCGAAGGTCTGACCGACAGCGCCCCGTCGGATCCGCTGGGCGCCATCCTCGCGATGCGCAAGACGAGCCTGGCCGACGTGCTGGCCGGGCTCAAGCGTGCCAGGAAGGACGACCGGGTCAAGGCCCTGATCGTCAAGATCGGCGTCCAGTCACCGGGGCTCGCGGCCGTCCAGGAGCTCCGCCAGGCCGTCGCCCTCTTCCGGGCCTCGGGCAAGCTGACCGTCGCGTTCGCCGAGAGCTTCGGCGAGTTCGGCGGGGGCACCGTTCCCTACTATCTGGCCAGCGCATTCGAGCGGGTCTACCTCCAGCCGTCCGGCGACGTCGGGCTCACCGGCATCGCGATGGAGCAGCGCTTCCTGCGGGGCGCGCTCGGCAAGCTCGGCGTCGAGTACCAGCTCGGCCAGCGGCACGAGTACAAGACGGCCGCCAACACCTTCACCCAGGACCACATGACCGACGCCCACCGCGAGTCGATGGGCCGCATCACCGAGTCGGTCACCGAGCAGGTCGTGGCGGGCGTCGCCGAGGGGCGCGGGCTGGAGCCCGCCAGGGTACGCGAGCTGATCGACCAGGGCCCGTTCATCGGCGCCGAGGCCGTCGACGCCGGGCTCGTCGACCGGATGGCCTACCGCGACGAGGTCTACGACGAGGTCAAGCAGGAGGTCGGCGACAACGCGCTGCTGCTGTACGTCGGCCGCTACGCCAAGGCGCTGACCGCGAAGAAGCTCCCGCACCCGGGCGAGCAGGCCGTCGCGCTGGTCCGCGGCAACGGCGCGATCCGGCTCGGCCGCAGCGGCCGCAGCCCGATGGGCGGCGGCGGCGCGATGGGCTCCGACACCGTCTGCGCCGCACTGCGCGCGGCCCGCCGCGACGACGGCGTCAAGGCGGTCGTCTTCCGGGTCGACAGCCCCGGCGGCTCATACGTGGCCTCCGACGCCATCTGGCGCGAGGTGGTGCTCACCCGCAAGGCCGGCAAGCCCATCGTGATCTCGATGGGCGACCTGGCCGCCTCCGGCGGATACATGGTCTCGATGGCCGCCGACGTCATCGTGGCCCAGCCGGGCACGCTCACCGGTTCCATCGGCGTGTTCGGCGGCAAGGCGGTCATCGGCGGCCTGCTGGAGAAGATCGGCGTCACTTCGGAGACCGTGGGCGAGGGTGCCAACTCCGGGATGTTCTCCCCCACGAACGCCTTCTCCGAGGCGCAGTGGGCGCGGATCAACGCCTGGCTCGACCGGGTCTACGACGACTTCGTGAACAAGGTCGCCGAGGGGCGCGGCCTGACCCGCGAGCGCGCCCACGAGCTGGCCAAGGGCCGGGTCTGGACCGGGGCCGACGCCCTGGAGAACGGGCTCGTCGACGAGCTCGGCGGTCTGGAGGACGCCCTGGCCGTGGCCCGCAGGAAGGCCGGCCTGCCCGCCGACGCCCCGGTGCGCGCCTACCCCAGGCTCAACCCGCTGGAGCGGCTGCGCCCCGCGGAGTCCAGCGAGGACAAGGCCGCCGCGCTGGCCCAGGTCCGCGTGGAGGCATGGGGCCCCCTCGCCCATCTCGCGGGCGAGCTGGGCCTGCCCTCGTACGGGCCGCTCATCCTGCCGGGCTCGTGGACGATCCGCTGACCGCGTTCTCTGGTGAATAAGCCGCCGCGTTCGAACGCGGCGGCTCTTGCCCGTACGAGAAGAATGAGCCATGGCTCGCCGGGTCAGCGGTAGCGACTCCGGTAGCGCGACAGCGGCAGCACGGACGCGTCGACGTAGTCGACCCCGAGGACCTTGGCGATGAAGAGCGTGTGGTCCCCGGCCGGAACGACCTTGACCGTCTCGGCCTCCAGCGCGGTGACCCCGCCGTCCACGATGAGGGCCCCGCTCCGCTCCCCCCGGTGATGCGGCATGCCCGCGAGCAGCAGCCTGGCACCGGGACGACCCGCGGTGGCGAACCGGCTGGCGACCGTCTTCTGCCCGGCCGACAGCACGCTGGCGGCCCAGCGGTCGTGCCGGAGCAGCAGCTCGTTGAGGTATCCGGCGTTGTCCAGGCTCACCATCACCAGCGGCGGATCCAGCGAGATCGAGGTGAACGTGCCGACCGTGACCCCCACATCGTCCCGCTCGTCCTTCACCGTGACGACCGTCACCCCGGTCACCACCTGGGCCATGGACTCGACGAACTCGTTCATGCGGCAATCATCCCGGATGCTCAGCCTTCGCCGGGCAAGCCCGTGGCCGCACCGCGCTGATCAAGGTTTCGCCAGGTAGGACAGCGACGGCGCTGGACGGGTCGCGCCGTCGGCCGGATGGCCGCCCTCTGGCATCATGGTCATCGGCCGACGCGACGGGAGCAGTTCCATATGCATGTCGAGACGCATGGTCCCGCCGGTGCCCCGCCCGTGCTCCTGCTGCACGGTGGTGGTGTCGCCGGCTGGATGTGGGAGCCGGTGCGGGAGCGTCTCGCGCGCGACCACCGGGTGATCGTCCCGGACCTGCCCGGCCACGACCGCAGCGCGGACGAGACGTATCACTCCCATGCCCGCACCGCCGAAGCCTTGACGAAGCTCCTGCACGACGTGGGCGGTCGCGTCTCCGTCGGCGGGTTCTCCCTGGGCGCGCAGCTGACGGTCCTGCTCGCCGCACACCGGCCCGAGCTCGTGGAACGCGTGGTCGTGGTCAGCGCGCAGGCCAAGCCCATCGCGGCCGCCGGGTTCACCCTCGGCCTGCTCGGCGCCACCGCCGGGCTCGCCCGGCAGCGGTGGTTCGCCAGGTTGCAGGCCAAGCAGCTGTTCGTCCCCGGCCCGCTGCTCGACGACTACGTCCGCACGTCCGCGAGCGTCTCGAAGCAGACCCTGCTCGCCGCGGTCGGCGAGAACCTGCGCTTCACGCCGCCGCCCGCGTGGTCGCGTTTCCCCCGCGAGGCGCTGATCCTCGCCGGCGGGCGTGAACGGGGCCTGATGCGGGAGTCGGCCCGCGTGCTGCACGAAGCCCTGCCGGGCAGCGAGCTGGAGATCGTGGCGGACTGCGGGCACGGCATCCCGCTGCAACGGCCCGGCTGGTTCGCGGACCGGGTGCGCGGCTGGCTCGGCGCATGACCCGTCCACCGAGCCGCACCCCTGGGCGCTCGACGCCAGAGTAAATGACTGAATCGGCATTTTCCGTCATTTAGGGGGCCCGCATGGCCGTCCCAGTGTCGACACGAACGTGATCCTCGACGCCGCCGCGGAACTCGTCGCCGAACGGGGCTTCGGCGGGGTGCGGATCGACGAGGTCGCCAAAGGCGTGCTCTACCTGAGGTTCACCGGGCCGACAAGACGTCTGTCAGCATTGGCGGTTTTTGAGTAGCGTGAAGTGATGTTCTTCGATCCCGTACCGACGGAACAGGAACCCATCGCCCGCCCTGAGCTCCCGCCGTGGTCCGCGCCGCCCTCGCAGGAGATCGGAGCGGTGCTCGCGGTCGAGCGGGTGGTGGCCCGGAGTGCGAACGTCGTGGTGCTCCTGCCGACGATCCGGGTCTTCAGCACCGGCTGCATGCTGGATGTGGAGATCGCGTCCAGGCAGGGTGACCTGCCCGCCGAGGACTGGTGGTACGTGCAGCTGGCCGGGGCCCCGATCGCCCAGGCGTTCGGGCGCGGCAACCGACCGGACTCGCTGTTGCGGCTGGGCGTGCGGTTCGCCGACGGCACGAAGGTCACCACCCTCGAATGGGCACAGAGCACAAAGAGCGCCTCCGGCGATCCGCCGGCCGGGCCGCTGCTGTCCTGGCTTCCGATGGGCAGCGGCATGCGCGGCGGCGAGTTCGGATTCAACAACTTCGGGCTGTGGCTGTGGCCGTTGCCCCCGGCCGAGAACTTCGAGTTCGCCGTGGAGTGGCCACTGGGCGGCGTCGAGCTGACGACCGTCGAGCTCGACGGCGCGGCCATCGTCTCCGCCTCCGGCCGCTCGGCGCACTGCTGGCCGGACTCCACCGGGTAGAGCCGTTCACCTGAGCGAGGGGAAGCGGGTTACCCGGTGTGAGTGTCGGCGCCTCGCTTCGTCCACGGCCTTCTCCCCGCCGGAGTCCGCGACGATGTCCGCGCGGATGTCGCTCCAGCTGGGAAAGTTCGTCCTCGGTCCTCCTGGCTAGGACAGCTCCATTCGACCCCACTGGCCCCGCCCCGGCCACACAGACGGCTGGTTGGCAGACACCCGGACCTCCTACGACACAGTAACGATCTTGGACGCCCTGTCTGCGTTCCCGGACACACCATCAGCATTCGAATGTCTCGACGAGAGCTACACCCCAGTTGAGTCGGCGACCGTCCCAGCAGTCGTGACAGGGTGAACGAATGGCGACGAACCGCGAGTACTCCCCCCATCTCCACCCCACCGGATTCAAACCGTGGTCGGACACCACTCCGGCCTACAGAGATCTCCTCGCGGCGAAAACGCTTGTCTACGACCCCTGCGGGTTCACCTGCTCGCAGCCGGTCCCAGAAACCGAGGGTGCCGCGTACGCCGCCCACGCCTTCACCCTTGACGGGCTCGCCATCCGATTCCGCGCAGCCAAGACGACCCCCACCAAGGTCGGCCAGTTCGTCACCGTATGGAAGAGGTCCCCGGGCGGGCCCATCCAGCCTTTCGACGCAACCGACCCCGTCGACCTCTTCGTCGTCAGCACCCGCGACCATCACCACTTCGGCCAGTTCGTCTTTCCCGTGGACGCGCTCTGCCGACACGGTGTCGTATCAGCAAACGGTTCCGGTGGGAAACGAGCCTTCCGCGTCTACCCGCCCTGGGTGACCACCACCAACCGCCAAGCCGGCACTGCTCAGGCGTGGCAGCTGGACCACTTCCTGCACCTGCCCCAGGACCGCCCCATCGACTCCGCCCGCGCCCAAGAGCTCTACCACCCATAGGACGGACAACCCAGCCGGGGTGACATGATCGCCTACGACCTCTAATCATTTGGAATGACTCGCCCAGTACCGTGACAGGCGTTTCCGTACTAGACGAGCTACTGCAAGTAGCGCCACCTTGTCCACAGCGCCCGCTATTGATAAGTACAAAGTTCCATGAACAGCAGCAGAGCAAAAGGGAAACACCTACGGCTGCCCGGGAAAGACGATTATCGGCTCAGAGAGGGATCGAAATGACACGGACACTCGTTGGGCGCCTCCCATGCCGTTCCGTCATCGGATGCGTAAGCGCCGCGGCACTGGTGTTCGCGCTGGCCGGATGCGGGGAGGGGCCGTATCTCCCAATCGGTGATCCATTGCCCCGTGCCGTGGCGACGGGTCTCAGCGCCGACGGCAGGCTCCAGTACTTCGCGCCGCTCTGCCCGGGTGAGCAGGTCACGTCGGTCCAGGTCCTGGACTACGCGACCCACCGGGTGCTGTGGGAGGCGTCCAGTCCGGTAAAGAGCATTCGCGAAGGCGGCCGGATCACTGTAGGGGCTTCCGAGGAGTTCGAGCAGGTGAAGGTTCCGCTCGTCTCCCCGCTGCCCGACTCCCTGAGCCTGGAGTTGTCCTTCAGCAGAAGGGTGACCGGGGTCCAGGCGAGTCGTCGGGCCATCTCCTCTGACATGGCCGGCAGCGACACCGTCCTGACGGATTTGGGAGAGAAGATGAAGGAAGCGGACTTCAGAACCCGAACGGTGCAGGAAGTCTGCTGACGGCTTCGCGTGTTCATCGTGTTTCTCGTGCTCATGATGTTGATCCTCAGGTTGAATCCCGTGCTGCGGCCGGCCACCGTACGGCATGCCCCTGAATAAGCAGAAGTCGATCTGGGTACGCCGAGCGCCTCCGATGAAGCCACGCAACCACTACTCAAGCTGAGTCCGGGCTACCTCCACTGGCACACAAAGACCCCTCATGGCGTACCGAAGGCCGAAGGTTTCAAAGGATGTGCATGCGGACGCCGAGGCGGCGGATGCGTTCCCTGTAGTTGTAGCGCTCAAGGTCCAGCAGGGTCCGTACGGCTTGGCGGGCCATGGGGTGGTTGCGGATGAGGAGGGGGCCGCTCGGCCATTGAAGCACAACGTTACGCAGGCGACTTCATGGCGGCCAAGCCTACAATGGTAGGAACCCTTGACGGGAAGTAGGCGCGGAAGGCTTATGGTTAATCAGATTAAGGGCGATCACCCCCAGAAAGGCGCTCCCGGCCGAGAGGCGAGGCGTGTGGCATGCACATTAATTTGGGCACTGCTGTTTTCACTAAGCGTGTTGATTGCCCTCATGGGCTTCATTGTTAACGTATATGATTACAGCTGGAACACCGGAGAGCCCATAGGCGTCGATCCTGACGCCCTTCTTGTGGCGCAGTTGATTTTATATACTGCTATCAGCATGGATATGCTATCCATGCTTGTGGCCCGTAAAATATCAATGAGAATTGCATCTCTTGTGCTGGGGTTCGCGGTAGTTACGCGACTGGTTTCGCTGCCCGGCTGACCTCTATCCGCGCGGGAACGTAAGGTGAGATGGGTTCGCAGCGATGGTGCCTGCGAAATTATTCGCACAATCAGCTAAGGTGCTTGAAGTCTCAGTGAACAGGCTGGACAGCGGGACGCCGAGGAGAAACTTGCATATTCATCGACGATACTTATTCGGGCGGTTCCGGCGGCAATGAGCGGAACAGGGAACGGCTTCCGGGACCGAAAGGCAGAAGCCCTGCCGTTCATCGAAATCCCGACGTGCGACTGGAGGTTAGGCCATTGATTAGCAGTCCTGATTGTCGAACACTCCGCTTTTGATACCACCGATGAATGACTGCCACTCGCTGCTCGCGAAACGCAGCATGGGCCCGTTCGGGTCCTTGCTGTCTCGTATGGCGCGGCCTCCGCCCGGAAAGGCTGCCACCTCCACGCAGTTGTCCTGCTGAGCGCTCTTACTGCTCTTGCGCCAAGCAAGTGCAGGGGAGATTTGATCCATGGTTGTCGCCTCTACGTCGGAGTCATACTGTCGGCTTCAGATCGCATCTACTGTCGATTGGTAGAGGTCCTCGAATCTTCGGACCGCTGCGGTGTCCGCGAAAGGGCGAAGGCGGGCTCGGATGGTCTCGATGCGGTCGGTGACGCGGGCTGAGTTGACCTTGACCGCCAGGTTCAACGACTTCGAGGCCGCCTCGGTGGCCCGCTCGACCTCGCGGGCCTGGGCATAGGCGTCGGCGAGCCAGCTCAGGTAGAGCGAGACCTCCCGAGCGTGCGTGGCGTCGTAGGTGTCGATGCCCTGGGTGAGCAACGGTTCGGCCCTGAGCGGGCGGCCGAGTTCGGTGAAGCACCGACCGGCCATCACATCGACCTCGCCCCGGTCCAGCCAGTAGACCCACTTCGGGTCCTCATCACCCTCTCGATGTAGCCCGAACACTTGATCAACCTCGCCGAGCGCCCGTTCAGTGATCGCCGAATCTCCCGCTTTGGCGTGTGCCCAAGCCACTCGTTCCAGCAGCAGGGCACGGGTGAGCGGGGTGCTTGATCGCTCAGCGCCCTTGACCGCCGTACGGGCCATCATGGCCGCCTCCCTGGGATCACCCACGTTGGCCATCTGATAGCTCAACGAGGACAGCAGATTGGCCGCCGTCGGCTCATCCCCGGCGACATGCGCGGCTTGGATGCCTTTGACATAGTAGGTACGAGCGCGACCGTACAGTCCGGCGTCAGAGGTCACCCATCCCGCGAGCTGGCAGAGCTCTCCCACGGCCTTCAGGAGTCGGCGGCCCACCTCCTCGCTGTAGGCGGCCTCCCTGACGACCGTGACGGTCGCCTCCAACTCCTGGGAGACGAGCGCGTGCAGGTCCGTGCCGCCCACGTAGTCATCGAGGTGCCGCAAATGGTCGACCCGGTTCTCGATCTTGTCGATCAGTGAGTGACCGATACGACGTCCCGCCCGGATCTCATGAAGCTGTGGCGACTCCACGATCAGCCATTCGTGAGCGACGCGAAGCGCGGACTCCTCCGACATGGCCTCGCTCTCGGCGACCAGCCCGGCAGCCATCGCCTCATTGTTCTCTCGCGTCCAGCCGTCACTGAACAGCGTCAGGCGATCGCCGTTCACGTTCGGCGAAGTGACACCCAGTCGTTTGGCGCGGGACAGGACAACCGCCTGGTCGAGCACCGCCAGCGGGAGATCGAGCACGATGCTCAACCACGGCAACCAGGCCAGGGGCAGCCGCTTGCCGCGCTCCCAGCGGGAGACCTCGCTGCGAGTGATCGTGGCCTGCCCGGACACTCGGGCGAGCCGGTCGGCGAGGCTCGCCTGTGTAAGGCCTTTGGCCTGCCGGGACTGCTTGATCACTTCCTCGATCGTCAGACCCTCCACGCCCTGGCTCCTTTCGCTCGCCACCTGTAGGCCAGGAAACGGCCCCCTCGCGACTGACCTGGCTTCGGGGCGGCCCCTCGGCGCGGGCCCCCACGAGGCTCCTTTCATCGTCACCCACCTGCGGTTCTCTTGGAAGGGAATTACACAGAGTTACTCGATCTCACCTGGAGAAGATATGCCGGGCGACTCCCCACCAGTGATCACCGTGAATCCCTGCCAGGCCGCAGAGCCTCCGCGAGAAGAGGAAACCGCCTGCGACGGGTACGAGCGGGTGCCGCGTGCGCCGGCGTTACGGTTCACCGGCTGGTGCTTCTGGTACGGCAAGGCCACCGGACATTGGTGGGCGCTCTCCCCCACCTGGTGCCGACAGCGCGTCGGTCTGATCGAGGCCGACACGCCCGCCGAACTGGCCGCACAGATGCAGCACATCGAGGACTTCCGCCTCCGCCTCACCCCCGAAGGGCCTTCACGCCCACTCCCCACGTCAGACATCCCGGTACCGCAAGACCCCAGTGGGGGGAGCGGCAGGGACGTCAAGGTCACCGGCAACACCGGGCCCAACAGGATCGAGGGCAAGGGAGGTGACCGAGATGGCAGCGCGTCTCCTGTCCGTACTCGTCGGCGTGCTCGCTGACCGCTTCCGGACCATGGAGCAGGCCACGGGACCGGCTCCCCCTGCCACCAGGTGGTCACCACACCTGGGACGAATCCCTGGATGGTCAGCGCTCCAGGAGCACCCGCCGGTGAGACCCCCCGTGATCTCCCAACGGTTCGCGGCCGCCCCCGACCAGGTCAGACCCGCACGCGTCTTCGTCGCCGAACTCCTCGGCGACGACCACCCGCTCCGCGACGACGCCGTACTCCTGACCAGCGAACTCGCCGCCAACGCCGTCGAGCACTCCAGCGGACCGCTCGATGCCCGACCGCTCGACACCGGACCGCGCGACGCGGGGCCGGTCGACCGCCCACGGGAGTTCGTCGTCACGGTGGCCTTCCTCCCCCACGGCGCACTCATCACCGTCCAGGACCCCGGCGCCTCGGAGGTCCCCTGTACGAGGAAGCCCGGCCTGGACGCCACCAGCGGCCGAGGGCTCATGCTCGTCAACGACCTCGCCACCCGCTGGGGATTTCACCGCGACTTCACCGGAACCGTCATCTGGTTCGAGCTCTGCTCGACCAGCGGGTAGCCCCTGATTACGGCGCCTCGCCTCGGTTATGGCCTTCTCGCCGCCGGAGTCCGCGACGATCTCCGCGCGGATGTCGCTCCATCTGGGAAAGTTCGTCATCGGTTCTCCGCCTCGCGTTCTCGCGGGTGATTCCCAGCGCATCGACTGGGTACCACGCGGCCACGGTTACCGTCTCCGAGAACGCGAACCGGCCCCGGACAAGACGTCCGGGGCCGGCCGGGTGAATCGCTAGAGCAGGCCGTTCTGGGTGAGCCAGTCCTTGGCGACCGCTTCGGCGTCGTCCTTGTCGACCGCGACGCGCTTCATCAGCGCGACCAGGCCGGCGGTGTCGAGCTTGGCGGAGACCGCGTCGAGGGTGGTCTTCACCGTGTCGTTCACGCCCGCCTTGTTGACCAGGGGGGCGATGTTCTCCGCGGCGAAGGCGCTCTTGTTGTCCTGGAGGGAGACCAGGTCATTGATGATGATCTTCGGGTCGGTGGTGAAGACGTTGCCGACCTGGACGGTGCCGTCCTTGATGGCGTCGGCGGTGGCGTCGCCGGTCTTCTTCCACTCCTTGAACTCCAGGCCGTAGGTGTCCTTGAAGTTCTTCTCCTGGCGGGTCTTGAACTCCGGCGGACCGCCCACCGCGTAGTTCTTGGCGACCTTGACCAGGTCCTCGATCGTGGTGAGACCCTCCTTGGTGGCGGTCTCCTTGGTGACGGTCAGCGAGTTGTTGTCCTCGGCCGCGGCGGGCGTCAGGACCTCCAGCTCGGCCGGGAGCTTCTCCTTGAGCGCGGCGACGACGTCGTCCTTCGACTTCGCCGTGGCGGTGTTGTCGACGAAGGCGAGGAGCGAGCCGATGTACTCCGGCAGGATGGTCAGGCCGCCGCTCTTGACCTGGTCGTACAGGACCTCGCGGCTGCCGATGTTGAACTTCTCCTCGACCTGGACGCCCTTGGCGGCCAGAGCCTGCGAGTAGATCTCGCCCAGCAGGACGTTCTCCGGGAAGTTGGCCGACCCGATGACGACCTTCCCGGCGGCCGCCGGCTCGGAGGCGGACCCGGATTCGGCGGGAGCCGGGGACGCGCTGGTGAGGGGATCTCCGCCGCCGCACGCGGTAAGTGTGAGCGCCGCGGACAGAAGGATCGCCGCGGTGCTGAACAGGCGCTTCATGGTGCTATTCCCTTCCAAAACGGGGGGTAATCAAGACTATCGGATGGTCTGGCGCTCGCTCACCCCCGGGGAGACCGTTGCGCGCTGTACCAGGGTGAACCCGAGCTGAACGAGAAGCGCCAGCAGTGCTACGAGAACCGCTCCGCCGATCGTGCTCGGGAAGTTCTTGGTCGCGAGACCGTCGATGATGAAGCGGCCGAGGCCGCCCAGGCCCACGTACGCGGCCACGGTCGCGGTCGCCACCACCTGGATGGCGGCCAGTCGCAGGCCGAGCAGGATGAGCGGCAGCGCGACCGGCACCAGCACCCGGCCGAGAACCTGCCCGCCCCGCAGTCCCATACCGTACGCGGCGTCGCGCAGGTCCGGGTCGACCCCGCGGATGCCCTCGTAGGTGTTGACCAGGATGGGCGGCACGGCCAGCGCCACCAGCGGGATCAGCACCGGCAGGATGGTGCCGACGCCCATCAGCAGCACGATGAGGACGAGCAGGCCGAGCGTCGGCAGGGCGCGGGCCGCGTTGGCGATGGAGACCACCAGCAGGGCGCCCCGGCCGGTGTGGCCGATCAGCAGCCCCAGCGGGAGCGCGATCAGCATGGCCAGCAGCAGCGAGAGCCCGGCGAACTCCAGGTGTTCGAGCAGCCGGACGGGAATCCCGTCCGGGCCCGACCAGTTGACCGGGTCCCCGAAGAAGTCGATCAGCCAGTTCACGCGGACCCCCTCGCCCACGACCACAGAGTGAATCGCTGACCAGACGTACGGCTTCCGGTGGCGACTCCGGCGAGGCGGCGACCGGAGATCCGGGGCACCACACCGGCCGGGTCACCAAAAAGGTCGATCAGCCGGTTCACGCGGACCCCCTTGCCCGCGACCACGGCGTGAGCAGGCGCTGCGCCAGGATCAGCAGCAGGTCGGCGACCCCCGCGAGCACCACGACCAGCACGATGCCGACCACGATCGGGGTGTAGAACTGCCGCTGCCAGCCGTCGATGAACAGGTAGCCGAGCCCTCCCCTGCCGACCAGCGCGCCCACGCTGACCAGGCTGACGCTGGCGACCGTGGCCACCCTGAGCCCGGCCAGCACGACCGGCACCGCGATCGGCAACTCGACCTGGAGCAGCCTGCGCAGCGGGGTGAAGCCCATGGCCACCGCGGACTGGCGCACGTGGTCGGGGACCGAACCCAGCCCGTCGACGACCGCCGGGATGAGCACCGCCATGGCGTAGAAGGTGAGCGGGACCATCACGGTCAGCCGCGTCGCGAGGCCGGTGACCGGGATGAGCACGATGAAGACGGCCAGCGAGGGCAGCGAGTAGATCACGTTCATCACGCCGACGGTCGGCTGGTAGAGCCAGCGCCAGCGGGCTCCGGCCAGCCCGAGCGGGAGCGCGATGAGCAGCCCGACGACGATCGGGACCAGCGCCATCACGATGTGGTCCTCCAGCAGGCCCTGGATCGTGGGCCAGTTGCGCCCGATCCAGTCCCAGCGGACCAGGGGTTCCTCACTCACCCGCGTCCCCCGTGCCTCCCGTGCCCTCACCGGGGCTTTCCGCGTCCGCCGCCGATCCGGCCGCGATTCCCGTGCCTCCGGTGGATCCGCCGACATCTCCCGTGCCCCCCGCGGAGCGGGAACCCGGCACCGATCCGCCGACGCTCCCCGCCACCACGGCCAGCGCCTCGTCCAGGGCCTCGCGGGTGGCGACGCCCACGGCCCTGCCCGCCCCGTCCACCGCGACGGCGTTGCCCGACGGGGAGAGCAGCGTCGCGTCCAGCGCGCCGCGCAGCGAGTCACGCCCGCTGACGAACGTCCCGTACGGCGCGAGCTCCACCTCGGCGAGGCTGCCCGACTCGGGCAGGTCCTTGACCGCGACCCAGCCCAGCGGCCGGTTCCCCGCGTCCACCACGGCCAGCCACGGCTCGCCGGCGGCGCGCGCCGAGGCCGACGCGGCGTCGGCGTCGGTGGAGACCGGGACGAGCAGGTCGGTGCGGAGCCGTACCCCCTCGTCCGAGACGAACGAGAGCCGCCGGATGCCCCGGTCGCGGCCGAGGAACTCGCGGACGAAGTCGTCGGCGGGCCTGGCCAGCAGCGTCGCGGGGTCGTCGAGCTGGGCCAGGTGGCCCCCGACGCGGAAGACGGCCACCCGGTCGCCGAGCTTGACCGCCTCGTCGATGTCGTGGGTGACGAACACGATGGTCTTGTTCAGCTCGGCCTGGAGCCGTAGCAGCTCCTCCTGCAGGCTGGTCCGGACGATCGGGTCGACCGCGCTGAACGGTTCGTCCATCAGCAGCACCGGCGGGTCGGCGGCGAGCGCGCGGGCCACGCCGACGCGCTGCTGCTGGCCGCCGGAGAGCTGGAAGGGATAGCGGTCGGCCATCTTCAGATCGAGCCCGACCCGCTCCAGCAGTTCCATCGCCCGGTCACGGGCCTTCTTCTTCTCCCAGCCGAGCAGCAGGGGAACCGTCGCCACATTGTCGACGATCTTGCGGTGCGGGAAGAGCCCGGCCTGCTGGATGACGTAGCCGATGCCCCGACGCAGTGTCGGCGGGTCTATGGTCTTGACATCGACGCCGTCCAGGAGGATCTGGCCCTCCGTGGCGTCGATCATTCTGTTGATCATGCGGAGGGAGGTCGTCTTGCCGCACCCCGAGGGGCCGACGAAGACGGTGATCTCCCCGGTGGGCACCTCAAGGCTCAGGTCGTCCACCGCTACGGTGCCGTCAGCGTAGCGCTTGGTGACACCGTTGAATGTGATCATGCGCAACCTCTTGTTTTCGCCGGGTTACGGCCTCCCTGCCCCGGCCGCCTCCCTGATCTGGCCCAAGTCAGCCTATGCCCCACTTCTCCGATCTGTCTTCCCGGCTTTGTCCGGTAGATCGACATGTGTATTTCTCACCAAAAGGGCATTCGGTAGTGCGGGAGGTGCCCATGACTTGACATGATTACCCACATTGCTGGAGTTGATCCCTCTGGCACCGTATGTCACAGGCTTCACAGCCGCCCCAACTCTTCACCACGCTCGACGAACCACCAGAGGAACCGGTCCCGTGACCCAACCGCTCCTCGGTCAACGCTCGCGCGGCGAACTGATCGCCGAGCTCTACGACCGCCACGCAGCAGGGCTGTACGCCTACTCCCGCGACCAGCTGGGCAGCGCGGACTCGGCCTTCGACGTCTTGGTGACCGTTCTGTCCAGTGTCACGGACACCCACCCCCCGCGCGCCGCGCTGTACGCGCTCGCCCGCCGCGAGATCTTCCTGCGCGACATCGTCTACTCGCCCCCGGTCACCGGCCTGGACCCGGTCCCCGCCCTCGTCGAGCGCGTGCTGAGCGAGCTGCGCCCCCACCAGCGCGAGGTGCTGTACCTGTCGGGCGTCTGCGAGATGAACGCCGCCGAGCTGTCCTGGGTGCTCGACGTGGCCGTCGACACCGCCGACGAGCTGACGGTGAGCGCCTGCCGCAGGTTCGCCCAGTCGCTGGGCGCCGCCCTGGCCTCGGCCCGGATCCCCACGCACCTGACCGAGGTGTTCGGCGCCCTCGCCGTCGCCCCGGTCCGCGACGTGCTCGTCCTCGCGCCCTGGGCCACCCCTCCCTCCGGGCTGCGCGCCGCCGTGCTCGGACCGCGGGCACCGCTCGCTCCCGTCGCCAGGCGGTCAACGTCCCCGCTGGTCAGGCAACTGTGGCCGACGTCACCCGCCTGGCCGCCGCCGTCTCCCGAGAACGACGCCCAGACCAGCGCCCCGGCCTTCCCCGTGCCGGACCACATGGCGGGCGACCGCTTCCCGGACCCCTTCGCGCCGAGGGACCCCGGCACGGTCTCCACCCACGAGGCCAGCACCGAACCGCTGCCCAGGCTCGGCGACTCGGTGCTCACCGCTCTGGACACCGCGGCCCTGCGGCCGCGCCGCCGGCTCCAGCGTCCCAGACCGCGCCGGGCGGCACCGCTGTCGGCGCCCATCCCCGGGGACGTGCTGGAGGGCGCCCCCGTACGGGAGAACCTGTTCCGCCCGCTCAGCCCCGAAGCGCGGGCGGCCCGCGTCTACACCGACAGGCTCGTCGCCGCCGCGCCCCGCCCCGAGGCCGCACCCGCCGATCCGCCCGCCGATCCCACGCCCGTCGAGACGCCCAAGGCTCCGTCCGCCGAGGCCCCTCGCACGCCCCTCACGATCGCCCCGGCTCCCGGCCCCGTGCCGGGAGATGTGCTGGACGATGTGCCCACCGCGCACCCCACCGCGCACCCGCTCCCCGGCTGGCCCCTGCAGACCGATCAGCTCGACGCCCTCTCCGACGCCGAGCGCCACCGGCCTCTCTTCCCCGTCAGGTCCGCACAGGTGGAGACTCCTGACGGCGAAACCGGTCGCGCACAACCGCCGATGCCCACCTGGGCCACACCGGCACCGGCCCCCGACCCCGAAACCGGTCGCGTGCAGCCGCCGATGCCCACCTGGGCCACCGACCCCGTTCGGGCGCCCGCGGTCAACTGGTTCACGGACGCCGCTCCCTCCGGCACCGAGACCGGCGACGAGACCGGCACCGGAACAGACGCTCAGGCCGACGAGACCCCGACGGCCCTCCCCGCCTGGTCTCCCCGGCCTGACCATCTCAGCACCCCGGCGGGCCGTGCCCAGCTGCGCCTGCCCAGCTGGATCATGCGGGTCGACCAGCCGGACGACGCCCCGCCGCACACCGTGCCTCCGAACTACACCGCACCCCAGGACCAGTACGACGCGCAGTGGAGCGAGCCGACGACCGCGCAGGAAGGCGATTCCGGGGCGGAGACCGGCGAGGCCGGGACGGCGGAGACAGGGCTCCGGCTTTCCGGACGGGCCGGATCCCGCAGGCGTGCGGGCCGCCGGGCGGCACGCAGACACAAGGCGCCGGCGAAGGTCTCCCACCACGACTGGGCCTGGGAAGTGATCGGCTTCATCATCGCGGTGGCGATCGCCATGATCGTCTTCTTCGCGGTACCAATGATCACAACCCCGTGAAGCCGCCCTGGCTCCTTCGCCGGCCCTTCGGGGACCTGATCTCCGCAGGTCGGCGATGGAACCGCCGTGGGAGCTCCGCCAAGCTACGGCTGGGTCAGCTGCCAGAGTGCCGCTGAGGACCACAGGATCGCGATGAGGGTGACCAGGGTGCCGCCGGCGACCGGCAACGCCCAGCCGGGTAGGTACCGGCTGCGGACGAGGAGTACCTTCGCGGCGAATGCGCCGTAGAAGAAGCAGCCGGCGAGGGAGTGCAGGGCGACCCGGGCGCTGTCCAGCTGCACTCCGTAGGTGGTGATGCAGTGGTAGGCGACGGGGAGGGAGAGCACGAACAGCACGGCTCCGCCGATGCGGTGGGCGAGGGGTACCGGGCGGGGGGCTGCGCCGGCCCCGGGTAGCCGCCGGTACATCCACAGCGCCAATATGAGCTGGTAGAGGGCCAGGCCCAGCAGGGCGGTGCCGAGTTGCGCCTTCAGCAGGTTCGCGTCGTTGCCACGGCGTCCGAACAGGCTGCCGGCGTAGTCCGGAGTGTGTATCCGGCCGAACGCGTACAAGGCCGCCGCCACGGCCAGGGCGAGCCCGGCGGCCACCGCCGGCCGCAGCCAGACCGGGCGGGGTGACATCGTCCGTGCTGCTCCCATGTTCGTCTGCTCCCTTCCGTGATTCCGGCTGCCGGTGCTCTCGCAACAGCCCGCTCAGCGTTGCCCGTGTAGTGACTCATGGCGACCGACGGTGCTCAGCCCGTGTCAATCTTGTTTCCCTGCGGGTTGAGCACGTACCACTTGGCGCCGAAGGAGTTGAGGCCCTGCCCGCTGGTGTCGCCGGGCTTGGTGTCGCCGACGTAGTAGTACAGCGGGTGGCCGTTGTAGGTGACCTCTGTGGTGTGGTCGGTCCTGGCGGTGGTGCCGAGCAGGGCGGAGGATGCGCCGCTGCCGGCCTGCGGCCTGCCCGTGGCGACCAGCGGCGGCCAGGCGATCGCACACGCGCCGTAGCAGGTCGACTTGGTGCCCTTGTCCGTCTCGAACAGGTACAGCGTGCGCCCTTGGCCGTCGGTGAGGATCTTGCCGAGCTTGGAGTCCCGGACCGCGACGGTGACGCCTGCGGCCGGGCCGCTGCCGGCCGGGGGCTTCGCGGTCGGGGAAGCCGGTGTGGCTGGGGCGAGCTTCAGTTGGCTGAGCGCGTAGTGACCGATGGTGGTGCCGAGTTTGTTGCCGGCCTGGTGGTCCATCCGGGTGTGCACGCCCGCCCAGATGCGGCTGAGCCCGGCTTCGGTCGCGGCGGCGCTGAAGTTGGTGTAGGTCTCGGTCACGCTGGACGCGGTGGGTGAATGGGCGGCGGGTGCTGCGGCGCCCTGGGCGCCGATCGTCAAGACGGCCACCGCGAGCGCGAGCACAGGCCGCCGCTGGGTTCTCCGCGGTTCTGGAAGCGCGAACATCCTCATGATCCTCCTCCTGTCAGGTAGCAGGGAGAGAAGAGATGACAGGCCAATTCAGCGTTTCCTCGCCGGCCGGCGCCGACCGTGTCGGGGGCCGACTTCCTTAACCCAGTCGGGATTTGGCCGGGCCGGCCGTTACCGTGCCGGCCCGTGGAGCTTGCGTCGCCGGTTTGGCCTGCGGAAGCCGCTCCAGCTCATGGCAAAAAGCACCGCAAAGAAAGACGTAACCAGAAGTCATAATCTCGCTGTTCTTTTCATGGAGAACGGCACCCCTTTGTCAGCGGTGTTCGCCGGTTCGAGCTTTGAAGGCAGAGACCCCTCTTCTGAACGAAGACACTTCCCGATCGGTCAGCCGACGGCGAGAGTTTTCTGCTCACGGGTCACTGCAACAGGGCACCCTCGGTGCCGGAGGTAATCAAACATTCCATACCGTCACACTCTCTACCGTAGCGGACAGCAAGCACACATAGCCATTGCCGCGGCAAAGCCCTATGCAAATTCAGAGCGCCGGAGCGCTCATTCCACAGCCGCAGTGACCGATTACCGTAAGCCTCAGGGGTCGGAGAACAACGGAACGGCAACGTGCGCCGCGAACAACGCTACGCGAGCCGTGTCAGCGCGATCACGCCGAGAAAATGATCGATTTTTGGTTGCGATGGAGTGGAAACATATGTCAAGGCGGTGCACCCAACCGTCATTAAGCTGCATCGTTGCCCTTTAGTGCACGTTTCCGATCCGCCGTTTTACACCTGGCGTCATATCGCCGCGGGTCAGAGCCAGCCTTCGGTGGCGGCGCGCCAGGCCAGCTGCATGCGGGTCTGGGCGCCGGCGAGTTCCATGACGTTCGCGACGCGCCGCCGCACGGTCCGCCGGCTGACCCCCAGCTGGACGGCGATCGACGTGTCCGGCACGCCGGCGACCAGCAGTGCGAGCAGGTAGAGGTCGTCGAAGCCGAGCGGGCAGGGCGTCGTCCCCTCGATGATCCGCAGCGGCGTCGCCCGCTCCCGGTAACCCTCGAACGGCTGGTCGAACCGCTCCCGGAACGCGGCGTGGTCGGACAGGACCTCGACCTGCAGGCCCGCGTCGCGGCGGCGGGCGTTGTCCCGGTACTCCTCGGACAGCCGCTCCACCTCGCGCCGCGCCCAGTCGAGCGCCTGCTGGTGGCGGAGGAGTTGCGAGCCCAGCACGATGTCCGGTGCCACCGCGGCGAACCGCCGCCTGCCGGGAGAGACCGTCCTGATCAGTCCCCTGACCCGCATGGCGACCAGCACCGTCTCCGCCGTCTCGGCATCGATGCCCAGATTCCCGATGAGGTCGGTGACATCCGCCTCCGCGGTCGTCACCAGGAACCGGTAGACGCGCTCCTCCACGGGATCGAGCCCGAGGGATTCCAACATGCCGCAATAGTGGCACCCTAAACGCCGATAAAAGTTACATTTAATAGCTAACCGGACGGATCATGCCCCGGTGAACCGGCGGCGCGCGAGATTCCCCGCGTTTGGAACGCACCCGGCCCGCAATGGCGGGACCCGATGTCCGAACGGGTTGTGACAGTGATCTGTCAAGGCTAGTATCACGGCAACTCTTAGGAAACTTTCTTAAGAGAAAGATCGGGTTGGTAGCCCCACACCTCGCGGCAGACCCGCCCGATCCAGGTATGAGCTGCGCGAACGCGATGACGCGGGCCGTCACCGCGCGAAAGTCCGACCGTCCGGACACCCCACACCATCCGGTTTCCCCCCATGGGAGTGATCAAGTGTTGAGACAGCGCATCATGGCCGCCCTCGCCGCCCTGGCGGTCACCGGCGTGCTCGCGGTCGTCCTGCCGACGTCCTCCGCCTCCGCCGAGAGCTGCGCGGCCGCGTGGAGCTCCTCGGCCGTCTACACCGGCGGCATGACCGCCTCGTACAACGGCCACAACTGGTCCGCGAAGTGGTGGACCCAGAACGAGAGGCCGGGCACCGCCGACGTCTGGGCCGACAAGGGCACCTGCGGCGGCACGACGCCGCCCACGGGCAACTGCAACCACCCGAACTGGGCGGCGGGCACCTGGTACGTCGCCGGCAGCATCGTCAAGTACACCGACGGCAGGTACTACATCGCCGAGCACGACAACCCCGGCTACGACCCGGTGATCAGCACCTGGTACTGGGACCCGTACACCTGCGGCGGCACGACGCCGCCCACCGACCCGCCCACCTCGGGCTTCGTGGTGAGCCAGGCACAGTTCAACCAGATGTTCCCGAGCCGGAACCCCTTCTACACCTACAGCGGGCTGACCGCCGCGCTGAGCGCCTACCCCGGCTTCGCGAAGACCGGCAGTGACACCGTCAGGAAGCAGGAGGCGGCCGCCTTCCTCGCCAACGTCAACCACGAGACCGGCGGGCTGGTCCACATCGTTGAGCAGAACACCGCGAACTACCCGCACTACTGCGACGCGAGCCAGCCCTACGGCTGCCCCGCCGGCCAGGCGGCCTACTACGGGCGCGGCCCGATCCAGCTGAGCTGGAACTTCAACTACAAGGCGGCCGGCGACGCGCTCGGCATCAACCTGCTCGGCAACCCGTACCTGGTGCAGAACGACGCGGCGGTGGCCTGGAAGACCGCCCTGTGGTACTGGAACACCCAGAACGGCCCCGGCACGATGACGGCGCACAACGCGATGGTCAACGGCCACGGCTTCGGCCAGACGATCCGCAGCATCAACGGCAGCCTGGAGTGCGACGGCAGGAACCCGGCGCAGGTGCAGAGCCGGATCAACGCCTACCAGAGCTTCACGCAGATCCTCGGTACCACCCCGGGCAACAACCTGAGCTGCTGAACGACCGGGCGGCTGGTGTGGGTGATCCGCCCTCCGCGACCACCGGAGCCACCGAACGACCGCGTACCCGGCCTCCCGCCGGGCATGCGGCCTCCGTGAAACGTCCCGCCGAGCGCGAACCCGCCAGGCGGTGACCACACGCGTGCGACCCACACGCGTGACACGAAGGGCGCGGCCCACCGGCCGCGCCCTTCCCGCGTTCGCCCTTTCCCCGTGCCGATCCTGCTTCCGCTCCGTTTCCGAGCCCGCCCGGCCGCGAGTGGCGCCGGCTCACTCCGCCGACAGGACCAGCCCGCTGGTCGGCACGCCCGTGCCCGCGGTGACCAGCACGTTGCGTACCGAGGCGAGCTGGTTGGCCGAGGTGCCGCGGATCTGCCTGACGGCCTCGGCGATGCCGTTCATCCCGTGGATGTACGCCTCGCCGAGCTGGCCGCCGTGCGGGTTGACCGGCAGGCGGCCGTCGATCTCGATGCCGCCGTCGGCGACGTAGTCGCGGGCCTCGCCGCGTCCGCAGAAGCCCAGCTCCTCCAGCTGGGTGAGCACGAACGGGGTGAAGTGGTCGTACAGGATGGCCGCCTGCATGTCCGAGGGCCCGAGCCCGGACTGCTTCCACAGCCGGCCGCCGACCACCCCCATCTCCGGCAGGCCCGTCATGTCGTCGCGGTAGTAGCTGGTCATCGTCATCTGACCGGCGCCCGCGCCCTGGGCGGCGGCGGTGATCAGCGCGGGTGACCTGCGCAGATCCCTGGCCCGTTCGGCGGAGGTGACCACCAGCGCCACCGCGCCGTCGCTCTCCTGGCAGCAGTCGAGCAGGTGCAGCGGCTCCGCGATCCACTTCGACGCCTGGTGCTCCTCCAGCGTGATCGGGCGCCCGTGGAACCAGGCGGCCGGGTTGGTGGCGGCGTGCCTGCGCATGGCCACCGCCACCCTGCCGAAATCCTCGGAGGTGGCGCCGTAGGCGTGCATGTAGCGCCGGGCGAACATGGCGACCCAGGCGGCCGGGGTCATCAGCCCGTACGGCAGGTGCCAGCTCATGTCCAGACCGTGGGACGTGGGCTCGCCGCCGATCCCGGGGTTGGGCTGGCCGAACCTGCGTCCGGAGCGCTCGTTGAACGCCCGGTAGCAGACCACGGTCTCGGCGACCCCGGTGGCGACGGCCATCGCCGCGTGCAGCACGGTTCCGCAGGCCGCGCCGCCGCCGTAGTGGACACGGGAGAAGAACGACAGGTCGCCGATGCCCACCTCGCGGGCCACGGAGATCTCCTGGTTGGCGTCCTGGGTGTAGGTGACGAGGCCGTCCACGTCCGAGGGCGCCAGGCCCGCGTCGTTGAGCGCCGCGAACACGGCCTCGGCGGCGAGCTGGAGCTCGGACCGGCCTGACTGCTTGGAGAACTCGGTCGCGCCGATGCCGGCGACGGCCGTACTCCCGGAAAAGGAGACCACGCTGGTGAGGGCCTTTCTACGGGAGGGCGAACCTGACGGTGCCCGAGGCGTGGTCGCCGAGGCTGACCCTGCCGCGGACCTCGACCGTGAACTCGCCGTCCTCGCAGGCGAGGACGGCGCCGCTGAAGGCCAGTCTGTCGCCCGCGTACGCGGGGACGCCGAGCTTGACGTTGATGCCGCGGATGATCGCCTCGGGTCCGGCCCAGTCGGTGACGTAGCGCTCGACGAGGCCCATCGTGGTCAGGATGTTGAGGAAGATGTCCTTCGACCCCTGTGCCCTCGCGCCCTCGACGTCGTGGTGGACGGGGGTGAAGTCCATGGTCGCGAGTGCGGTCGAGACGACCACGGTGGGGGTCAGCTCGATCGCGAGCTCGGGGAGGACGGCTCCGACCCGCACCTCGTCGTCGGTAAGTGTCCGCATCACGCCTCCCGGGGGACCCACATGGGCAGGATCAGCTCGTCGTCCATCTGGCGATACGTCAGGCGCACCGGCATACCGATACCCACCCGTGAAGGAACGCAGTCCACCACGTTGCCCACGATCCGCACACCTTCCGGCAGTTCCACCACCGCGACCACGAAAGGCGTCCCAAGGCCCGGCACCGGGGGGTTGTGGTGGACGACATAGCTGTAGACCTCGCCCTCACCACTCGCCGTCAGGTACGTGCGCGCGGCCGAGCGGCACGAGGGGCAGACCGGTCCCGGCGGGTGGCGGAGCTCGCCGCAGTCGGCGCACTTCTGGATCCGGAGCTCACCTTCGGCGGCGCCCTCCCAGAAGAACGCGGTGTCGGCGTTGACGGCGGGTCTCAGCGGGTACGGCGCGCGAGCGGGTGCGTCCTCATCGGCCGCGGGCGCGTCCCGGCGGGCCGCCGACCCGTTACCGCCCGTCGCGGGCGTGCCCGTACGAGCCGGGGGCGTACCCTCGCCGGCCGCCTGCCCGTTTCCCGCGGGTTCCTTCGCCCGTTCCCTGGGCCTGAACTTCAGCACCCGGAACAGCATCTCGGCCACCGCCTCGCCGGCCACGTACCAGGTGACGTTCCAGGTGACGAAGTAGCCCTCGCCGAGCGCGGTCCGTTTCGGGCCGGCCAGGCCGGTGAACCGGGTGGCCGGGACCGGGGACTCGCCGAGCCTCAGGTAACGGTGGTAGGTCTGTTCGCAGTTGGTGGCGACCACGCCGGTGTAGCCGTTGCCGTCCAGCATCGCGAGCACGGCGTCGACCGGGGTGCCCGCCTGCTTGCGGTCCCTGTTCACGCCGGGCATGGTCCAGACCTGGATCATCGCCGGTGGCGCCACGATCTGCCCGTGCACCCCGGCCGCGGCCGCCTCGGGGTCGGTGTAGATCGGGTTGGCGTCGCCCAGGGCGTCGGTCCAGTGCCGGATCATCGGGGCGTTCACCGGGTCCGCCGCCGCGACCCCGAGCACCTCGCCCGCGGCGATCTGCCGCTCGGCCAGGGCGGTGAGCCGCTCGTGCAGGTCGCTGGGCTCCGCCGTCGCGGTCATCGGGGCGGCCTCGGCAGGCTCAGGCCGAGCATGGCGATGAGCTCGCGCTGTACCTCGTTGACGCCGCCGCCGAAGGTGAGCACCAGGGCGCCCTTGGCGCCGCGGTCGACGCGCTCCATCAGGTCGGCGGTGCCGGGGTCGGACGGGTCGCCGAAGCGGGCCAGCACCTCGCCGACGATCCGGCCGACGTCCTGCAGCCGCTCGGAGCCGTAGACCTTGGTGGCCGAGGCGTCGGGGGCGCCCAGCCAGCCGAGGTCCATGTTGGCCGCGACCTGCCAGTTCAGCAGCTCGTTGGTACGGAAGTAGGCGTAGACCTGGCCGAGCGCCCTGCGCACCGCGGGTTCCTCGATCGCGCCGGTACGGCGGGCCCAGGCCAGGAACCGGTCGTAGGTGTGCGCGATGTTGCCCGCCGGGCCGAGCGTGACCCGCTCGTGGTTGAGCTGGTTGACGATCAGGTCCCAGCCCTTGTTCTCCTCCCCCACGACCATGTCCACCGGCACCCGGACGTCGGAGTAGTAGGTGGAGTTGGTGTGGTGGCGCCCGTCCATCGTCAGGATGGGCGTCCAGGAGAAGCCGGGGTCGGCGCAGTCGACGATCATCATGGTGATCCCCCGGTGCTTCTTCGCGTCCGGGTTGGTGCGGGCGGCGAGCCAGATGTACTGGGAGTAGTGTGCGCCCGAGGTGAAGATCTTCTGCCCGTTGACCACGTAGTGGTCGCCGTCGCGGACCGCGGTGGTGCGCAGCGACGCCAGGTCGGTGCCGGCCCCCGGCTCGCTGTAGCCGATCGCGAAGTGGCACTCTCCGGCCAGGATGCGCGGCAGGAAGAACTCCTTCTGCGCCGCCGTGCCGTACTGCATGAGGGTCGGCCCGACGGTCTGCACCGTGATGATCGGGTACGGCACTTCGGCGCGGGCGATCTCGTTGGCGAAGATCTGCTGCTCCAGCGGGCCGTACCCGCCGCCGCCGTACTCCTTGGGCCAGCCGAGACCGAGCTTGCCGTCACGGCCGAGGTTGCGGCAGTGCTCCATGTAGGCGTGGCCGAACGGGTCGGTGGAGATCTTCTTGCGGTCGGCGGCGGTGAGGCAGGACTGGAAGTACTCGCGCAGCTCGGCGCGGAGCCTCTGCTGCTCGGGAGTCAGGTCGATCAGCATCAGACGAGCGCTCCGATCATGTCGAGCCGGGCTTCCACCCCGCCCAGCAGGTGGGCGTGGTGCTTGCCCCAGGCGAAGTAGCGGTGCAGCGGGTAGGTCACGTCCACGCCGATCCCGCCGTGCAGGTGCTGGCAGGTGTAGAGCGCCCGCAGCGCCTGGTCGGTGGCGGTCAGCGCGCCGACGGCCAGGTCGGCCTCGGCCTCGGAGTCGGCCCCCTCGGCCAGCCGCCACGCCCCGGACCAGACGGCCACGTCCAGTGCCCGACCGGCGATGTAGACGTCGGCGATCTGCACGGTGACCGCCTGGAACTCGGCCAGCGCCCGGTCGAACTGCCTGCGCGTCCTGATGTACTCGGTGGTGAGCGCCAGTGCTCCGGCCAGCACTCCGGAGGTGACCGCGATGTTCCCGGCCAGCACCAGCCTGCGCAGGCCGTCGGCCGCGACACCGTCCGCGGCGCCGACGAGCTCGCCGGGAGTGCCCGCCAGGCTCAGCGCGGCGGCCGGCTCGCCGGTGGAGAGCGTCACCCGGTGCTGTGTCGTCTCGGCGGGGTCCACCAGGAACAGGCCGACGCCCGTCCCCGTGGTGGCCGGAACGAGGATCCTCGCGGCCTGGGCCGCGTAGGGCGTCGTGGTCCTGGCACCGTGCAGCACCCACCCGGAGCCGTCCTCACGCGCGGTCGTGGCGGGCGGGGCGCCGAGGTCACGTCCCGGCTCGGACGGCGCGGCGGCCAGCGAGATCTCACCGTCCGCCAGCGGGGCCAGTGCCTCGCGCTGCTCGCGGGAGCCGTACCTGGCGATCACCTGCGCGGCGACCAGGCTCTGCTCGGCGGGGACCGGCGCCACGTGGGCGCCGATCTCCCGCAGGATGACCGCCATCTCCACCGGACCCAGCCCGGCCCCGCCGGCCTCCTCCGGCAGGCAGACGCCGAGCAGTCCCGCCTGGGCCAGGGAGCGCCACAGGGCCGCGTCGTAGGGGGCGCCGCTCTTCTCGTGGGCTTCGAGCCTGGCCGAGGTCACCTCCCTGCCGAGGAGGTCGACCGCGAGCTCGCGCAGGTCGGTCTGGGTCTCGTCAAGATTGAAATCCACTGGCGCTCCAGGGTTGCCGTCGGCCGTGCTGGATGAACTCGTCGTCGATGCGGCTGGCGTCCTCGGGGGTGAGTGGCCGCCAGGACGCCTGCCCGGGTGGGCGCCACCAGACGGGGTCGCCGGTGTGCCATGCCTCAGCGGCGAGGATCCGCTTGATGACCTTGTTGGACGCGGTCTGCGGCAGTTCCGCGCTGATCCGGATATATCGGGGTATGGCCTTGGGGCCCACGTCCTTCCTGCCGGCCAGGAAGCTCGCGAACGCCTCGGGATCGAAGCCGTCCCGCAGCACCAGGGCCGCCATCACCTGGTCGCCCGCCGCGGCGTCCGGTACGGGGTAGACGGCCGCCTCGACCACGCCGGGGAACTCGCGCACGACCGCCTCTATCGGCGCGACCGCCAGGTTCTCCCCGTCCACCCGGAGCCGCTCGGTGCCCCGCCCGGCGAAGAACACGTAACCGTCGGCGTCGGCGTAGGCCAGGTCCCCCGACCAGAAGGCGCCCCGCCTGACGCGCTCGCGGTCGGCGTCGGGGTCGTTGTAGTAGCCGTCGAACAGGCCCAGTCCGCGGGTGTTGACCAGCTCCCCGATCGCCTCGCCCGCGTTGAGCAGCCGCCCGTCCTCGAAGACCGCGACCGGGCACCTTTCCCCCGTGGCGGGGTCGCGGATCTCGACCTCCTCGGGGAGCCTGCCCAGGCATCCCGGTGGCCCGGACGGGGCGGGGGTGATCGAGATCGCGGTCTCGGTGGACCCGAACGCGTCGATGACGTAGCAGCCGAAACGCTCCCCGAACCGGCTGACCGCGGTGGCGCTGCCCTCGTTGCCGAACGCGATCTTCAGGGTGTTCTCCGCGTCCGAGGGCTCCGCCGGGGTGGCCAGCACGTAGGAGAGCGCCTTGCCCACGTAGTGCAGGTAGGTGACCCCGTAGCGCCTGACGTCGGGCATCAGGCCCGAGGCCGAGAACCTCCGCCGCAGCACCAGCGCCGCCCCCGACGCCACCGCCGGGGCGTACGCGGCCATGATCGCCCCGGAGTGGAAGAGCGGCATCGAGCAGTAGACGACGTCCTGCGGCGACAGCATCGCCGCCAGGCTCGCCCCCGGAACCGCGATCTTCCGCTGCGTGATCTTCACCGCCCTGGGCCGTCCCGAGGTCCCCGACGTGAAGATCAGCATCGTCAGCGCGTCCTCGCGTACCGGGCCCGCCAAAGGAGCGGGCGACGGCGCGGCGGGATCGGCGGATGGCCGGGAGCGGGCCGATTCCGGATCGCGGAGCGCGGCGAGGTCGGCCGCGAGGGTGGCGTGGGCGGGCTCGTGCAGGATCAGGTCGACATGTGTCGCGTCCGCGTCGCGGGCGAGTTCGGCGGCGCTCCTGGTGGTGTTCAGCGCGACGACCACGTGACCGGAGAGCGCGGCCCCGCCCAGCAGGAACAGCACCTCGGGAACGTTGTCGAACAGCACGCCGACGTGCAGGTTCCGGCCACGCGCGTCCAGCAGGGCGGCGCGGGCCCGGCACTCGGCGACGTACTCGCGCCAGCTCCAGGTCCGCTCCTCGAAGAGCAGGCCGGGCCGGTCGTCGTCGGCGCGCCGCTCCAGCAGCCCCGCCAGCGTCTCTTCGGACATTGCGCCTCCCGCCAGGATGCCCAGGCCAGCTGCTCCGAAAAGTAGAACAGATTCTATTCCGTGTCCAGAGCCGGCTGATCGCAACACCTCACCGGATAACCGCGACATCGCATATGCCGTGTAAGCGCGGGGCGTCTTTGTGACCGGCGAGTAACCCACCGGAGTATCCGGAAATCAGATAACGTGTTCTCATGCGTACCCCGCATGTGTCCACCGACGTGCCGGTCACCCCGCACGCGGCCGACAGGCCCGTCCCGAGAGACCTCGATCCGGTCACGACCGAGAAGACATCCGGCATGCAGAGCGAACCGGCGTCCACGGGCGTCCGCACCAGGAGCCAGCACCAGCGGCGCAAGCGCATCGTCCAGGCCGCCGCCGCCCTCGCCTCGCGAGGCGGCGTCGAGGCGATGCAGATGCGGACCGTCGCCGAGCGTGCCGGGGTCGCACTGGGAACGCTCTATCGGTACTTCCCCTCCAAGATGGATCTTGTCGTCGCCGTCGTGGGCGAGGAGATCGACCTCCTCGAAAGCAGCATCGAGCGCCGCCCGCCCAGCGCCACCGCGGCCTCGGGGCGGGCCGTCGACATCCTGATGCGCGCCACCCGCGGCCTGATGCGCGAACCCGAACTCGCCGACGCACTCATCCGCTCGCTGATCATGGCCGAGGTCGAGACGCCGTTCGGCGACCGGATGACCGGGCTACTGCTCCGCGTCGCCGGAGACGACCTCACCGTCGACACCGCCACCGAGGAGCAGTTCGCCCTCGCGGGCTCGCTGTCCAGCATCTGGGTGCACGAGCTTCTGGAGATGCTCAGGGGGCGCCGCACCTACGAGCAGATCCAGCGGCGCATCGAGATCGCCGCCGAACGCCTGCTCGCCGATTTCCGACCCTCTCCTTCCACCTGAAACTAGAACCCGTTACAGTCGCACTGGAAGGCGACTAGAGCAACGTTCTGGGGCGGCGGGCGAGGAGATCGTATGGGTGCAGTGATCGTCGAAGCCGTGAGAACCCCGATCGGCAGGCGCAACGGATGGCTCGCCGGGCTGAAGCCGCAGGCGGTCCTCGCGGCGGCGCTGGGTGGTCTGATCGACAGGGCGGGCATCGACCCCGCCGCCGTGGAACAGGTCTTCGCCGGGTGCGTCACGCAGGCCGGTGAGCAGGGCGGTCATGTCGGGCGGCATGCCTGGCTGTACGCCGGCCTGCCCTACCAGACGGGCGTGACCACGATCGACGCGCAGTGCGGCTCCTCCCAGCAGGCCGTGCACCTGGTCGCGGCGCTCATCTCGGCCGGTGTCATCGACGTCGGCGTGGCCTGCGGCGTCGAGGTGATGAGCCGGGCACCGCTCGGCTCCAACGTGCTGCCCGCCCGGCCCCGGCCCGACGACTGGTCCATCGACCTGCCCGACCAGTTCACCGCCGCCGAGCGGATCGCGCGACGGCGCGGGCTGACCCGCGAGCGGCTCGACGGGTTCGGCGCCAGGTCCCAGCGGCTCGCCGCGGCGGCGTGGGCCGAGGGCCGCTTCGACCGGGAGATCATCCCGGTGACCGCGCCGATCCTCGGCGAGGACGGGCAGCCCACCGGGGAGACCCGCGTCGTCAGCAGGGACCAGGGGTTGCGCGAGACCACGCTCGAAGGGCTGTCCGGGCTCAAGCCCGTGATGGGCGAGGGTGGCATGCACACCGCGGGCACCTCCTCGCAGATCTCCGACGGCGCGGCGGCGGTGCTGCTGATGAGCGAGGAGGCCGCCGCCCGGCACGGCCTGCGTCCCAGGGCCCGCATCCTCGCCCAGGCGCTCGTCGGCGCCGAGCCGTACTACCACCTGGACGGGCCGGTGGACGCGACGGCCAAAGTCCTGTCCGCCACCGGGATGAGCACGGCGGACATCGATAGGTTCGAGGTGAATGAGGCTTTCGCAGCGGTGGTCTTATCCTGGTCATCGGTGCACAAGCCAGACATGGAA
The DNA here is from genome assembly GCF_053592655.1 of Streptosporangium sp. NPDC002607. NCBI lineage: Bacteria > Bacillati > Actinomycetota > Actinomycetes > Streptosporangiales > Streptosporangiaceae > Streptosporangium > Streptosporangium sp. NPDC002607. Next base: position 168,645 of record NZ_JBSFWD010000012.1, read on the forward strand.
CGGGTCAACGTCAACGGTGGTGCCATCGCACTCGGCCATCCGGTCGGCGCGACCGGTTCCCGGCTGGTCACCACCGCCCTGCACGAGCTTGAGCGGTCCGACTCCTCGACCGCGCTGGTATCGATGTGCGCGGGCGGGGCGCTCGCGACCGCGACCGTCCTGGAGCGCCTTTGACCGGCGCCGGTAAGGAGCAGCACCGTTGAAATCCCGCCGCAGGCCGTACAGCGAGCAGCGTCCGTTCGACACCGGTGGCGGTGTGTGGAGCGTGCCCGTCCCGATCCCCGGCAATCCGCTCGGCTACACCCTGGTCTACGCGATCGAGTCCCCCGCCGGGCCGGTGCTCATCGACGCGGGCTGGAACGCCCCTGAGGCGTGGCTGGCCCTGCGCGACGGGCTGGGCGCGGTCGGCATGGACGTACGCGACGTGCGCGGGGTGGTCGTCACCCACTTCCACCCCGACCACGCCGGGCTGGCCGGGCAGGTCAGGGAGGAGTCCGGCGCGTGGATCGCCATGCACGAGGCCGACGCCGAACTGGTCAGTTTCATGCGGGAGGTCGAGGGCGACGCGCACCGCGACCTCCAGGCCGACATGCTGCGCCGCGCGGGAGCGGGCACCGTCGAGGTGGAGGAGGTGACCGTGAACCGGCCGAAGCCGCCCGCGCTGCCGGACCGCGTTCTCTCCGACGGCGACCTGATCGACCTGCCGGGGCGCAGGCTCCGTACGGTCTGGACCCCCGGCCACACGCCGGGCCATGTCTGCCTGCACCTGGAGGACGCCGACCGGCTCTTCACCGGCGACCACGTGCTGCCGGCGATCACCCCGCACATCGGCATCTACCCGTACGACCGGGCGGACGTCGACCCGCTCAGCGACTTCCTGGAGTCGCTGGAGAAGGTGAAGGGCCTGGGCGAACTCGAAGCCCTGCCCGCTCATGAATGGATATTTCCGGATACGGCGGCTCGGGCGGCGGAGATCGGCATCCACCACGAGGAGAAGCTCCGACGGCTGGCCGCACTGCTCGCCGAGGCGGCGGAGCCGCTGACCATCTGGGAGATCGCCGGACGGATGACCTGGAACCGGCCCTGGGAGGACTTCCCTCCCATGCTGCGTGGGATGGCGGCCGGGGAGGCGGCGGCGCACCTGCGCACCCTGGAGGCTCGCGGGATCATCCGCCGGGTGACGGGGGTGGATCCGGTCCGGTTCGCCATACACTCATAGACATCGGATGTCTGGCGAAACCTGAGGACGGTGCGGAGTGGCGGTCACCGACGCCGCTATCGACAGGATCAAGCAGATGATCCTGTCCGGCGAGCTCGCCCCGGGCAGCAGGCTGCCCAAGGAGGCCGACCTGGCCGACCGGCTCGGCCTCTCGCGCAACTCCCTGCGCGAGGCGGTCAGGGCGCTGGCCCTGATCAACGTGCTGGACGTGCGCCAGGGCGACGGCACGTACGTGACCAGCCTGGAGCCGAGGCTCCTGCTCGACGCCATGTCGTTCGTGGTCGACTTCCATCAGGACGACACGGTGCTGCAGTTCTTCCAGGTTCGCCGGATCCTGGAACCCGCGGCGACCGCCATGGCGGCGACGTACATGTCCGAGTCGGAGGTGGCCGAACTCCGTAAGATCCTCGACGCGCTGCCTCCCGACCCGAGCGTCGAGCAGCTCGTCGCCAACGATCTGGAGTTCCACCAGCGCATCGCGGCGGGCTCGGGCAACGCCGTGCTCTGCTCCCTCATCGAGAGCCTCTCCGGTCCCACCACCAGGGCCAGGATCTGGCGGGGCCTCACCCAGGAGAACGCCCTGGAGAAGACCCGCGAGCAGCACACCGCGATCTGCGACGCCATCGCCGCCCACCAGCCGGAGGTCGCCCGCGCCTGGGCGACCGTCCACATCGCCGGTGTCGAGGACTGGCTCCGCAACGCCCTGGCCTGACGCGCCCGCCCACCGGCCGGTCCCCCACCCTGCCTCTTGTTCACGGCAACCCGCCGCCTGTCCCATGCCTGCCCGGCAGCACCGTTCCCCGGTCGTGAAACGCGCCTGGCGAACCATCAGCCCGTCGTCTCCGAAAGCGTCGGGAGACAGCACGCCCGGCCAGGGCCAAGATCACGCCACGCGGTCTCCCGAACCACCTCCTGTGAACCTCGGCGATCCACGGATGCCATCTCACATTCACGCACGTCCGGACGTCTTCAATGCATGAGGACGAGGTCGTACCGCAAACACGGATGGATCGCATCTCGGCGTGGGAGCGGCACCGCTTCGGGATCACCTTCGTCGGAGACGACTGGCGCGGGAGCGAGGACTGGCATCGCTACGAGTCCTTCTTCGGTCCCGCCGGTGTCCGCATCGTCTGTTTCCCCTACACGGGCGGCGTGTCGAGCACGTTGCTCCGCGAACGACTGTCTACTCGACTTGCCGCCGCGTAGCGCAGCAGCAACGTCCTTTCTGTGACGCTGCGCGAGTCGACGTCGCGAGGTTCGGCAGTCCTCGACATGTCTGAACAGAAGCCGCCTCACATTTGAGGCGCCCCGTGCGTCTCCACAGCAGAGAAAGCGAAAGGAACCGACATGAGTACTCGACACACCGTGGTGAATACCACCCTGGGGCCGGTCACGATCGTCGCCGAGGGCGACGCGGTCACTGGCCTGTACTTCCGGCACCACATCCGCAGTCCGGCGCAGGAGACGTTCGGCGCCGTGGTCGCGGGCGACGCCCTGCTTGCTGAGGCCGCCACGCAGCTGGAGGACTATCTCGCCGGTCGCCGGCGGGAGTTCGCTCTACCGCTGCGGGCAGATGGCGACGCGTTCCAGCAGGCGGTGTGGAGCATCGTGAACGAGATCCCGTTCGGCGAGACGACGACCTACGGTCGCATCGCAGAACGACTCGGCGACCGCGGTCTGGCGTACCGCGTCGGTCAGGCGGTCGGTGCGAACCCGCTATGCGTTTTCGTGCCGTGCCACCGCGTGCTCGGCGCGAACGGAAACCTCACCGGCTACGCCGGCGGGCTGAAGCGCAAGCAGGCGCTGTTGGAACTCGAGGAGCCCGCCCAGGTCCGCGCCGGACGATTGTTCTGACAGGACCTCACGTAAACCTGCGTTCAGCGACTTCATGGGATGAAGATGAAACAACCGTTCGAGAAGGTGGTCGCGCAGCACGGCACCACCGTGTTGCGCGTCTGCCGCGCGCTCCTGGGCGTGCATGAAGCCGACGACGCCTGGTCGGAAACCTTCCTGTCGGCAATGCGTGCCTACCCCGACCTGCCGGACACGGCGAACGTGGAAGCCTGGCTCGTGACCATCGCCCGCCGCAAGGCAATCGACGTGCACCGGGCCGCGAAACGGAACCCGCTGGCCGTCGAAACCCTCCCCGAGGCGCCGACCAACCTCGGCATCCCCGGAGCGGACGACACGAGTCTGTGGGACGCGGTGGCGAAGCTGCCCGACAAGCAGCGCCAAGCCATCACCTTCCGATACCTCGCCGGGATGTCGCACGCGGAGATCGCGGCGACCCTCGGCGGTACCGTCGACGCGGCCCGAAGAGCCGCGGCCGACGGGTTGAACAATCTCAGAAAGAACTATCCGGGCGCACACACGAAAGGAGCATTCTCATGAGCGACATCCGACACGATAACGACACTCTCAGCGTGCTGTCGACGCCCATCGACGCCGACACCCTCGCCCGCCTCCACGCCCGGCTCGAACGTGACGCCGAGGCCAACGGGCTCGTGGACGTCGCGTACACCACCATCGACTCCCCGGTCGGGAAGCTGCTTCTCGCGGCAACCTCGAAGGGCCTCGTCCGGGTCGCATACGCGAACGAGGACCACGATCACGTGCTGGAGACTCTGGCGCGGAAGATCAGCCCCCGCATCCTGCGCGCACCCCGCCGGCTCGACGACGCGGCCCGCGAGATCGACGAGTACTTCGACCACCGCCGGAAGGCGTTCGACCTGCCCCTCGACCTGTCGCTGTCCCACGGGTTCCGGCAGCTCGTGCAGCGGCACCTGCCCGAGATCGGCTACGGGCAGACCCGCAGCTACCGGCAGATCGCCGAGCTCGTCGGCAACCCGAAGGCCGTCCGCGCCGTCGGCACCGCCTGCGCCACCAACCCTCTCCCCGTCGTGGTTCCCTGCCACCGCGTGCTCCGCACCGACGGCACCCTCGGCGGCTACATCGGAGGCCTCGACGCCAAGACCGCCCTGCTGAACCTGGAGGCCGCGGCATGACCCCCGCCGCCAATCCCCAGACCGATCCGTGGCGCGACCGCGTCGACGCCGCGGACTGGGCCACCGTCACGGCCGAGATCGACGAGTACGGCGGCGCCCTGCTCCCGCAGCTCCTCACTCCGACCGAGGCCGAGCAGGTCCGAGAGATGTACGGCCACGACGAGCTGTTTCGCAGCACGATCAACATGGGCCGGTATCGCTTCGGCGAAGGACAGTACAAGTACTTCGCCGCGCCCTACCCGGAACCGATCGAACGGCTGAAGCAGGCGCTCTACCCGCGCCTGCTGCCAATCGCTCGCGACTGGTGGACCAAGCTCGGCCGCCCCGCACCGTGGCCTGACACGCTCGACGAATGGCTCGCGATGTGCCACGACGCCGGACAAACCAGGTCGTCGGCGATCCTGCTCCGCTACGGCGCGAAGGACTGGAACGCGCTGCACCGCGACCTCTATGGCGACCTCGTGTTTCCCCTTCAGGTCGTGATCAACCTCAACCAGCCCGGCGTCGACCACACGGGAGGTGAGTTCTTGCTCCTGGAACAGCGTCCCCGCGCCCAGTCCCGCGGAACGGCGACGCTCTTGCCCCACGGGCACGGCTACCTCTTCACCACCCGGGATCGCCCCGTCCGTTCGGCCCGAGGATGGTCAGCCGCACCGGTTCGTCACGGCGTGTCCGCCATCCGCTCCGGTCAGCGCCACACCCTGGCCCTCGTCTTCCACGACGCCGCATGAACACCGCGAAGAGCTACACACTCACCGGATCGGACGACCACCCTTTCTCGTCCCCTGTCAAGGGCGAGTGGGCCGGCCACCGCGGCAGCCGGACTTACGGTCGGTTTGACTGCCCGGCGGCGCTGCGCGCCATCGCCCGCGGCGGCTACGTGAAACACCGCGTCTTCTTCGCCGACGAGGCTACGGCGATCACTGCCGGCTACCGCCCCTGCAACACCTGCTGCAAGGACCGGTACGCGGCGTGGAAGGCCGCGTGCGAGCGGGGCGAGTCATGGAAACCATGACCACTCCGTTGCTGCAACGGTCGGCGCCGGACCGCGCGGAAGTGCCCGTGCCACGGCACGAGCTCGCCGCGTTGGCTGACCTCGCCCGCTCCCGCGGTGCACGACGTGTCGCGATCGGCTCCGGCAGAACGGCCCGTGCACTCGCGTTCGCGGACGAGTTCGCGGCCGTCTGGGAGGCAACGGGCGGAGAAGTCGTCGATGCGATCACTTGGCCGGAAACGGCCGCGTCATGGCTGCGCCAGGCGACACGCTTCGCGGGCGCAGGCGCAGGCCTCTGGATCATGACCGGCCCCGCCGCCGGGTGGGCCCAGATGACCCGGCGGCTGCTGTGGTCGACCCGATGGCGTCCCGAACACGCCCTCGTCACGGCGACCATCGGCAGTCCAGAGACATTGGAACTCGTCGGCCTTTGGAATCTCGACGGTCTCGCCGGAGTGAGCTCGCAGGGCACCCCCTGGACCGTCCGCGAAGGACGCCTCATCTTCGACGAAGCCTAAGGAATCACACACAATGACGCTGTTCATCCCCGATCTGGAGCCTCAACAGCGCAGTACACCAAGCCCGGACGCAGTCCTGGTGCCCGGCTGGCTGACGCTCGACCAGCAGGCCTGGATCGTGCGTCAGTTCCACTCGTGGACGCAGGGGCCTGTTCCGATTCGTGCCGCGAAAGTCCGCGGCCACGAGATGTCGGTGCGCACCGTGTGCCTCGGCTGGCACTGGCAGCCGTACAAGTACACACGGGAAGCGACGGACGTCAACGGCGCCCGGGTCCTCCCCTTCCCCGACTGGATGATTCGGCTCGGACGGCGCGCCCTCCACGAAGCCGGCTACCCGGAAACGGAAGCAGGCGCCTACACCCCCGACGCGGCGCTCGTGAACTACTACGACGAGAACGCACGCCTCGGAATGCACCAGGACAAGGACGAACGCTCCCTCGCCCCGGTCGTGTCTCTTTCCATCGGCGACTCCTGCACCTTCCGCTTCGGCAACACCGAGAACCGCGGCAAGCCCTACGCCAACCTCCTGCTCCGCTCCGGCGATCTGTTCGTCTTCGGGGGCGCGTCCCGGCTCGCCTACCACGGCGTCACCCGCATCCATCCGCTCACCGCACCAGACGGATGCGGCCTGGACAGCGGCCGGATCAACATCACCATGCGCACGACCGGCCTCGCCGGCTGAAAGGACGACGTCGCCGATGACCGAATCGCCTCCCGGGTCCGACCCCGGTGTCATCGTCGGAGACGACGGCCTCGCCCGGCCCGCGTGGGCGGCGACCGATCGACTGCTTCGCGACTACTACGACACCGAGTGGGGCGTGCCCGTCACCGACGAGCAAGGCGTCTACGAACGCATCAGCCTCGAAGCGTTCCAGGCCGGACTCTCATGGGCGACGATCCTCCGCAAGCGGCCCGCCTTTCGTGCCGCGTTCGACGGATTCCACCCCGACACGGTCGCCGCCTACACAGCACGCGACATCGAACGCCTTCTCGCCGACACGGGTATCGTCCGCAACCGGCAGAAGATCGAAGCCGCGATCACCAACGCGCGCGCGACGATCGAACTTCGCGAGGACGTCGGCATCAGCGGGCTGGTCTGGTCATTCAAACCCGCCGATACGCCGCACCCTCGTACCTTCGCCGAGATCCCCACGTCCTCCGTCGAATCGGTCGCGCTGTCGAAGGAGCTCCGCCGGCGCGGTTTCGTGTTCGTCGGCCCGACCACCATGTACGCACTCATGGAAGCGATCGGCATCGTCGACACCCATCTACTCGGCTCGCATCGCCGGGGAAGCTCGGGAATCTGGCCGGCCTGAACTTGCGGGACCGACCCCTTTAGTGAAGCGCGAGTAGCTCTCCTCGCGATCCCAGGAATCGGACCGTGGACCGAACTACGTCTCCGTCCGCGCGCTTCAGCACCCCGACACCTTCGCCCCCGGCGACCTCGTGTCCCGCCGGGCGCTCAGTGCAGCTACCCCCGCGGAAGCAGATGCATGGCCCCTTACCGGTCCTACGGAATGCTCCACCTCTTGGACCGATCGCGCGTATCGCCGATCGAACCGACAATCTCACGAACCTATCGCCGGCGCCGTCTCCAGAGATGTCGAGGTTCCTCCTCGATGGTGCCCGCGGCGCAGCGCCCGGTGTCCGCGGGCACCCTACTCGGCACCCTGCCGAAGGAGCCAATGCATATGTCTCCGATGCTGTACGACCTCACAACCATCGATAAGGCGCCGCCGCGCGTCAGTGGCAAGATGTGCCCAACTGTCGGCGTGGAGTTCATCGCGCTGAAGGAGTTCCACGCCGAACCCACAGAGAGGGGCTGAGCCGCCAGGCTCAGCCCCTCTCGCCATAGAGCCTCGACGAGGGAATCAGACCTTCGGCCGCGAGGTCGGTCCAGAGGTTCTCGGGGATGGGGCGGGCGGTCAGGGTGGCGTTGCGGGTTACCTCGGTGGCGGAGCGGGCGCCGATGACGACCGAGGCGACCGCCGGGTGGCGCAGCGGGAAGGCCAGGGCCGCCTGGGGGAGGGTGACGGCGTGGCGGTCGCAGACGGCGGCGATCCGGCGGGCGCGCTCCAGGAGCGGGCCGGGGGCCGGTGCGTAGTCGTAGGTGCCCGACGGGTCGTGGGTGGCCAGCAGGCCGCTGTTGAACACCCCGGCGGCGAACACCGAGACGCCGCGCCCGGCACAGAGCGGCAGCAGCTCGTCGGCGCCCGACTGGTCGAGGAGGGTGTAGCGCCCGGCGAGCATGACCATGTCGACGCCGGTCTCGCGGACGAACCGAGCGAGCATCTCCGCCTGGTTCATGCCGACCCCGATCGCCTTGACGACCCCCTGGTCGCGCAGCTCCGCCAGGGCCGGGTACGCCTCGGAGACCGCCTGCTCCCAGTGGTCGTCCGGGTCGTGGATCAGCACGATGTCGACCGCGTCCAGGCCGAGCCGTTCCAGGCTCTCCTCCAGCGAGCGCCTGACCCCGTCGCGGGAGAAGTCCCACACCCGGCGCAGGTCGGCGGGGACGTCGAAGCCCTGCTCGTCCCGGCCGAAGGGTTCTTCGGCCGGGACGAGCAGGCGGCCGACCTTGGTGGACAGGACGTAGGAGTCACGGGGCCGGTCCGCCAGGGCGGCGCCGAGCCGCCGCTCCGACAGGCCGAGCCCGTAGTGCGGCGCGGTGTCGAACAGCCGGATGCCCGCCTCGTAGGCCGCGTCCACCGCCGCCCGCGCCACGTCCTCGCCGACCGCCGAGAACAGGTTCCCGATCGGGGCCGCACCGAAGCCATACCTGCTGACCTGCACCTCTTGCTCCGTTCTGTACGGCTTCACGTTTCTCGTACGGGAGTAATGCTTTACGGCTCTCGTGCAGTTTGAGGTATCCGCCCGGGTCCGCGCACCCCTGCAGACTTCGCAGGTCCGCACCGGCTCCGCGCCCGTACGGGCTGAACGTCCGCATGTCCCGCCCGGAGGAGCGGGACCGCGGCGCGTCAGTCCTGGGCCTTGCCGCCGGCCAGGCGGCTGATCATCAGGGCGACCAGGATGATCGAACCGTAGACGAGCTGTTTCCACTCGCCGGGGACGCCCTTCAGGGTCAGGATGTTCTCGACGAGGCCGATCACCAGGACACCGGTGAGCGCGCCGAGGATCGTCCCCTTGCCGCCGTCCATGCTGACGCCGCCGATGACGGCGGCGGCGAAGGCCATGAAGATCCAGCCGACGCCCTGGTTGGCGCTGATGCCGCCCAGGCGACCGGTCTCCAGCACGCCGGCGAGCGCGGCGACGATCCCGCCGATGACGAAGACGACCCAGACGACCCGCTCGACCCTGACGCCCGCCGCGCGGGCGGCGTCGGCGTTGCCGCCGATGGCGTAGAGCGAGCGGCCGACCCGGAAGTAGCCGAGCGTGACGATGGCCGCGGTGAAGAGCGCGCCGACGATCCAGATGGCCGCCGGCAGGCCGAGCCAGGTGGCGCTGCCCAGGTAGAGGAACGACTCGGGCAGCTCGAACAGGCTCTTGCCCTGGGTGAGACCCAGCTGGAGACCGTGCACGACGATCATCATGGCCAGCGTGACGATGAAGGCCGACAGCTGGAAGCGCAGGATCAGAAAGCCGTTGAAGGCGCCGACCAGGCCACCGATCAGCAGGCAGAGCGGGATCGCCAGGATGCCGGGCAGCTCAAGGCCGAAGCCGCCGGCCGCCACCGGGATGACCAGCATCACGCCGACGGCGGGCGCCATGCCGACCGTGGACTCCAGCGAGAGGTCGAACTTGCCGGAGATCAGGATCAGCGCCTCGGCGAGCACCACCAGCGCCAGGGCGGACTGCTGTTGGAGCACGTTGGTCAGGTTGCCCGGGGTGAGGAAGATCGGGTCCACCAGGGAACCGGCGATCAGCAGAACGACGATCACCGGGACCAGGGTGAGGTCGCGGAAACGCCCGAGCCGGATGCGGCGCCCCCGGGGGGCGGCCGGCGCGGGAGGGAGGGTCTTCGTCGTGGTCATCAGTGGTCGATACCTTCCATCGCCGCCACCAGCTCGTTGTCCGTCCAGCCGCGCGGCACGTCCTTGACGATCCTGCCGTGGAACATGACGAGGACCCGGTCGCAGATCCTCAGGTCGTCGAGTTCGTCGGAGACCAGTACGGCCCCCGCGCCCCGGTCGGCCGCGTCCTCCACCGCGCCGAGCAGGGAGTGCTTGGCCTTGACGTCCACCCCGGCGGTCGGGTTGATGACCACGAGCGCGCGAGGGTCGTCGGCGAGCGCCCTGGCCAGCACCACCTTCTGGGCGTTGCCGCCGGACAGGTCGGCCACCGGCTGGTCGGGCCCCGTCGTCTTGATGTCCAGCTGTTCGATCATCCGGGCGCCACGCTCGCGGCGGCGGGCCGGGAACACCGCGCCGAAGCGGCCGAGCTTGTGGGCGATCGGGATGGTCGCGTTCTCGGCGATCGACAGCAGCGGGACGAAGCCCTGGTGGTGCCTGTCCTGGGGGACGAAGCCGAGCCCGGCGCGGAGCGCCGACGGCACATCGCCCTGCCTGACCTCCGTGCCGTTGACCGTCACCGTCCCGGTGTCCGCCCGGTGCAGGCCGACCAGGGTCTCGGCGAGACCGACCTTGCCGCTGCTGCCCGAGCCGGCCAGACCGACGATCTCGCCCGCGCGAACGGTCAGGTCCACGTTCTGGTAGCGACCCGCGAGACTGAGCGCCCGCGCCGAGAGCACCACGGGGGCCGAGGTATCGGGCGTGCGGGTGCGGTACTCGTAGGCGGCGGTGGCCTCGCCGGTCATCGCGTCGACGAGCCGGTCGTGGGGCAGGTCGCCGACCGCGGCGGTGACGATGTGCCGGGCGTCGCGGAAGACCGAGACGCTCTGGCAGATCTCGTACACCTCCTCAAGATGGTGGGAGATGAACATCATCGTGACGCCCTGCTCCCGCAGGGCGCGCATCCGGTCGAAGAGCCGCTGGATGGCGGGGCCGTCGAGCTGGGCGGTGGGCTCGTCCAGGATGATGAACCGGGCGCCGAACGACAGCGCCCTGGCGATCTCCAGCAGCTGGCGCTGCTCGACGCCGAGATCCCCGGCCATGGTCTCGGCGTCGACGTCCACGCCGTACTGCTCCAGGAGCTGCCGGGCCCGCCTTCGCAGGGTCCGCCAGTTGATCCTGCCCCGCTCGGTCTGGCGGTTCAGGAAGAGGTTCTCCGCGACGGAGAGCGTGGGGATGATCGTCGACTTCTGGTAGACGCACGCGACACGCTGCCGCCAGGCGTCCCGGTCGGCCGGCGGCGGCGCGGGCCGCCCGGCGAAGCGGACCTCACCCTCGTCCGGACGCTGCAGGCCGGTCAGGATCGACACCAGCGTGGACTTGCCCGCGCCGTTCCTGCCGACGAGCGCGTGCGTCTCCCCCTCGGCGATGGCGATCCCGGCGCCGTTGAGGGCTGTGGTGGGGCCGAAGCGCTTGGTGATCCCAACCGCCTCGACCGCCGTGACGGAAGATGTCATCACTTGACCTGGTTACCCCAGAGAGCCTTGTCGTCCACGTTCTCCTTGGTGACCAGCGGGGCGGGGAGCTGGTCCTCAAGACCGTTCGGCAGCTGGATGATCGTGCTGTCGTGGTCGGTGGGGCCGGGCTGGAAGGTCTTGCCCTCGGCCGCAGCCTTGGCGTAGAACATCGCGTACTTGGCGTAGAGGTCGGCCGGCTGGGAGACCGTGGCGTCGATCTCGCCCTTGCGGATGGCCTCGAACTCCTGCGGGATGCCGTCGTTGGAGATCACGAAGACGTGCTTGGGGTCCTCCGGCGGCACGATCAGGTTCTTGGCCTTGAGCACCTGGATGGTGGGGGCCAGGTGGACACCTCCGGCGTGCATGTAGACGCCCTTGATATCCGGGTGCTGCTCAAGGCGGGTCTGCAGCATCGAGGCGGCCTTGGTGCCCTCCCACTCGGTCGGCTCGTCGAAGACCGTGATCTCGGGGAACTTCTCCTTCATGCAGGCGCCGAACGCCTCGGCCCGGTCACGGCCGTTGATCGACGAGAGCGCGCCCATGAGCTGGACGACCTTGCCCTTGCCGCCGAGCTTCTCGCCGAGGAACTCGCAGGCCTTCGTGCCGTACGCCTTGTTGTCGGCCCGTACCACCATGTAGACCTTGCCCTTGTCCGGGCGGGTGTCCACGGTGACGACGGGGATGTTCTTGCCCTCCAGGGTCTGCAGCGTGGAGGCGATCGCGCCGGTGTCCTGCGGGGCCATGACGATCACCTTGGCGCCCTGTCCCGACAGGGCCTGGGTGTTGGCCACCAGCTTGGCCACGTCGTTCTGCGAGTTGGTCGGCGGCATCAGGTCGACGCCCAGCTCGGTCGCCATCTGCGGGACGTACTTGTTGAACGAGTTCCAGAAGTCGGAGTCCGCGCGGGGGAAGTCGATCCCGACCTTGCCGCCCTTGGCACCGGCCTCACCGGCGGGCTGGGCCGCGCCGGTACCGGTGGCCTCCGGCGATCCGCACGCGGAGAGGGTGAAGGCGAGCGCGAGCAGTGCCGCGCCTGTCGCCGCGGGTCCGATTTTCATACCTTTGCCTCGATTCAAAGCCATGTGGGGGGTGAGTTTTCTATGGAGCGCTGTCTCATCCGGGTCAGGCCGACCTCGGGATCAGGGTTTGGGCCGGAGCCTGAGCCCGTGCATTCCACCGTCCACGGCCAGGACCGTACCGGTGGTGGACGCCGCGAGCGGGCTCGCGAGGTAGGCGATCGCCGCGGCGACCTCGGGGGCGCTCACCAGGCGGCCCATCGGCTGGCGGCCTTCCAGTGCCGCCAGCTCGGCCGCCGGATCCCGCGCCGCGTCGAGCAGGCGCCGCACCCAGGGAGTGTCGGCGGTGCCCGGGTTGACGCAGTTGACGCGGATCCCCTCGTGGACGTGGTCGGCGGCCATCGCCAGGGTCAGTGACTGGACGGCCCCCTTGGACGCGCTGTAGAGCGCCCGCTGGGGCAGTCCCGCCGTCGCCGCGATCGAGCAGGTGTTGACGATCGCGGCGTGCGCCGAGCGGCGCAGGTGCGGCAGGGCCGCCCGGGTGACCCGGACGATGCCCAGCACGTTGACGTCCAGAACCTTCGACCACTCCTCGTAGGAGTTGTCCTCGATCGTCCCTGCGGCGCCGATCCCGGCGTTGTTGATGAGGACGTCCAGGCCGCCGAGTTGCTCGACGGCCCCGGAGACGCCCGCGCGGACCGCCTCCTCGTCGGTGACATCCGCCTTGACCTCGACGAACGGACCACCGGAGGCGTTGATGTCCAGACAGGCCACCCGCGCGCCCCGCTCGGCCAGCAGGGTGGCGGCGGCCAGGCCGATGCCGGAACCGCCACCGGTGACCAGGGCGCGCAGGCCGTCGAACTCACCCATTGAGGGACCTCCATACCGGGCCGTCGGGGTAGGTGTGGTCGGTGATCGACGCGGCGTGCATGGCCGCGCCGAAACCGGGCAGGCTCGGCGCGACGTAGGCGCCGTTCTCGATCACCACGGGGTCGACGAAGTGCTCGTGCAGGTGGTCGACATACTCGATCACCCGGTTCTCCATCGAACCGCTGACCGCGACGTAGTCGAACATCGACAGGTGCTGCACCAGCTCGCACAGGCCGACCCCACCCGCGTGCGGGCAGACCGGGACGCCGAACTTGGCGGCGAGCAGCAGGATCGCGATGTTCTCGTTCACCCCCGCGACGCGGGCCGCGTCGATCTGCAGGTAGGAGATCGCGTCGGCCTGCAGGAGCTGCTTGAAGACCATGCGGTTCTGGACGTGCTCACCGGTGGCGACCGGGATGGGCGCGATGCCCCTGGCGATGGCGGCGTGGCCGAGCACGTCGTCGGGGCTGGTCGGCTCCTCCACCCAGTGCGGGCGGAACTCCGCGAGGGCGTTCACCCAGGCGATGGCGGAGTCGACGTCCCAGCGCTGGTTGGCGTCGATCGCGATGGGAAAGTCGTCGCCGCAGGTGTCGCGGGCGATGCGCATCCGCCGCCGGTCGTCCTCCAGGTCGGCGCCGACCTTCAGCTTGATCTGGGTGAAGCCCTCGTCCATCGCCTCCTTGCACAGGCGGCGCAGCTTGTCGTCGCCGTAGCCGAGCCATCCCGGTGAGGTCGTGTAGGCCGGGTAGCCGTGCTCGCGCAGGTGGGCGATGCGCTCGCGCCTGCCGGGCTCGGCGGCGCGCAGGATCTCCAGCGCCTCCCGCGGGGTGAGCGCGTCGGTGAGGTAGCGGAAGTCGACCAGCTCGACGAGCTCCTCGGGCGACATCTCGGCCAGCAGCAGCCAGAGCGGCCTGCCCGCCCGCTTGGCCTTCAGGTCCCAGAACGCGTTGACCACGGCGGAGATCGCCATGTGCATGACGCCCTTCTCCGGGCCGAGCCAGCGCAGCTGGGAGTCGTGGACCATCTCCTTCCAGAGCGCGCCCATGTCCTCGACGTCCCTGCCGAGCACGTACGGCTCCAGCGCCCTGATCGCGGAGGTCTGCACCTCGTTGCCGCGTCCGATGGTGAAGGCGAAGCCGTGGCCCTCGAACCCGTCGTCGGTCCTCAGCACCAGGTAGGCGGCCGAGTAGTCGGGGTCGGGGTTCATCGCGTCGGAGCCGTCGAGCTCCAGCGAGGTGGGGAAGCGGATGTCATGGGTCTCCATCGAGGTGATGTGGTACGCGCCCACCCCCTCGCTCATGCCTGTCCCACCGTCTGCCGCTGGGCGCCGAGGCCGTCGATCTCCAGTTCCATGATCTGCCCCGCTCGCAGGTACGGGGTGCCGGGCAGGCCGAGCGCGACGCCGGCGGGGGTGCCGGTGTTGATGAGGTCACCGGGTTCGAGGACCATGAACCGGCTGAGGTAGCGGACGATCTCCGCCACGGTGAAGATCATGTTCTTGGTGTCGCCTCTCTGGCGCCGCACGCCGTCCACCGACAGGCGCAGGCCCAGGGCCTGCGGGTCGGGGATCTCGTCGGAGGTGACCAGCCAGGGGCCGAGCGGGTTGAAGGTCTCGCAGGACTTGCCCTTGTCCCACTGGCCGCCGCGCTCCAGCTGGAACTCGCGCTCGGAGACGTCGTTGGAGATGGTGTAGCCCGCGATCTTGGACAGCGCCTCCTCGTCCGTCTCGACGTAGCGGGCCGTCTCGCCGATGACGACCGCCAGCTCGACCTCCCAGTCGGTCTTCACGCTGTCCCTGGGGATGAGCACCTCGTCGTCGGGACCGACGATCGTGTTGGCGGCCTTCATGAAGACGACCGGTTCCGCCGGGGGCGGGGTGTTCGTCTCCTCCGCGTGGTCACGGTAGTTGAGCCCGATGCACACGATCTTGCCCGGCCTGGCGATCGGGGCGCCGATCCGCAGTCCCTCGGCGTCCAGCACGGGCAGTTCGTCCCGCTCCAGCGCCTCCCGGACGCGAGCCACTCCCCCGGAGGCGAGGAAAGCCCCGTCGATCTCGGCTTCGGAGATTTCGCGGAGGTTACCGGCCCCGTCCAGGACGGCCGGCCGCTCATGGCCGACGGGTCCTACTCGCAGCAGCTTCACACCGCACCCTTCGTTGATACATCGGATGTCTTGTTCCGTGATGCTGAACGACGCTGAACCTCGATGTCAACCCCCTCGCCCCCGATACATCCGATCCGTTATCGAGGAGAAATCCCATCTGACAGGGGTTATACCGGATCATGGCCCAGTTTCAGCCTTCAGTCATCGGACTTCCCCCGGCGGACAGGAGCAAAGATCGTCTACGGCGCGGCTTTCGGTGACGAGGGCGCGAGCGATCGACTCGTAACAAACATCGGAGGATGAGGCTTGTTACGGCGGAGTTTCGGTGCTATCTCCTAGAAACAGTCCCGCCCTGTGATCGGAGGAATTCGTTGCATCGCCCCCCACGACGACGCCTCGCCATAGTTCTCCTCGCCACCCTCACCCTCACTACCGGGCTATACGGACTCGGTCCGGCGAATGCGGAGCTGTCAGCGAACATGACACAAGCAGATACACCCGATGACTTGACGCTCTGGTACGACAAGCCCGCCACCGACTGGGAGACCCAGGCGCTGCCGATCGGCAACGGCGCGCTGGGCGCCATGGTGTTCGGCGGCGTCGGCGGCGAGCAGATCCAGTTCAACGAGAAGTCCCTGTGGACCGGCGGTCCCGGCTCCGACGGCTACGACTTCGGCAACTGGACCTCCCCCAGGCCGAACGCGATCGCCGAGGTCAGGGCAGAGATCGACCGCGACGGCAAGATCTCCCCCACGGCGGTGGCGGCCAAGCTCGGCCAGCCCAAGAGGGGGTTCGGCGCCTACCAGACCTTCGGCGACCTCTGGCTGGACATGCCCGAGACCCCCGGGGCCACCACCGGCTACCGCCGGGAGCTGAGCCTGCGCGACGCGGTCGCCAGGGTCGGCTACACCGCGGACGGCGTGACCTACTCCCGCGAGTACTTCGCCAGCCACCCCGGCAACGTCATCGTCGGCCGGATCTCCGCCGGCGAGAAGGGCAAGGTCTCCTTCACGCTGCGCACCTCCTCCCCCCGCTCCGACAGGCAGGTCTCGGTCTCGAAGGGACGCCTGACGGTCCGGGGTGCGCTCGCCGACAACGGTATGAGGTTCGAGTCCCAGGTCCAGGTGATCACCCAGGGCGGCACCCGCACCGACGGCACCGACCGGATCACCGTCGCGGGCGCCGACAGCGCGGTGTTCGTGCTGTCCGCGGGCACCGACTACGCCGACACCTACCCCACCTACCGGGGCGCCGACCCGCACGCCAAGGTCACCTCGGCGGTCGACAAGGCCGCCGGGAAGTCGTACGAAAAGCTCAGGTCCGACCACCTGGCCGACTACCGGAAGCTGTTCGACCGGGTCAGGCTCGACCTCGGTCAGCGGGCCCCGGCCGTCCCGACCGACAGGCTCCGCGCGGCGTACACCGGCGGTGCCTCGGCCGACGACCGGGCGCTGGAGGCGATGTTCTTCGCCTACGGCCGCTACCTGCTGATCGCCTCCTCCAGGAAGGGGTCGCTCCCGGCCAACCTGCAGGGCGTGTGGAACAACTCGACCAACCCCCCCTGGTCGGCCGACTACCACGTCAACATCAACCTGCAGATGAACTACTGGCTCGCCGAGCAGACCAACCTCGCCGAGACGACCGAACCGTACGACCGCTACATCCAGTCGATGGTCGCCCCCGGCGCGAAGACCGCGCGGGAGATGTTCGGGGCGCGCGGCTGGGTGGTGCACAACGAGACCAACCCGTTCGGCTTCACCGGCGTGCACAACTGGGCCACCGCGTTCTGGTTCCCGGACGCGGCGGCGTGGTTGACCCAGCAGATGTACGACCACTACCGCTTCAGCGGCGACACCAAATACCTGCGCAAGACCGCGTACCCGGTGATGAAGGGCGCGGCCGAGTTCTGGCTGGACACCCTCTACACCGACCCGCGTGACGGCGCTCTCGTGGTCTCCCCCAGTTACTCCCCCGAGCAGGGCGACTTCACGGCGGGCGCCTCGATGTCCCAGCAGATCGTCTTCGATCTGCTGACCAACACCCTGGAGGCGGCGAAGGAACTGAAGACCGACAAGGCCTTCCAGGCCGAGGTGACGGCCGCGCTGGCCAAGCTCGACCCGGGCATCCGGATCGGTTCCTGGGGACAGCTCCAGGAGTGGAAGGAGGACCTGGACGACCGGGGCAACACCCACCGGCACGTCTCCCACCTGTTCGCGCTGCACCCCGGACGGCAGATAACGGCCGGGACCCCCGAATCCGAGGCGGCCAAGGTCTCACTCACCGCGCGGGGCGACGGCGGCACCGGCTGGAGCAAGGCATGGAAGATCAACTTCTGGGCACGCCTGCTGGACGGCGACCACGCGCACAAGATGCTCGGCGAGCAGCTCAAGGGCTCCACGCTGGACAACCTGTGGGACACCCACCCGCCGTTCCAGATCGACGGCAACTTCGGCGCCACCTCCGGCATGGCCGAGATGCTGCTGCAGAGCCAGCACGACACCGTCCACGTGCTGCCCGCGCTGCCGTCGACCTGGGCCACCGGCTCGGTGACCGGTCTGCGGGCCCGCGGTGACGTGACCGTGGACGCCTCCTGGAAGGACGGCAACGCCGACAGGGTCACCGTGCACGCCGGCAGGTCCGGTCCCCTCAAGGTCCGGGCCGCCATGATCGGTGGCCGCTACCGCGTCGAGGACGAGCGTGGCAGGACGATCGACCCGCGCCGCGACGGTGACGTCATCACCATCGACGCCAAGGCGGGCAGGTCCTACACGATCGTCAACGAGGTGGTCGTCAAGATCACCGCTCCCGGGGCCGCGGGCAGCGGTGAGTCGATCCCGGTCGAGGTCACCGTCACCGCGACCGGGGGTCGCACCGTGCCCGCGGGCGCGGCGACCCTCGTCCTGCCGCGGGGCTGGACGGCCACGCCCGTCTCGATCCAGGTGCCGGAGGTCCCGGTCGGGCAGTCCAGGACCGCCTCGTTCACCGTGGCCGTCGGCCCGGCGAACGGGACCAGATCCGCGCGGATCACGGCGGAACTCGCGGGCGACGGCTGGACGGCCGGTGGTGCGACCTCCGTCCGCCTCAGCCCGTGCGTCTCTCCCCCGGCGGGCAGGGCCGTCGTCGCCTGGGACCCGACGTCGGGCACGACCGTCACCGACTCCTCCGGCAGCGGCAGGCACGGCACCGTCGTCGGCGCCGCTACCTACGACACCGCGGCCCCGAGCGGCAGCGGGCTGGTCCTGAACGGCTCGACCTACATCACCACGGAGAACACGCTGATCGGCTACCTGCCCGAGGCGACGTTCGCGGCCGAGGTCAAGATCGAGGGGACCGGCTACCGGCGGCTCTTCGACTCCCAGCCGAGCGGCAACCCGGGCACCGACGGGATCATCGTCGACCTGACCCCCTCCAACACCCTGCGCTTCATCGGCGCCGGGCTGAACGTGGGGCTGAGCGGGACGATCCCGACCGGCCGCTACATCGACCTCGTCGTCACCATGGACCGGACCGGCGCGATCAACACGTACGTGGACGGCACCCGGGTCGGCGGCGGCACGGCCACCACCGACGGCATCACCGGCTGCACCTCTCGGCCGCTGCGCTTCGGCGCCGACCAGGGCGGCGGCCAGCGCCTGAGCGGGGCGGTCGACCGCATGGCCGTCCTGCCGAGGGCACTGACCGCCGCCGAGGTCGGCACCTGGCGCGACATCGCGTTCTGACCCGTACGCGGTCCGCTCGCCGCGGGGCTCCCGCACGGGATCCGTCGCCGGTTCCCGTGCGGAGTCGTCCCCGATCCCCTTGAGGCCCGGGAAGCACTCGCTTCCCGGGCCTCACGAGGTAGGGTTCCGGGCGACCGTGGTCCGGCGGCTCCCGACTTGACGGGACACCCGCCACGTAATAGAACACGTTTCAGAAAGCAGCCCTACCAAGCGTTAGATCGACCACTTGGCAAGACGGCGTGCCCCCTGGGAGAGAGGGAGAACAGTCCCGTCCGTGACGGACGTCCCGCGAGGAACGTTCCGCGCGAACGGGGGAGCACGTCGCCGACCGCACTCGCAGGCCGCACCGACAACGAGCCGCGTCACGGGAACGCCGACCCGGTTCACGCAGGAGGACCGTTGGACATCGATCTGGTCGACCAGGACTTCTACTGGCGGAACGGCGCGCCGCACGATCAGCTTGCCTGGCTACGGGCGAACGCGCCGGTCTACGCGCACCCGGGTGACGCCGAACGGGACTGGCCGGGTTTCTGGGCGGTCACCCGGCACACCGACGTGGTGCACGTCTCCCGCCGCTCCGACCTGTTCTCCTCAAGCAGGAAGCTCGCGCTCTTCGACGAGATGCCCGAGGACCAGCGCGCCCTCCAGCGGATGATGATGCTCAACCAGGACCCGCCGGAGCACACCCGGCGGCGCTCCCTGGTCAACCGGGGGTTCACCCCCCGCATGATGGGCGCCCTTGAGCAGCACATCCGCGACATCTGCCACGAGCTGGTGGACGAGGCCAAGGCACGCGGCTCGGTCGACTTCGTCAGGGACATCTCCGCACCGCTGCCGCTGTACGTGATCTGCGAGCTGCTCGGCGCCCCCGTCGAGGACCGGGACAAGATCTTCAACTGGTCCAACCGGATGATCGGGGCCAACGACCCGGACTACGCGACCGACCCCGCCGAGGGCACGGACGCGGCCATGGAGGTCTACGCCTACGCCAACACCCTGGCCGCCGAGCGCCGGGAACGGCCCCGCGAGGACATCGTCACCAAGCTGATCATGCCCGACGCCGCCGGGGAGACCCTCACCGAGGAGGAGTTCGACCTGTTCGTGCTGCTGCTCGTGGTCGCGGGCAACGAGACCACCCGCAACGCGGCCTCGGGCGGCATGCTCGCCTTCTTCGAACACCCCGAGCAGTGGCGGCGCCTGGTCGCCGACCGCACCCTCGCCCGCACCGCGGCCGACGAGATCGTCCGCTGGGTCTCCCCGGTGAACCTCTTCCGCCGTACGGCCACCGTCGACACGACGATCGGCGGCCAGGAGGTCAAGGCCGACGACAAGATCGTGGTCTTCTACAGCTCCGCCAACCGGGACGAGGAGGTGTTCGCCGACCCCGGCACCTTCGACATCGGCCGCGACCCCAACCCGCACATCGGCTTCGGCGGTGGCGGTGCCCACTTCTGCCTCGGCAACCACCTCGCCAAGCTGGAGCTGCGGGTGCTCTTCGAGGTGCTGGCCGAGCGGCTGCCGAACCTGGAGCAGGCCGGCCCCGCCCGCCGGCTCCGCTCCAACTTCATCAACGGCATCAAGGACCTGCCGGTCTCCATAACCTGAGGCCCGGCCGTGATCGCCGGCGATCACCGGCCGCCTCTCCGCACACCCGGTACTGCGTCGTCTGCCGGGACACGAGGAGGTGAGGAGATGACCGATCCCGGTAGGCGGGCCGCCCTTGACCTGGGCACCGCCCGGACCCGGCTGCTCTCCGGCGGCGACACGCTGATCTACGAGCCCTCCGCCGTCCCGGCGGATCCGTCGAGTCAGGTCACGGGTGCGGCCGACGCCGTACCTGACGGACGATGGCGCTGGCCGGTACGGCACGGCATCGTCACCGACCCGCCCGGATGCGCCCGGCTGGCCCGCCGTGTCCTGTCCGGCCTCCTCAACGACCTTTCGAAAGGCTTCGATGACCCGAGAGCCGCCTCCGTCCCCGTCGGGGGGAGGCGGCACTGTTTAAACAAATCGTTTAACACGATTTATTGACAACAAGCCGTTCGATAGGCGATCGTGGTTCGCATGTCCGCGAACCACGATGAATCAGCCGGTGCCTTCACGCCTCCGAACCCGAGCCAGGCACGAGCGCACCGCGAGTACGCCTCCCTGTCGCGCATCACCGAGCGCCACGCGACCGACGACGCCCAGCGCCGCCGGCAGGTCCACCCCACGGTCCTCGGGGCGCACGAGACCGTCCGGCTGGTGTCGTTCCTGCTGAGCGGCGCCGCCGAGCGCGAGGAGGGTGAGCCGGAGGTGGACCGCGCCGACATCACCGCCGCCCTGACCCTGCTGCCCCGCGCCCGCGCGGAGATGGACGAGCTGGAGGCGGCGCTCCTGCTCATGGCGCGCGGCCGCGACCTCACCTGGCAGGAGATCGCCTTCGGCCTCGGCCTCGGCACCCCTCAGGCGGCCAAACAACGCTACGAACGACTGGCCGGCCGCACCGAGGGGTCCACGAACGCGCCGGCCACACGGTGATCCTTGGCCGGATGACGGTCTCCAGCGGTTTCTCGACCGGGTCGGCCGCGCGGATGGTGCCGCCCTCAGCGCGGATCTTCTCCAGGCAGGCGGTGATCCTCGGAGGTGGGCTCCGGCAGTGCCGCCGGGACGCGGGGAGGTTTCCTGCGGGGGATCCGGCAGAGGCGGCGGACGCTCAGGAGCCGGGCGCGGGGGAGGGCGGAGTCAGGCTCCATACCCGTATCTCTCCATCGAAGCCGGCGGAGACGACGACCGGCCGCCCCCGCAGTCGCGTCACCAGCATCGTCGTGATCTCCTGTGTGCGGCCGGTGGACGGCCTGCCGATCTGCTCGCGGGTGGCCAGATCCCACACCCGCACCCCGTCGTAGCCGCCGGAGACGACGACCGGCCGCCCCGCCAGCTCCGTCACCAGCACCGACTCGACTCCCGAGGTGTGCCCGGTGAACGGTTTGCCGATCTGCTCGCGGGTGGCCAGATCCCACACCCGCGCAGTGCGCTCCCCGTCGCCGCCGGAGACACCGGCGACGAGGACCGGCCGCCCCTCCCACTCCGCCACCGCCAACGTCACCGACAGGTCGGCGTCGGTGTAGCCGGTGAACGGGCTGCCGATCTGCCTGCGGGTGACCAGGTCCCACACCTGCACGATTCCGCCGTAGCCGCCGCAGACGAGAACCGGCCGCCCCTCCGACTCCGCCACCACCATCGACTCGACCGAAGCGGTGCGCGTGGTCAACGGGTTGCCGATCCGCTCGTGGGTGGCCAGATCCCACATATATATTTTTCCGTTACCGGTGGCGATGACGACCGGCCGCCCCGCCGGCTCCGCCACCAACACGGACGTGAGCCCCGTACCGGGGCCGGTGAGCAGCCCGCCGATCTGCTCGCGGGTGGCCAGGTCCCACACCCGTATCCCGTCGTGGTCGCCGGAGACGACGACCGGCCGCCCCGCCAACTCCGCCACCGTGACCGCGTAGCCGGTGAACGGCCTGCCGATCTGCTTCCGGGTGGCCAGATCCCACACCCGCGCAGTGCGCCCCCCGTCGCCGCCGCTGCTGCCGGAGACGACGACCGGCCGTCCCGCCAACTCCGCCACCGCCATCGAATGGATTCCCCCGGTGTGCCCGGTGAACGGCCTGCCGACCGGCATGCCGAAGGGAACGACCTTCGAAGTCTGACCGGGCGACGGAGCGGAGGTCCTGGAGGAACCCGTGGCGGATGAGGACGGTAACGACAGGGCCGAGGTTCCGGAGGGGGTTGTGGACGGCGGGGTGGAAGATTCGGGGGACTCCGGTTGCCACGACCAGAAGACCGCGGCGGCCGGGATGAGAACGGCGACGATCGCCGCCACGGCCACCAGGCGTCCCCTGACGGAATGGCGCGGGACACGGGACGCCGGAGGCGGCGGGGCGGGGCCGCGCGGCCGGTGATCCACCGTGCTGGATTCCTCACGGGTGAGGGTGGCGAGCAGGTCGGCCACGGTGGGCCGGGCGCCGGGGTCCTTGGCCAGGCAGGCTGCCAGCAGCGGGCGGATACGCTCGGGCACTCCGGCGAGGTCGGGTTCGCGGTTGGAGACGGCGTTCATCACCGCCGCCGGTATGGCGCCGGGGAATGCCGGATGCCGCGTGGCGGCGAACACCATGGTGGCGGCCCAGCTGAACACATCCGACGCCGTGCCGGCCTGGTGACCGTCAAGCTGTTCCGGCGACAGGTAGGCGGGGGTGCCCACCAGCCCCGAACCCGTGGTGGTGACGGCCAGCACCCGGGCGATTCCGAAGTCGATGACCACCGGCCCCTCCGGGCCCATGATCACGTTGTCGGGTTTGAAATCACGGTGGATGATCCCTGCCCGGTGGATCGCGGCCAGC
This sequence comes from Streptosporangium sp. NPDC002607, assembly GCF_053592655.1. Taxonomy (NCBI): domain Bacteria; kingdom Bacillati; phylum Actinomycetota; class Actinomycetes; order Streptosporangiales; family Streptosporangiaceae; genus Streptosporangium; species Streptosporangium sp. NPDC002607. The sequence continues at coordinate 191,959 of NZ_JBSFWD010000012.1, forward strand.
GCCGTCAGGGTGGCGACCGCGAGCCGGTCCAGGCTGCTGCCGATCCGCGGCCCGTCGCCGGTGACCAGTTCCTTCAGCGAAGGCCCGGGGATGTACTCACTGACCAGGTAGGGCCGATCGCCGACAATCCCCCCGCCCAGCACCTGGGCGGTGCAGAACGCCGCGACCCGGCGGGTGATCTCCGCCTCGCGCATGAACCGCTCGCGCACCTTGGGATCGGTCGCCATCCGGACGTGGAGCACCTTGATCGCGACCTTGCGGTCCGCAGGATCGTGGCCGAGGTAGACCACGCCCTGACCTCCGTCGCCCAGCACCCCGCTCAGCCGGTAGCCGCCGATCCGCTCGGGGTCGCCCACGGTCAGCGGGCCCGGCTCGGACATCGCTCACCTCGTCTCCACGTCCCCGTCAGCGGACGGCCGGAACCGCTTCTGATCCAAGGAATGACGATAGGCGGCCCCCTGCCGCAGCAGAAGCCCCGAGGCCCGGAATGCTCCGGGCAGCCGATCCGGAGAGGCCCGGCCTCAGGGCCAGGAGGAGTCCTGGTCGGGGTCGCCGCCGTCGGAGAGCAGCTTGATGTCCGACTCGACCATCATCGCCACCAGCTCCTCGAAGGTGACCGAGGGTTCCCAGCCGAGCTGGACGCGGGCCTTCTTCGGGTCGGCGCAGAGCAGGTCGACCTCGGCGGGGCGGTGCAGGGTCTGGTCGGTGACGACGTACCGCTCCCAGTCGAGCCCGGCGGCGGCGAAGGCGGCCTCGGTCAGGTCGCGGACGGTCTGGGTGCGGCCGGTGCCGATCACGTAGTCCTCGGGCGTGTCCGTCTGGAGCATCAGGTGCATCGCACGGACGTAGTCTCCGGCGAACCCCCAGTCGCGACGCGCCTCCATGTTGCCCAGGCGCAGCTCCGAGGCGACGCCGAGCTTGATCCTGGCCACCCCGAGGCTCACCTTCCTGGTGACGAACTCGGCGCCCCTGCGCGGGGACTCGTGGTTGAACAGGATCCCCGACACCGCGTACATGCCGTACGACTCGCGGTAGTTCTGCGTCAGGAAGTGCCCGTACGCCTTGGCCACGCCGTACGGCGAGCGGGGGTGGAACGGGGTGATCTCGGTCTGCGGGGTCTCGCGGACCTGGCCGAACATCTCCGAGGACGACGCCTGGTAGAACCGGATCTGCCCGGATCCGGCGGCCGTACGCGAGGAGGAGATCCCGGAGCAGACCCGGATGGCCTCCAGCATGCGCAGCACGCCCATGCCGGTCACCTCGCCGGTGAGCTCGGCCTGCTCCCACGACATGGGGACGAACGAGATGGCGCCCAGGTTGTAGACCTCGTCGGGCTGGACCTTCTCGACCGCGGAGATCAGCGAACCCTGGTCGAGCAGGTCACCCCGGACGAGCTGAACGTCCTGCAGGAGCTTGCGGAGCCGTGAGACGCGCGGGTTGGCCTGCCCTCGGGCCAGACCGAAGACCTCGTAGCCCTGACTGAGCAGGCACTCGGCCAGATAGGAACCGTCCTGCCCGGTGATACCTGTGATCAGCGCGCGCCTGGCCAACGCGTCCTCCTCGCTTGCGGGGGCGGGACCTATGCCTGGTCTTATGCCGTTTGATTGGCGAATGTACCGTCCCACCCCCGTGTGGGCACTATCTCCCTCACGGCGCAGCTAGAACGCGTTCCACCGAATCCTGTTCGGTCAGGTTAACCTCCCAGCTCGTGCCCGGTGAAGCAGGCCCTAGGAACAATTCCACATCAGGTACAACAGAGCTACCGAATGGTAGTGTCCGAGGACTAAGGTCATCTTTCACGGTACCTGTCCCCTTTCGGGCAGGGTGAGAAAGGGGTTGCCGTGCCGGGTGCTGAATCACTGCGGGTGGCACTGCTGTCGTATCGCAGCAAGCCGACCTGCGGTGGGCAGGGCGTCTACCTGCGTCACCTCAGCCGCGAGTTGGTCGCCCTCGGGCACAGCGTGGAGGTCCTCTCCGGCCAGCCCTACCCGGAGCTCGACGAGGGCGTCATCCTCACCAAGGTCCCCAGCCTGGACCTGTACCGCGACGAGGACCCCTTCCGTACTCCCGGCCTCCGCGAGTACCGCGACTGGATCGACCTGCTCGAGGTCGGCACCATGTGGACCGCCGGGTTCCCCGAGCCGCTGACCTTCACCCTGCGGGCACACCGCGAGCTGAAGAAGCGCGTCGGCGACTTCGACGTGGTGCAGGACAACCAGACCCTCGGCTACGGACTGCTCGGCATCCAGAAGCTGTTCCCCGTGGTCGGGACCATCCACCACCCGATCAGCGTGGACCGGCGCATCGAGCTGAAAGCGGCTCCGCTGCGCAAGAAGCTCTCCATGCGACGCTGGTACGGCTTCGTGCGCATGCAGGCCAAGGTCGCGCCGCGGCTCAGCCCGATCCTGACCGTCAGCGAGTCCTCCCTCGCCGACATCCACCGCGACTTCAACGTGCCCCAGAAGAACATGCGGCTCATCCCGCTGGGCGTCGACACCCGCTACTTCCACCCGCGCCCGGAGCTTCCCAAGCGGCCCGGCTCCATCGTCGCGGTGGCCAGCGCCGACTCCCCGATGAAGGGGGTCGCGACGCTGCTGCGGGCCGTGGCGAAGCTCGCCACCGAGCGCGACGTCCACCTGACGGTGGTCAGCAAGCCCACCCCCGGCGGCCCGACCGAGAAGCTCGTCGGCGAGCTGGCGCTGCGGGACCGGGTCAGGTTCGTGCACGGCATCTCCGACACCGAACTGGGCGAGCTGATCGCCACCTCGGAGATCTCGGTCGTCCCCTCCCTGTACGAGGGCTTCTCGCTGCCCGCCGTCGAGCACATGGCCTGCGGCACCCCGCTGGTCGCCAGCCGCACCGGGGCGCTGCCCGAGGTCGTCGGCGACGCCGCCGTACAGGTGGCCCCCGGCGACCCCGAGGAGCTGGCCGCGGTGCTGCGCCGCCTGCACGACTCTCCCGAGGAGCGGGCCGCGGTGGGCAAGAAGGGCTACGACCGGGTCATGGAACGCTTCACCTGGAACGTCGTCGCCAAGCGGACCGTGGAGGCCTACCACGAGGCCATCCAGGCCCACCGCGCGAAGTGAGCGACCCCCTGAAACGATCACCTCTCACAAGGAGCGGCCAGTGCTGACTGTCGACTTCGACCGGTTGCCCGTGGGTCCGGGGACCCGGGTGCTGGACCTGGGGTGTGGCGGCGGACGCCACGCGTTCGAGGTACTGCGGCGCGGTGCCGACGTGGTGGCCTTCGACATGGACGCGGGGGAGCTGGAAGGCGTGGCGAGCATGTTCGCCGCGATGGACAAGGCCGGTGAGATACCGCCCGGGGCGACGGCGGACACCGTGACGGGCGACGCGCTCGACATGCCGTTCGAGGACGGCGCCTTCGACCGGGTGATCGCGGCCGAGGTGCTGGAGCACATCCCCGACGACATGGCCGCGATGCGGGAGATCTTCCGGGTCCTCAAGCCTGGTGGCCAGGCGGCCATCACGGTGCCGAGCTTCCTGCCGGAGCGGATCTGCTGGGCGCTCGACGAGGCGTACCACACCGCTCCCGGCGGGCACGTCCGCATCTACACGCTGGCCGAGCTGAGCGCGAAGCTCAAGTCGACGGGCTTCACCATCGGCCCGCACCACCACGCCCACGGCCTGCACGCGCCGTACTGGTGGATCAAGTGCGCGGTCGGCGTCGACAACAACGACCACCCGCTGGCCAAGGCCTACCACGAGCTGCTGGTCTGGGACATCATGAAGCGCCCCGCCGCCACCAGGATCGCCGAGGCCGTGCTCAACCCGCTCATCGGCAAGAGCGTGGTGCTCTACGTCCGGAAGCTCGCATGATCTCCTGGGAACAGGTTGTGCAGACCGCCCAGAGCATCGCGGCGGTACAGGAGCCCGACGGCGGCGTCCCATGGCCCGAGGGGCACGTGGACGCCTGGAACCATGTCGAGTGCCTGATGGCGATGAGCGTGGCGGGGCTGACCGGCCCCGCCCGCCGGGGATACGACTGGCTGGTCCGCACGCAGCGCTCCGACGGCTCCTGGCCGATGAAGCTGGTCGGCGGCGAGGCCGTCGAGCAGGGCGGGGAGTCCAACCACGCCGCCTACCTCGCGGTCGGCGTCTGGCACGAGCTGCTGGTGACCTCCGACGAGGACTTCGCCCGGCGGATGTGGCCTCCGGTCCGGGCGGCGCTGGACTTCGTGGTCGGCCTGCAGACCACCCGGGGCGAGATCGTCTGGGAGCGCGCGGCCGACGGCAGGCCCGCCGGGTACGCGCTGCTGACCGGCTGCGCCTCCATCCACCAGGGCCTGCGCTGCGGCGTGCTGCTCGGCGAGCACCTGGGCGACCCGCAGCCCGACTGGGAGCTGGCCGCCGACCAGCTCGGCCACGTACTGGTCGCCCACCCCGAGGCGTTCGCCGACAAGAGCCGCTTCTCGATGGACTGGTACTACCCGATCCTGGGCGGCGCGGTGCGCGGCCCGGCCGCGCGGGCACGGCTGGCCGAGGAGTGGGACACGTTCGTGGAGCCGGACCTCGGCATCCGCTGCGTCTCCGACCAGCCGTGGGTGACCGGTGCCGAGACGTGCGAGCTGGTGCTCACCCTCGACGCGCTGGGCGACCGGGACCGGGCGCGGAAGCTCTTCTCGGACATGCAGCACCTGCGGCACGAGGACGGCTCGTACTGGACCGGCTGGCAGTTCGTGAACGAGAAGTGGTTCCCCTACGAGCGCTCCGCCTACACCGCGGCCGCGGTCGTACTCGCCGCCGACGCGCTGGCCGGGCACACCCCCGCCGCGGGCATCTTCCGCGACGCGGGCAAGTACCTGACCGACCGCCCCACCGCCACCTGCGGCTGCAGCCACGCCCGTTCCAGGAGCTGAGCTCCCGGCCTCCGGCCGAGGCGTCGGCGTTTTCTTTGCACGGAATCAGAAACGTGGTGCTTGAAGGGCTGAATGCGGCTCACTACGTTCGGGTCCGTGAGTAATGCGGAGGGCACTCGGACGGTAGCTCAGAGCGATGACACCGAGACGGCCGGCGCGGAGGCCGTCCCGGAAAGCACCCCTGACCCGCCACCCCCCACCCCCTCGAACCCGGCACCCCCGCGGCGCCCCGAACCCACGGGTTCGGCCGGCCCTCCGGACCCCGCCGAGCATCCGGGTCCGCAGGAATCCTCGGTCTCCTCCCCCCGGCCGGACTTCTCCGAGCCCGGCTCACCCGAACCCGACCTTTCCGAACCCAACCTTTCCGAGCCCGACCTTTCCGAGCCGAGGGCGGCGGCTCCGGGGACGTCGGCGCCGCCCAGGCCGAACGGCGTGGCCCGGCTGCTGTGGCAGAACCCCGCCCGGGTGGGGTTCGGGGTGCGGCGGTTCCGGCTGGGGCCGGGGCGCGAGCGGCTGGAGGGCGCGGAGCGGTCGTTCACGGCCGGGTTCAACGCGGTGGTCGCCGGGGAGGCCGAGCGGATCGACGACCTCCGCGAGGACCTGCGCGGTTTCGCGTACGAGGGCGCGGGCATGGCCTGCGCCACCCTCGACGTGCTCACCCTCACCGGCGGGCGCCGCCTGCGGGAGCTGCTGAGCGGGCCGGGGATGCGCTACCCGCACCTCATCCATTTGGGCACCGGCCGGGCGTACGCCCGGATGCGGCTACGGCCGATGTGGGGCGTCCGCTCGGTGCACCCGCTGCTGCGCTGGCTGGCCCACGACGGCTTCGGCTTCCACCAGGGTTTCTTCTCCGCGGACCGTACGGTGGGACGCCAGCGGACGGCGGGGCTCATGGATCGGACCCGGAGAGCGATCTTCGATCAGGGACTGGGGCGGATGCTCTGGTTCCACGAGTGCGCGGGGGCGGATGACGTCGTGCTGCGCATCGCCGAGTTTCCCGCGGGGCGCCGCGCCGACCTGTGGAGCGGCGTGGGTCTGGCCGCCACGTACACCGGGGGTGCCGGCGTCGCGGACCTGGGGCGGCTGGCCTCCGCCGCGGCCGAGGACGGTTTCCGCGCCCACCTCGCCCAGGGGTGCGCCTTCGCCTGCGCCTCCCGGCTGATATCGGCCGTGGTCCCCGAGCACACCGTCGCCGCCGCACCCGTGCTGTGCGGGGCCGAAGTGGACGAGGCGGCGGGCTGGACCGACACCGCGCTCGTCGCGCTGGGCCACAACGCGCACAGCGGCGACCACTACCAGGCCTGGCGGGCGGGAGTCCGGAAGGCCTGGGCACGGCGCGACCGCGACTTATGACCGCGGCTCGAAGGGGTGGTGCGGACGATGCCGGACCACGCCACCGCGAGCCGGTCGCGGCCGAGATAGTCACCTGCGGCTCGAAGGGGCGGTGAGAGCGGTGTCAGGGGTTCGCAGGTACGCGGCGGGAGTCCTCGCCCTGATCGCCGCCGCCGCCGGGTGGAGGCTGACCGGCCTGCCGGACACCTCGGTCGCGGAGACGTCGGCCGACTTCTCCTTCCACGCGAGGCCGCTCGGGCCGCCCCCGGGACCCGGTGACCGCACCCTGCGGCCGGTCGCGGCGGGATACGCCGGTCTCCAGGGCTGGGTGTCGTCGCTGGGCGCCGGGGTGGCGCTGTTCGACGTGGACAACGAGGTCGTCGCCGACGACCTGTGCCTGGTCGATCCCCGCCATGACACGGTGACCGTCAGGCGGGCACCGGGGACACCCCGGGGCTACCGGCCGTTCACGCTGGTCCCCCCGGATCGCAGGCGGTACGAGGCGCCGGCCGGGTGCCTGCCCGCCGACCTCGACCAGGACGGCTGGCAGGACCTGGTCGTCTACTACTGGGGCCGCTCCCCCTCGCTCTTCCTGCGCGTGCCCGGGGTACCCCCTTCCGGAACCGCCTTCCGCCACCGCGCGCTGACCACGGAGCCGGAGATCTGGAACACCAGCGCCGCCACGACCGGTGACTTCGACGGGGACGGCCGCCTCGACCTGGTCTTCGGCGACTATTTCCCCGACGGCGTCCGGGTGCTGGGCGACGGTGCCCCCAACGACGGTGCCCCCGACGACAGCGATCCCGACGACGACGGCCCCGGCACTGCGGTGATGCCCGACTCGCTGTCCGCCGCCGCCAACGGCGGCGGCGCCCGGCTCTACCTGGCGAGCGGACCTGCGCGGTTCACCGAGGCCGAGGGGGTGTTCGACGAGATCGGGAACGGAGGCTGGATCCTGGCGCTGGGCACCCAGGACCTGGACGGCGACGGGCGGCCCGAGCTGTACCTGGCATGCGACTTCGGCCCCGACCGGCTGCTGGTCAACGAGTCGGTACCCGGCCGGATCCGGTTCACCGAGGCCAGGGGCACCAGGCACCTGACGACTCCCGTCTCCAGGGTCGTCGGCCGCGATTCGTTCAAGGGGATGGGCGTCGGCTTCACCGACCTCAACTCCGACGGCAGGCCGGACATCCTGGTGAGCAACCTCACCGAGGACTACGCGCTGCACCAGAGCAACTTCGCCTTCGTGTCCCGGCCCGGCGACCTGCACGGGGGGCACGCGCCCTACGACGACCTCGGTGAGGAACTGGGGCTGAGCCGCAGCGGCTGGTCCTGGGACGTCAAGGCCGCCGACTTCGACAACGACGGCGACGACGAGATCATGCACGCGACCGGGTTCGTCAGGGGTGAGGTCGACCGGTGGGCGCAACTGCAGGAGGCGGCGTCGGCGAGCGATCTGTTCCTCTCCCGCCCCGCGCTCTGGCCGAGCATCCGGGCCGGGGACGACCTGTCGGGCCACGACACCAACACCTTCTTCACCAGGGGTGAGGACGGCCGCTACGCGGACGTGGCCCGGCGGGCCGGGGTCGGCGGCGACAGCGACGGCACGGTCAGCCGGGCCTTCGCGGTGGGCGACGTCGACGACGACGGGCGACTGGACTTCGCGGTCGCCAACCAGTGGTCGGAGTCGGTGCTCTACAGCAACCACGGCCCGACGGCACCGTTCGTGGGCCTGCGGCTCCGTCTCCCCGCGGGCCCCTGCCTCCCATCCCCCGCACCGCGCTCCGGACCGGAGCGGCCCGCCCTGGCCCAACCGGGCCGGACACGGCTCCGTCCGGCGCGCCGGGAGTGGACACGCCCCGGGCTGACGCGGCCCGCCATCGGGGCCGTCGCCACGGTGCGCCTGCCCGGCGGGGTCACGCGTAGCAGGCAGCTCTACCCCGCCAACGGGCACAACGGCTTCTCCGCGCCCGAGCTGCTGTTCGGCCTGGGCGACCACCTGCCGGACTCCCCCGTCCCCGTCGAGATCTCCTGGAGGGACGCCTGCGGCGGCACCCGTACCGCGTCGGTGTCCCTGGAGCCCGGCTGGCACCGGATCCTGCTGGCCGACGGCCACGCCTCGGAGATCCGCCGTCCGTGAGCGCCGCCCCGCCCCCCGAGACGGCGAAGTCCAGGATCTCCGGCCCGAACCGAGGCAGGGCGCTCCGGCGGTCGGCGTGGTCCCTCACCCTGCTCACCGTGCTCGGGCACACCGTGCTCGGCTTCGAGCAGTCCCCTCTGGCGCCGGTGGCCGGCGCGCTCACCGGCGTGACCACCGAGTTCGTGCTGGAGACCGTGGAGGCGTGGGCATGGCGGCGCCCGGCCCGCTACCTCGGGGTGCCCCGCGACCGGGTCGCCGACTTCTTCCTGCCCTCCTACATCCGCGGCCTGCTCTGCGCGATGCTGCTGTACGGCAACGGGCATCTGATGCCGATCGTGCTCGCCGTCCTGATCGGCGTCGGCAGCGCGTACCTCTTCCGCGTGCGGGCGCCGGAGCCGGCGCGAACGGCGGATGGGGCGGGAACGACGAAACCGGCGAGGCGGACCGGCGGGGACGTGCCCGGCGCCGCGTTCCTGAATCCGGTGGCCTTCGGGATCGTCGTCGTGCTGCTGCTGTTCCCGTGGGTCGGCCTCGCCCCCGCCTACCAGTTCACCGCGTGGGTCTCGGGTCCTTTCGACCTGATCGTGCCGCTGGCCGTGCTGGCAGGGGGCGTGCTGGCGAACGCCGGACCCACCGGCAGGATGCCGCTGGTCCTGGGCTGGGCGGGCGGGTTCGCCCTGCAGGCGTGTCTCAGGGGCGGCCTGGGCGACGTGTCGACGGTCAGCGCCCTGCTGCCGATGACCGGGACCGCCTTCGCCCTCTACACCGGCTACGTGATCACCGATCCGGGCACGTCCCCGGTCAGGGCGCGCGACCAGGTCGTGTTCGGCCTGGCCACGGCGGCGGTCTACGGGCTGCTGGTCCAGTTCCACGTCGTCTTCGGGCCGTTCCTCGCCCTGGTGATCGTCTGCGCGGGCCGGGAGCTGAAACGGCTCCGCCGCCCGCCCGGCACCGGGCGCCCCGCACGGGGTGATCAGCCGATGCCGGGGCCGATCCGTTCGAGCACCCGCAGCGAGCCCTCCTGCCGGACCTCCCTGAACGCGCCGGAGGCGAGCGCCCGCTGGTAGACGCGGTACGGCGCCTGCCCGCCCGTGGCCGGATCCGGGTAGATGTCATGGAAGACCAGGGCGCCGCCCTGCATGACGTGCGGTGCCCACCCCTCGTAGTCCCTGGTCACCGGGAGTTCGGAGTGGCCGCCGTCGATGAAGAGCATCGCCAGCGGGGTGTTCCACAGCCCGGCGACACGCTCGGACCTGCCGACGATCGCGATGACCTCCTCCTCGAGACCCGCGGAGGCGATGGTGGTGCGGAAGGTGGGCAGCGAGTCCATCTTGCCGAATCGGGGGTCCATCAGGGTGGGGTCATGGTGGGCCCACCCGGGCTGGATCTCCTCGGAGCCCCGGTGGTGGTCCACCGTGAAGACGACGGACCCGGCCTGCCGGGCACCCGCGCCGAGGTAGACCGCCGACTTCCCGCAGTAGCTGCCGATCTCGCAGATCGGGCCGCGCGGGCCGTACTCGACGGCGGTCTCGAACAGCGCGATTCCCTCCTCATGCGGCATGAAACCCTTGGCGTGCTGGGCGGTGTACAGCAGGTCGGCGGGCATGGTGGCGTTGCTCATCACAGCAGACTACCCATACCGAACAACATTCCGATCAGCCCTTGCCCGACCTTATGGAACGTGTTCTACTTTGCACCGTGAACCAGCGCGCCCGCATCGTGATGTCCGACGACGAGGTGACGGCTTTCGTCGGTGAGTCGCGGAAACTGCAGCTCGGCACGATCAACCCGGACGGCACCCCACATATGGTGACCATGTTCTACGGGTTGACCGAGGGCAAGATCTCATTCTGGACCTACGGCAAGGCCCAGAAGACACTCAACATCCAGCGCGACGCCCGAGTGAGCTGCCTGATCGAGGCCGGGGAGGAATACTCCGACCTGCGCGGCGTACTGGTGTACGGGGTGGCGCGGAGGATCGACGACTCCGAGGGCATCCTCGGCATCGGCATGAACGTGGCCAGACGGATGGCCGGGATGCCCGACGCGGAGGAGTTGCTCACCGAGTACGTGACCTACACCGGCCGCAAAAGGGTCGCCTTTGTGGTCGAGCCCACTCGTGTGATCTCTTGGGATCACCGTAAGCTCGCCATTCCCGGCTAGGAGGCCCGCATGAAAATCAAAGTCGACTATCTGGTCTGCGAGGCCAATGCGATCTGCATGGGACTCGCCCCGGAGGTCTTCGAACTCGACGACGACGACCAGCTGCACCTGCTGCTGCCTGAGCCGCCGCCGGAGATGATGGACCGCGTCCGGCACGCCGTGCGGTCCTGTCCCAAAGCCGCACTCTCCGTTGAGGAGAACTAGGAGGTCCCCCCATGCGTGGTGCGCTTCTGCATGCCGTCGGCGACGACAAGCTCGACATCCGCGATGACTTCACCCTCGCCCCGATGGGCCCGACGGACGTCCGCGTCAAGGTCAGGGCCACCGGTGTCTGCCACTCCGACCTGTCGGTGATCAGCGGCGTGCTGCCCATGCCGCTGCCGGTCATCCCCGGCCACGAGGGCGCCGGAGAGGTCGTCGAGGTCGGCGACCACGTGACCACGGTGCAGCCGGGCGACCACGTCATCATCAACTGGACCCCGGCCTGCGGCACCTGCGCGAACTGCCTGGTCAACCAGCCGTTCCTGTGCATGACCTACGTGATGGACAGCTTCGTCAACGCCCGCTTCCGCTACGGCGGCGACACCCCGGCGTTCGGCATGGCCGGGTGCGGCACCTGGTCCGAGGAGATCGTCGTACCCTGGCAGGGCGCGATCAAGGTCGACCCCGAGGTGCCCTTCGAGGCGGCGGCCCTGATCGGCTGCGGGATCACCACCGGCGTCGGCGCGGCGCTCAACACGGCCAGGGTGAAGGCCGGCTCGACGGTCGCCGTGGTCGGCGCCGGCGGCATCGGCCTCTCGGTGATCCAGGGTGCCCGCATCTCCGGCGCCACCACGATCCTGGCGATCGACCCGCTGGAGTCCAAGCACGCCCTCGCCAAGAAGGTCGGCGCGACCCACGCCATCACCCCCGACCAGCTGATGGACGCGCTCGGCACGCTCACCGGCGGTGCCGGATTCGACTACGGCTTCGAGGCCGTCGGCAAGTCCGCCGCCATCATGACGGCCTGGCAGGCGACCCGCCGGGGTGGCGACATGATCGTGGTGGGCGCGGGCGCGATGGACGACAACGTCCCGCTGAGCGCCTTCAGCCTGCTGTTCGAGGGCAAGAACATCCTCAGCTCGCTGTACGGCGGCTCGGACGTCCGGCGCGACTTCCCGTTCTTCGCGGGACTCTACAAGGCCGGCAAGCTCGACCTGGAGAGCATGATCAGCTCCCGCATCAAGCTGGCCGACCTCAACGACGCCGTGGCGGCGCTCAAGGGCGGCGAGGTCCTGCGCCAGATCGTCGTCATGGACTGAGCAGCGCCCGGAACCGAGCCCGCGCACCGGGTCACCGGGCCGCCCGCCTGAGCAGGGCGTGCCGGTGACCCCGTCCGGGTCTCGCCGGTGGTCGAGTCGGGCTGGGACACCGTGCTGAAGGAGGTCAAGGACGC
>NZ_JBSFWD010000013.1:0-194796 GCF_053592655.1 Streptosporangium sp. NPDC002607
ACTCCGCCGGGGTTGTCCCCCCGCCCCTGCGTTACAGCCCGATTTTCCGGGGGTGGTACGCCTTCGGTGACGGGGGCCCCCACACCCCGGGGTGGGCCCCCGGGACCCGGGGCCGCACCACCAGAAGTGGATCAGGGCCGGAGCGACCGGCGACCACGACCGACCAGCACCCGAGCATCGAAGAGGAGGGCCGATGGCCATCAGGACCCCCGGCCGCCGCCAGGCCACCGCCGCATCGGCATCGGTGGACGAAGACGCATGGATCGAGGTGGCCGGCCTGCAGAAGCTGTACCGGCCCCGCAGGTCGGAGCCCACCCATGCGCTTTCCGACATCGGCTTCACCGTCAGGCGGGGGGAGTTCATCTCCATCGTCGGACCCTCCGGATGCGGTAAGACCACCCTGCTGAAGATCCTTGCCGGGCTGATCCCCAAGAGTGAGGGCGTCGTCCGTGTCGCGGGACGGGACGTGACCAAGCCGCTCCCCGAGGTGGGCATGGTCTTCCAGGCCGCGACCCTGCTGCCCTGGCGAACCATCCTGGAGAACGTGATGGTCCCCGTCGAGGTGCAGAAACTCGACGCGGCCGTCTACCGCGAGCAGGCCAGGAACCTGCTGAACATGGTCGGCCTGGACGGCTTCGGCGACAAGTACCCGCACGAGCTCAGCGGCGGCATGCAGCAGCGCGCCGGGATCTGCCGGGCCCTGGTGCACGACCCGTCCGTACTGCTCATGGACGAGCCGTTCGGTGCCCTGGACGCGATGACCAGGGAGTACATGAACGTCGAGCTGCTGCGCATCTGGAAGGAGAGCGGCAAGACCGTCGTCCTGGTCACCCACTCCATCCCCGAGGCGGTGTTCCTGTCCGACCGGGTCATCGTGCTCAGCTCCCGTCCCGGGCGGATCGCCGAGATCGTCCCGATCGAGCTGGGGCGCCCGCGCGATCTCAGCGTCATGTCCTCCGATCGCGCAGGGGTCTACGTGACGCGAATCCGCCAGCACTTCAACGCCGCCGGCGTCATCGACTGACGAGGTACACCACCATGACAATGACCAAGGCCACCGACGGCCGACCCGCCCGTCCGCCGGGCCAGGAACGGAAAAAGAGCCGCCTGAGGGGATTCGACCTCCGCGAGCGCCCCGAGCTCATCATGGTCCCCGGGGTCTTCGTGACCGCGGTGCTCGCCTGGGAGTTCCTCGTGCAGCCCCTCGGCATCGACGACTACGTGCTGCCCCGGCCCTCGCAGATCGTCGCGTCGCTGGTCACCCAGCTCACCGACGACCAGTTCTGGTCGCACCTGCTGGTCACGCTCCAGGAGTCCCTGATCGGCTTCGTGATCGGTGTCGGCGCGGCGATGGTGCTGGGCACGCTGATCTCGCAGGTACGGCTGGCCGAGCGCACGCTCATGCCGTACATCGTCGCCTTCCAGACGGTGCCGAAGGTCGCCCTGGCGCCGCTGTTCGTCGTCTGGTTCGGCTTCGGCATGACCAGCAAGATCGTCATGGCGGCGGTCATCTCCTTCTTCCCGATGCTGGTCAACGTCATCGAGGGGCTGCGCTCGGCCGACGCCGACCGGATCCAGATGCTGACCGTGTTCGGCGCGGGCAGGTTCCAGGTCTTCCGCATGGTCCGGCTGCCGAGCGCGCTGCCCTTCATCTTCGCCGGGCTCGACATCGGGATCGTCTTCGCCATCCTCGGCGCGGTCGTCGGCGAGTTCATCGGCGCGAAGGAGGGGCTTGGGTACCTGCTCCTGCAGACCAACTACAACTTCGACATCTCCGGAATGTTCGCGGTCCTGGTGGTGCTCTCCGTGCTCGGCCTCATCGCGCACTCCCTCATCCGTTTCGCCCAGCGGCGCTTCGCCTTCTGGGCCGAGGACAGCCGGGTGATCGGCGCATGAGCGATCCGAACCGCTTCGACGGCAGGGTGGCCCTGGTCACCGGCGCGGGCCGGGGCATCGGTGCGGCGATCGCCGCCACGCTCGCGGCCCGCGGCGCCCGCGTGGCCCAGGCAGACGTGACCTCCGGCGACGACTGGCAGGCGCCGCTGCCCGAGAGCGACGGGCACACCCGCCACCACGTCGACGTCCGCTCGGCGGAGTCCTGCCGCGCGCTGGTCGCCGAGGTGCTCGCCGCGCACGGCCGCCTCGACCACCTGGTCAACAACGCGGGCATCGTACGGCGGGGGCCGGCGGCCACGATGAGCGAGGGTGACTTCACAGACGTCCTCGACGTCAACCTCACCGGCACCTTCCGGATGTCCCAGGCCGCCTACCCGGCGCTGCGCGACGCGGCCAAGGCGGCCGGCGAGGGCGGTGAGAGCGCCGCGAGCGTGGTGAACATCGGCTCGACCAACGGCCACATCGCGGTCCTGGACACCCTCGGCTACTGCGTCAGCAAGGCCGGGGTGATGCACATGGCCAAGGTGCTCGCTCTGGAGTGGGCCCCCGACGGCGTCCGGGTCAACGCCGTCGGACCCACGATCGTGCCCACCGACATGACGGCCGACGTTCGCGCCAACGAGGCGTACATGAAAGACAAAATGGCCACCATCCCCCTGGGCCGCATGGCAGGGGCCGGCGACGTCGCCAACGCGGTCGCCTTCCTGCTCAGCCCCGCCGCCGCCATGACCACCGGTCAGACGATCTACGTCGACGGCGGAGTGATCACCCAGTGACGCGTGAGGAGCACTCCATGTCCAAGCCCGATGTCGCCGCCGCACTGGCCGCCGTCGACGCCCACCTCGACACCTTCGTCGAGGAGCTGCAGCAGCTCTGCCGGATCCGCAGCCGCCGCCAGGAACCCGAGCAGATGGTGGCCACCGCCGAGTTCCTCGCCGCCTCGGTCGGCCGCTGGGGCGGCACCGCCGAGGTCATCCCCTGGGAACACTCCCACCCGTACGTGCTGGGTGAGATCGGCGGCGGGGAGCGCACCCTGCTGCACTTCAACCACTACGACGTCGAGGTGGAGCCGACCGGCGACGACGACCGGTGGATCAGCCCCCCGTACGCGGCGGAGATCCACGACGGACGGCTGTACGCGCGAGGCGTCGCCGACGACAAGGGCGCCCTGATGTCGCGGGTGCACGCCGCCGCCGCGTGGCGGCTGTCCGGCCAGAAGGCGCCGGTCACCAGCCGCTACATCATGGAGGGCAAGCAGTGGCTGCACAGCCCCGGCCTCGGCTCGTTCGTCCGCGCGCACGCCGACCGGCTGACGAGCGACGGCACCCTGTGGGAGAACTCCTGGGTGGACGAGCAGGGCAGGCCGCTGCTCAAGCTCAGTGAGAAGGGCGTGCTCTATCTCAGGCTGACCGCCACCACCCTGACCCGTGAGCTGACCAGCCAGAACACCGCGCTGCTGCCGTCGGCGACCACCCGCCTGGCCGCGGCGCTGGCGAGCCTGCAGCGGCCCGACGGCACCGTCACCGTGGCGGGCTTCGCCGACGACGCGCGGGTGCCCACCGACGAGGAGCGGGAGCTGCTGGCCCGGCTGCACTTCGACGGCGACTTCCTGCGCGCCCGGGCCGGAGTCGACTCCTTCATCGGCGGCCTCGACGACGCCCAGGCCGCGGTCGAGATCCGCACCCGCCCGACCCTGACGGTCGCCGGCATCGTCGGCGGCGACAACCGCGACGACATCACCCTCGGCATCCCGGCCACCGCGGCCGCCAAGGTGGAGATCCGCCTGGTCGCCGGGCAGGACCCCGAGCGGGTGCTGCGGGCCCTCGGCAAGCACCTGGCCGACGGCGGCTTCGGTGACATCGCGATCGAGGTCATGGCCACCAGCAGTCCGAGCGCCACCGACCACCGCGACCCGTTCGTGTCGCTGGTCGCCGACGCGGCCCGCCGTGTCTACGGTGCCGAGCCCGTCATCGAGCCGTACACGCAGTGGATCGGCAACCAGGGCGTCATGGGTGGGCGCCCGATCGTCGGCGTCGGCGTCTCGCGCGCCGACTCCGGGGTCGACGGCCCCAACGAGAACATTCTTGTGGAGGACTACCGCATGGGTATCAAGCACGTCGTCGAGGTCATGGCCGCGATGGCGGTGGACCGATGAGCGCCACCCACCTGCGCGGTGCCTCCGAGCGCGGTTACCTGGAGCTGCCCTGGGGTCAGGTCCACTACCGGCGCGCGGGCGACCCCGCGGCGGTCCCGCTGCTCATCCTGCACCAGTCGCCGCTGTCGTCGGCGACCTACGAGCGCGCCCTCGCCGCCCTGGCCGCGCACGGCCTGTACGTCGTCGCGGTCGACACCCCCGGCTTCGGGATGTCGGACGCGCCCGGTGAGCAGTGGTCCATCCCCGACTACGCGGCGGCGACGTGGCGGATCGCCGACGCGCTCGGCCTGGAGAAGGTGCATCTGCTCGGGCAGCACACCGGCGCCGTGATCGCCGCCGAGGCGGCGCTCACCGCCCGCGACCGGGTGAGCGGCCTGATCTTCCAGGGGCTGCCGCTGTACGACGACGCCGAGCGTGCGAAGAAGAAGGCCGGCTACGCGCCGGGCTACCAGGTCGCCCACGACGGCAGCCACCTGACGACGATCTGGGAGCGGGTCTACTGGCTCTATCCGAGGATCTCGGCGGAGTCGGCCAGCCGCCAGGTCGCCGAGTATCTCAGCGTGGGTCCCGACTACGCGGTCGCCTATCGGGCGGTCTTCGACCACCACCTGGACACCGCCGCGCTCGCCGGCATCCCCATGCTGCTGCTGCACGGCGGCGACGACGTGGTGGCCAGGATGAACGACGTCGTCCAGGCCGCGCTGCCGGGCGTGCCGCTGGTCACCATCCCCGGCGGCACCGACTTCGTCGCCGAGGAGCAGCCGGAGATCTTCGCCAAGGCGGTGGCCGAACACGTACTGGCGCACGGGGCCGAGCGGCCGGAGGCGACGTTCAAGCCGATCTACACCGCGACCGTCGAGGTCCAGGGCGGTCGCGCGGGTAGCGCCCGCTCGCTCACCGGCTCGCTGGACCTCGCCCTCACCAGGCCCGCCGACCGCACGCCCGGCGACACCGGCACCGACCCCGAGGAGCTCTTCGCCGCGGGATACGGGGCCTGCTTCGCCAGTGCCCTGGGGATCGTGGCACGGCGCGAGCGGATCGGCCTCGACCCGGTGAGCATCACCACGTCGGTGACCCTCGGCTCGGTGCCCGGCGGGAAGTACGCGATCGCCGCCGCGCTCGGCATCTCCGCGCCGCACGTCCCGCAGGCGGACCTGGAGCGGATCGTCGGCATCGCCGACGGCCTGTGCCCCTACTCCAACGCGATCCGAGGTAACGCTGAGGTCACGATTGAGGTCCTCGGCGGCCCTCCGGACAGCGCTGCCCTATGACATTCACATGATCTCTCCCCCTACCGCGTCGCCTGCCGCGCGCGTCCTGACCAACGAGGAAACCATGACCGTCGATGACGTCGGAGAGGAGCAGGAGCCGGAGCGTTCCCGCTCCGGTATCGCGCGGGCTCTCGCCGTGATCGATGTCATCGGCAGGTCGCCTCAGGCTCAGGGCGTCTCCGTGATCGCGCGGCAGACCGGCCTGCCCAAGGCCGTGACACACCGCATACTGCGGGAGTTGGTGGTCGGCCAGTTCCTGAGCTTCGACGAGGACAGGAAGCTCTACCGCCTCGGCCCCGGGGCGTTGAGCATCGGCCTGGCCGCGATGCGCGAACTCGACGTGCCCGCCGTCGCGCACCGGCACCTGGTGGCGCTGGCCGAGCGGGCGGGCGAGACGGCGACGCTCTCGCTCCGCCAGGGCTGGTCGCGGGTCTACGTCGACCAGGTCCTCTCCGACCAGGAGATCCGGATGTCGGTGGCGCTGGGCACCAGCCATCCCCTGCACGCGGGGTCCTCCTCCAAGGCGATCCTCGCGGCGCTGCCCGACGCGGAGGTGGACGACTACGTGGCCCACCACCGCCTCGACAGCGTCACCGACGCCACGATCACCTCGACGACCGCGCTGGGCGAGGAGATCGACCGGATCCGCACCCTCGGCTACGCGGTCAGCTTCGGCGAGCGGCAGTCGGGGGCGACGAGTGTGGCGGCGGCCTTCCGCGGCGCGACCGGACAGGTCGTCGGATCGGTGTCACTGTGCGGGGCGCAGGACATGTTCATTCGCAGCCGCAGAGAACTGCTGGGGGAGTGGGTGGCCACCGCGGCCGCCGACATCTCGGCCGACCTCGGCTTTCGCACAACAGGCCGGAACGGGGGGGACATCGGGTGACACCCGTCCGGAAGAACATCGACGAAACCTTTTCTGACCTGGGAGTGAGCATGCGCGACGGACCACTGGAGGGCCTGCGGGTCGTCGACGCCTCGACGATCCTGGCCGGGCCGCTGTGCGCCCAGATCCTCGGCGACTTCGGTGCCGAGGTGGTGAAGATCGAGCATCCGACGGCGGGCGACGGCATGCGCGGCCACGGCGAGTCCAAGGACGGTGTCTCGCTGTGGTGGAAGGAGATCTCCCGAAACAAGCAGACGATCGGGCTCAGCCTGTCCGCGCCCGAGGGGGCCTCGCTCTTCCTGCGGCTGATGGAACGCACCGACGTGCTCATCGAGAACTTCCGGCCGGGCACTCTGGAGCGCTGGGGGCTGGGCCCCGACAGGCTGCACGAGGTCAACCCCGGGCTGGTCATCGTCAGGATCACCGGCTTCGGGCAGACGGGGCCGTACGCGGGGCGGGCCGGGTTCGGCACGCTCGCCGAGGCGATGAGCGGCTTCGCCCACCTGACCGGCGAGGCCGAGGGACCGCCCACGCTGCCCGCCTTCGGGTTGGCCGACAGCATCTGCGGCATCGCGGCCTCGTCGGCGACGATGATGGCGCTGTGGGACCGCGAGCGTGACCCGGAAAAGCGCGGTCAGGTCGTCGACATGAGCCTGCTGGAGCCCATCATGACGGCCGTCGGCCCCTCGCCGACCGTCTACCAGCAGCTCGGGACCATCGCGCACCGGCACGGCAACCGTTCCACCAACAACGCGCCGCGCAACACCTATCTCACCTCCGACGGCCACTGGGTGGCGGTCTCGACCAGTGCCCAGACGATCGCCGAGCGGGTGATGCGCCTGGTCGGGCACCCCGAGGTGATCGACGAGCCCTGGTTCGCCACCGGCGCGGGCCGGGTCCAGCACGTGGAACTGCTGGACCGGCTGCTCGGCGACTGGGTCGCCGAGCGCACCCGGGAGGAGGTCGTCGCGGAGTTCACCGCGGCGGGCGCCGCGGTCGCCCCGGTCTACGACGCCCGGGACCTCGTGGAGGATCCCCACGTCCGCGAGACCGGGATGCTCACCTCCGTCGACGACGCCGACCTCGGCTCCGTGCTGATGCACAACGTGATGTGGCGGATGTCGCGGACACCGGGCCGGATCCGGTTCACCGGCCGTGACCTGGGAGCCGACACGGACCGTGTGCTCGTCGAGGAGCTGGGCTGTGACCCCGCGACCCTGGGCGACCTACGAGAACGAAAGATCATCGCCTGATCCGCGACGGCGCGGTGACGCGTCGATCGGGGGGACAGACGGACATCGGGAGAGACGAGACGACGTGAGCACATCCACCACCCTGGCCACCTCGCCGGGAGAGACGGTACGCGACCCCCTGTTGGAGGCGGTACGCGGCGGCGTGACCGTGTACGACCTGGGCCGCCCGTTCTACGCGGGCATGCCACAGTCGCCCAACCACCCCGCGTACACCCACACGCTCCCGCGCCGCCACGGCGACAAGGTGCGTCCCGACGGTGGGTCGGCGGCCAACGACATGCTCGTCATGGGCACCCACGTGGGCACGCACATCGACGCGCTGGCCCATGTGTCCCACGACGGCAGGCTGCACGGCGGGGCGGACGCGGCGGCGGCCTGTGTCGGGGGCCGCTACCCCGAGCACGGCATCCACACGGTCGCGCCGATGGTGTGCAGAGGCGTGCTGCTCGACCTGCCCGCCGCGCTCGGAGTGGCCTGCTGCGAGCCGGGCTACGAGATCACCCCGGCCGACCTCGACAGGGCCGTACGGGAGCAGGGCACCGAGGTCGAGGCCGGTGACGTCGTGCTGATCCGCAGCGGGTGGGGCAGCCGTTTCTCCGACCCCGACCGCACGGTCTACATCGGCTCCGAGTCCGGCGTCCCGGGGGTGGGGGAGGCGGGGGCGTACTGGCTGGCCGAGCGCGGGGTGCGTGCCGCCGGGGCCGACACCATCGCCTTCGAGTGCCTGGCTCCGGGGCAGGGGCACAGCGTGCTGCCCGCGCACCGGGTGCTGCTGGTGGAGTCCGGCGTCTACATCATCGAGACGATGAACCTGGAGGAGCCGGCCCTGCACGGCGTGCACGAGTTCACCTTCGTGCTGTCGCCGCTGGCGCTCTTCGGCGCCACCGGCTCGCCGGTACGGCCGCTGGCGATCGTCGGCCGGAGCGCCGAGGCCGCCGGGGAGGCGGATCGCCGTGGCTGAGCCGACGCTCGGCCGCCAGCTGGCCGACTTCGCCGCCGACACCTCCTACTCGACGCTGCCCGCCGACGTCGTCGACAGCGTCCGCAAGCGAGTGCTCGACGTGATCGGGCTGTGCGTGGCCGCGCACCGGCTGCCGACCAGCGCCGCCATCGTGGAGTACGTCCGCGACCAGGGCGGGCGCCCCCAGGCCCACATCGTGAGCGGCGGCTCCGCGGTGCCCGCACCGCTGGCCGCCCTCGCCAACGGGGTGCTCGCCCACTCCCTCGACTACGACGACACCCACCTGCCCTCGGTGCTGCACCCCAGCGCCTCGGTGGTCCCGGCCGCGCTGGCCGCCGCCGAGCTGGCCGGGGCGTCCGGCCGCGAGACGATCCACGCCATCGCGGTCGGCCTGGAGGTGTGCGTACGGATCGGCATGGCGGGCTACGACCGTGAGGCCGGCAACTCGACGTTCTTCGAGCACGGCCAGCACGCCACGTCCATCTGCGGTGCCCTGGGGGGCGCCGTCGCCGCGGCCGTGCTGCTCGGCCTGCCGCGCGAGGGAGTGCTCGACGCGCTCGGCGTCGCCGCCTCCACCGCCTCGGGCATCATCGAGGCCAACCGCACCGGCGGCACCGTCAAGCGGCTGCACTGCGGGTGGGCGGCGCAGTCGGCGGTGACCTCGGCCGAGCTGGTCAGGCGCGGCTTCACCGGGCCGCCGACCGTGCTTGAGGGCAGGTTCGGCTTCTTCCAGGCGTTCCTGCACGGGCGGTACGAGGCCTCGGAGATCACCTCCGGTCTCGGCACCGACTGGGCGGTCCCCGGGATCTTCTTCAAGCCCTACCCCGCCAACCACTTCGTGCACACCGCCGTGGACGCCGCGATCGGGCTGCGCGAGCAGGGGCTCGACCCCTCGCGGGTGGAGAGCCTGACGCTGGGCGTCCCCGCGCCCGTCATCCGGACGATCGGCGAGCCGATCGAGGGCAAGCGCGCTCCCGAGACCGGCTACCAGGCGCAGTTCAGCGGTCCGTACGCGGTCGCGGCCGGGCTGCTGGGCGGCGGCGGCCTCGGCGTGGGGCTGGCGGACTTCACCGACGAACTGGCCCGCGACCCGCTCCGCAGGGACCTCATGGCCAAGGTCGAGGTGGTGGCGGACGAGCGTGCCACCGAGATCTTCCCCCACCAGTTCCCCGCGGTGCTGCGCGCCCGCGACGCCGACGGCCGCGAGTGGAGCCAGGAGGTGCTCACCAACAGGGGCGGCCCCCAGCGGCCGCTCTCGGCGGGCGAGCTGGCGGCGAAGTTCCGCGACAACGCCGAGGGGCGGCTGTCGGCCGCCGCCATGGACGCCGTGACCGACCGGGTGGCACGGCTCGACGAACTGGACGACATCGGAGACCTGCTCCGCCTGGTGGCGGAGCCGCAGCACGCGACAGGAGACGGCCGTGACTGAGTATGACCTGCTGGTGAAGAACGTCCGCGTGGTCTCGCACGACCGCGACGAGCCCGTCGAGGCGGACATCGCCATCAAGGACGGGCGGATCGCCAGGGTGGAGCCCGGCCTGGACGCCTCGGCGGCCCGCGGGGTCGTCGACGGCGCCGGCAAGCTCGCCTTCCCCGGCGTGGTGGACGCCCACCAGCACTGGGGCATCTACAACCCGCTGGGCGAGGACACCGTCTCGGAGAGCAGGGCCAGCGCCCAGGGCGGCGTCACCACCGCGCTGACCTACATGCGGACCGGCCAGTACTACCTCAACAAGGGTGGCGAGTACGCCGACTTCTTCCCCGAGGTGCTCGACGCCGCCGCCGACCGCGCCTACGTCGACTACGGCTTCCACCTCGCGCCGATGTCGCGTGGCCACATCGGGGAGATCCCCGACCTGATCGAGCGCTTCGGCGTCACCTCGTTCAAGGTCTTCATGTTCTACGGCAGCCACGGCCTGCACGGCCGCTCCGCCGACCAGAACTCCTTCCTGATGATCCCGCCAGGGGAGCGCTACGACTACGCGCACTTCGAGTTCGTGATGCGCGGCGTGCAGGCGGCCAGGGAGCGCTTCCCCGACCTCGCCGACGAGATCTCGCTGTCGCTGCACTGCGAGACCGCCGAGATCATGAGCGCGTACACCAAGATGGTGGAGGACGCCGGAGACCTGAGCGGCCTGGCCGCCTACCACGCCTCCCGGCCGCCGCACTCCGAGGGCCTGGCGGTCTCCATCGCCTCCTACCTGGCCCACGAGACCGGCCTGCCCACCATCAACCTGCTGCACCTGTCGTCCAGGAAGGCGGTGGACGCCGCGGTCCGGATGGCCGGCGCGTTCCCGCACATCAACTTCCGGCGCGAGGTGACCGTCGGCCACCTGCTGGCCGACATCACCACCGCGCACGGCCTCGGCGGCAAGGTCAACCCGCCGCTGCGGCCCCGCGAGGACGTCGAGGCCCTGTGGGAGTACGTGCTGGACGGCACGGTCGACTGGGTGGTCAGCGACCACGCCTGCTGCCGGGACGAGACGAAGTTCGGCGAGCCGCGCGACGACATCTTCGTGGCCAAGTCCGGTTTCGGCGGGGCGGAGTACCTGCTCCCAGGGATGATCACCGAGGGCCGTCGGCGTGGCCTGTCCTACGGCCGCATCGCGGCGCTCACCGCGCGGAACCCGGCCGTCCGCTACGGCCTGCGCACCAAGGGCGCCATCGCGGTCGGCCTGGACGCCGACCTGTGCCTCGTCGACCCGGACAAGACCTGGACCGTCCGGGCCGCCGAGTCGGAGTCGACCCAGGAGTACACCCCGTTCGAGGGCTTCGAGCTGACCGCCCAGGTCACCGACACCTTCGTCCGAGGTCACCGGGTGCTGGACGGCGGAAAGATCGTCGGCGACCCGGTGGGCCGCTACATCCACCGTCCCACCGGCATCGCCTGACCGGTTCTTTCGGAACGCGACCGGGCCCCGCTCTCCGAGAGCGTGGCCCGGTCGCGTTCGTTCACGGCGGTTCAGGGGCACCCCTGGCCGGTGCCCGGATTCACAGAACGGCGCAGGCCGGCGCGATCACCCTCATTCATTCCATAACGCTGTGCCAAGCCCCCCGATCGGCCTCAGCCGCGGCTACTGCTCGGTGGGCGCAGTCCGTCCAGAGCGAAGGCGAGCAGACGCTCGCCCTGGGCGGCGGAGGTCTGCTCTCCGGCCCAGGCCACCGCGTTGATCAGGGCGTACAGGTCCGATGCCGTGACGTCGGCGCGTATCGCGCCCGAGGCCCGCGCGCGATCCAGGAGCTGCTCGCCTGCGCTGAGCACCGACCGGCATGCGGCGTGCAGCTCGGACGTCTCATCCTCGATGGCGTGCATCAGCGACGCGGCGAGGCCCCGATAGGTGGCGGTGTGCGCGATCGCCGTCCTTGTCCAGGCGACCAGGGCCTGGTAGGGGGACGTCTGCTCGAGCAGGTCACGGCCGGTGCCGGACAGCGCCTCCATGCGGTCGCGCATCAGCGTCTCCAGCAGGGCCTGCCGGGTGGGGAAGTGGGCATACAGGGTGCCGTTCGCGACACCGGCGCGCCGGGCGACGTCCTCCAGCGAGGCGTCCACGCCATGCTCGGCGAATGCGTTCGCCGCCTCGGCGAGCAGCCGTTCGTAGTTGCGGCGCGCATCGGCGCGCATGGGGCGTCGGCGCGGCCTGTCGGTGCTTGCCATACGGTGTCTTCCTCGGTTGCTAAGTCGAGACTATCTCAATATATTTCTTGAGGCAGTCTCAGCTTATCGGCCCTCATCCGGGCCCAGGAAAGGATCCCCATGAACACCATGGACAGACCCGTCCTCGTGATCGGCGCCACGGGCCGCCAGGGCGGCGCGGCCGTCACCCACCTGCTGGCGGCCGGCCGGCCGGTACGAGCCCTGGTCCGCGACCCCGCAGCCCCCGCCGCCCAGGCGCTCGCGGCGGCGGGGGCCGAGCTGCACATCGGGAACCTTGACGACCCCGGCTCGCTGGCCAGGGCCGCAACCGGTGCGTACGGGGTCTTCGGTGTCACGCCCGACGACGAGGACTCCGACCGCGAGGTCCGGCGCGGCATCGCCCTGGCCGACGCCGTCGTCGCGGCTGGTGTCTCGCACCTGGTGTTCGCCTCGGTCGGCGGTGCGGAACGCGGGACCGGCATCCCGTACTGGGAGAGCAAATGGCGCATCGAGCAGCACATCCAGAAGCTCGGCCTGCCCGCCACGATCCTGCGGCCCGTCCGGTTCATGGAGAACCACGCCATTCCCGGCCTGCCCCTCGGCGGGATCGACGGACACGAGCTCGTCCACCTCTTCGCCCCCGACACGCCGGTGCAACTCATCGCGGTCACCGACATCGGCGCCTTCGCCGCCCTCGCCCTCGCCCACCCGGACGACTACCTCGGGCAGGCCATCGAGCTCGCCGGCGACGAACTGACATCTCTCCAGGCCGTGGAGCTCATCAGCCGGAGCATCGACCGCGAGATCACCTACCGGCAGGTCGCCGTCGAGAGCGCCGGATTGGGTGAGGACACCGCACGCGCCTTCACCGACGAGCGAGGCCTGTGGCGGGCCGACATCGCGGCGCTGCGCCAACGCCACCCCGGCCTGCTGGACTTCTCCTCCTGGCTCCGGCAAGGCGGCAGCGCCGGGATCCAGGAGCTGTTCACCACCCGAGAAGGCTGAACGTCCTCACGGCGGCGTTGAGGTGGTTGACGGTCGGGGTTGTGCAGGTCCTCAGAGCACTCTCGTCATGAACGCGCTGTTCGGGTCGGGTTTGTAGTCCGCGAACGGGTCGCAGTACTCGAACCCGAACTTCTCGTACAGCTTCCGGGCCGGCAGGAAGAACTCGGCCGCCCCGGTCTCGAGGCTCAGCCTGGTGAATCCCATGCGCTTGGCCTCGGTGACGATGTGCTCCAGGAGGAGGGACGCGATTCCGCTCCGCTTGCGCGTCGGCCTGGTGCGCATCGACTTGACCTCCGCGTGGTCCGCGTCCAGCCTCTTGATCGCGCCGCAGCCGACCAGGCTGTCACCGTCCATGACCGACCAGAACGTGATCTCGGGCCTGCGCAGGCTCTCCAGGTCGAGGGCGTGCTTGCTCTCCAGCGGAGTGATGGACCGCATCTCCTGGACGTGCTCGTCAAGGAATCCGGCGATCTCCGGACCGGAGAGGTCATCGACTGCGATCTTCAATCCTGTGCCCATCCTTTCTTGGAGACACTTGATGTCAAGGTGGTCGGGTGCCTGGTGGGTGTCCTTCCGTTCGTTGATCGTATAGGCGCCGTCCCCGCCGTCCCGTCGCGGCCAGGTCGCGACGGTGAGGCTCTCGTCGGCGCGGATCACCGGGGCCGATCTCCGCCGTCCTCGCCGCCACGGCGCGTAGCGGGGACAGATGCAACGTGATCTCCATGGGGGGTTCATCCCAAGTTATTGCAAGTAATATGCAACTGATAGAACTTCTCTTGTGACAAAACTTCTCCAGAAGTCCGCCACGCTGTGCGTCGTCCTCGCTCTGGCCGGTGCGGCCTGTTCCGCCCCGCAGGGGCCGGCCGACCCGCCGGATGACACGTTCGTCATCGGCCTGAGCTCGGAATTCGACAATTTGAGCCCGGTGCTCGGGTTCTCTCCCGACGGGGGATCGTTGATCTTCGACGGGTTGATGAGCCGGGCGCCCGACTTGACGATCAAGCCCGCGCTCGCCGCTGAGCCGCCCACTGTCTCCGAGGACGGGACGACCGTCACCTTCACCCTGAAGGAAGGGCTGAAGTTCCACGACGGCAAGCCGCTGACCAGCAAGGACGTGGAGTACACCTACGAGGCGCTGCTCGATCCCGCCAACAACTCCACGATCAGGAGCGACTATTCGGCGATCAAGGATGTGGCGGCTCCCGACGCGCGGACCGTGGTGTTCGGTCTTCGGTATCCCTATGCGCCGTTCGTGCAGCGCAGCACGCTCGGCATCGTGCCCATGGGCACGATGGAGAAGACCAAGCCGGTCGGCAGCGGCCCCTACCGGTTCGTCTCCTGGACGCCCGGAGACAAGATCGTGCTGGAGGCGAACAAGGAGTACTGGGGCGGCGCTCCGGCGATCTCCAGGTTGGTGCTCGCCTTCGCCCCCGACGACAATGTGCGCGCGACCCGGGTTCGGGCAGGCGAGTTCGACGCCACCGTGCTGCCGCCGAAGGCCGCCGTCGGCTTACGCGGCCGGCAGGACGTGACCGTGTATGACGTACCGAGCGCGGACTATCGCGCGATCATGTTCCCGATGACTCAGCCGGTGACCGGCGACCGGGCCGTACGCAAGGCGTTCAGCCTGGCCCTCGACCGGCAGGCGATGGTCGACACGATCCTGGCCGGCGCGGGTGTTCCCGCCTACGGGCCGATCTCGCCCGACACTGGATGGCACAACCCCGAAGTGACCGGTGACACCGATCCCGAAGCCGCCGGCAAGCTGCTTGACGAGGCGGGCTGGATCATGGGGAAGGACGGTATCAGGGGGAAGGACGGCAGGAGTGCCGAGTTCACCCTGATGTATCCGGCGGGCGACTCGCTGCGCAAGGAACTCGCGCTGGCCGCCGCCTCCGACGCCAAGAGGATCGGTCTGCGGGTCGAGCCGATCGGCCTGGACTGGGACGCGATCGAAGCGCGACTGGACAGGGACGCGGCGGTCATGGGGTTCGGCAGCCCGTATGACCCCGACTACGTCAACTACGAGCTGTTTCACTCCGACTTCAAGGGCCAGGGCTTCTTCAACCCGGGCCGCTACGACAACCCCGAGGCCGACAGGCTGCTGGAGCAGGGCAGGGCCTCGGGCGAGCAGGCGGAGCGCGAGCGGATCTACGCCGACTTCCAGAAGGTCATCAGGGACGACGAGGTCTATTCGTACCTGGTCTTCCTCAAGCACGTGTACGTGATCCGCGGCAGGTACGAAGGGATCGTGCCGGGCGTGGACGGTCACGAGCACGCCACCGGAGGCCTGTTCGCCGGCATCCACACCTGGAAGCCGGTCGCGTGAGAGCGGTACTCAAGATGATCGCCTGGCGGGTGGCCTTCGCGGTGCCACTGCTGGTGACCGTTACGATCGGCATGTTCGCGCTGGCCCAGGCCTCCCCCTTCGACCCGGTCAGGCAGTACCTCGGCGAACGCGCGCTGGTCACCTCTCCTGAGGTGGTCGAGTCGATCAGGCAGAACTGGGGCCTGGACCGGCCGGTCCTCGAGCAGTACGCCACCTGGTTCGGCAACCTGGTCAGCGGCGAGCTGGGCGAGTCGCGCTCCTTGCATCGGCCGGTCGGCGAGATCATCGGCGAGCGGCTGGGCTGGACCCTGCTGGCCACCGGCTCGGCGCTGGTGCTGATGTTCGTCGGCAGCCTGGTGGTGGGTACCCTCGCCGCCTGGCGGCGCGGCTCCTGGGTGGACCGGGCGATCACCGGCGGCGCGTTCGCCAACGAGGCCGCCCCGGTGTTCTGGCTGGGGCTGCTGGCCATCTGGGTCTTCGCGGTCCAGTTGGGCTGGCTGCCGGCGGGGGGCCTGACCGACGCGGCGTCGACCACGATCAGCCCCGCTGATGTGGCCGCGCACATGGTCCTGCCGGTCGCGGTGCTGGCGATCTCCCAGTCCTCGTGGCTGGTGCTCTACGTGCGGGAGTCGGTCATCGGGGTGCTGCGGGAGGACTTCGTGATCGGCGCGCGCGCCCGCGGCCTGCACGAGCGAACCGTGATCGTGCGGCATGCGCTGAGGTCGGCGCTGCTGCCCTTTCTCACCCTGCTCGGTGCTCGGATGCCGGAACTGGTCACCGGCGCGATCCTGGTCGAGACGATCTTCTCCTGGCCCGGCGTCGCCGCGGCCTCGGTACAGGCGGCGCTGGCCGTGGATTTCCCGCTGCTGGCGGCGCTCACGCTGCTGGGCACGGCGGCGGTGCTGGTCGGCAACCTGCTGGCCGACATCGCCTACACCGTGGCCGATCCGCGGGTGCGCACCTTGGGGGTGGGCTGAATGCCGGTGAAGTTCAAGTTCGCGGCCGGCACCCTGGTGCTGCTGGCGCTCGCCGTACTCCTGGTGCCGCCTGTCGTGCAACTCGACCAGAGCCTGGTGGACCTGCGCGCGGCCGGGCAGCCCCCCTCTTTCGCACACCCCCTCGGCACCGACGAGGTCGGGCGGGACGTGCTGATCCGGTCGATCTACGGCCTGCGCGTCTCCTTCCTGGTGGGCCTGGTGGCCGCGCTGGTCAGCATGGTGATCGGCGGACTCGTGGGCCTGGCGGCCGGCAGTCTGGGAGGACTGCCCGACCGCCTTCTCATGCGGGTGGTGGACGGCTTCAACGCCCTGCCGCACCTGCTGTTCGGCATCTTCATCGTCGCACTGTTCGCGCCGAGCGCCGCCGCCGTGGTGGTCTCCGTAGGTGTGACGCACTGGACCACGGCGGCGCGGATCGTACGCTCCGAGGTGCTCTCGCTGCGCTCGCGCCCGTTCGTGGAGGCGGCGATCTCCGGAGGCTCGACCAGGATGCGGGTGGTCCGCCGCCATCTACTACCGCACCTTTTCCCCCACCTGATGCTGGCGACGGTGCTGATGATGCCCCACGCGATCTGGCACGAGACCGCGCTGAGCTTCCTCGGCCTGGGACTCCCGCCGCACCTGGCCTCACTCGGCAACATGATCAACGATGGGCAGCGCTCGTTGCTCACCGGCGACTGGTGGTCGAGCCTGATGCCCGGCCTGTTCATCCTGGTGCCCACGCTGGCGGTATCGGTGCTGGCCCAGCACTGGCGTGACCGCCGTAACCCTCGCTGGAGATCGGAGCTGGAACTGTGACCGGAACTGTGACCGGCCGCAGACGGCTACGGGTTCAGGGGCTGAGCGTCGGCTTCCGCATCCCCGGCGCGCTGGTGCAGGCGGTCAGCGAGGCGACCTTCGAGGTACGGCCGGGTAGCTGCCTGGCCCTGGTGGGTGAGTCCGGGTGCGGCAAGTCGGTGCTCGCGCACGCGCTGCTGGGCCTGCTGCCGGACAACGCGACCGTCTCCGGCCAGGCATGGCTGGAGCACGGCGAGGAGTCGATGGAACTCCTCGGCGCCTCGCAGGCCGTACTGGCCAGGCGGGTGCGCGGGCGGGCGATCGGGCTCATCCCGCAGAGCCCGGCCACCCACCTCACGCCGGTGCGCACGGCACGGGCGCAACTCCAGGAGGCCATGCGCGAGCTCGGCTCGCACGCCACGGCCGATGACCTGGCGGCGCGGTACGGCCTGCGCCCGCAGGAGCTGGACCGTTACCCGCACGAGCTGTCGGGCGGCATGGCCCAGCGCGTGGCGAACGCGATCGCGCTGGCAGGCGACCCGTGGCTGGTGCTGGCCGACGAGCCGACCAGCGGGCTGGACCGGCCGCTGGTGGACCGGGCGATGGCGACGCTGCGCGAGCTGTGCGACGAGGGACGTGCCGTACTCCTGATCACGCACGACCTGCGCGCCGCCGAGCGGGTCGCCGACGACCTCGCGGTGATGTACGCCAGCCGCCTGGTCGAGGTGGGGCCGGTGGCCGAGGTACTCGGGCGCCCCCGCCATCCGTACACGGCGGGGCTGGTGGCGGCCCAGCCGGATCGGGCGTTCGTCCCCATCCCCGGCCTGCCGCCCGAGCTGACCCGGCTGCCCGAAGGGTGTGCGTTCCGGTCGCGTTGTGGCCACGAAACCGAGCGGTGCGCCGTGCCGCCACCGATGGACGGCGGCGTGGCCTGCCACCACGCCCTGGAGGACAGGCATGCTTGAAGCGTCCGGAATCACCGTCAGGTACGGCAGGCACACCGCACTGGACGAGACGTCCCTGACGATCATGCCCGGTAAGGTGACCGGCTTGGCCGGGCCGAGCGGCTGCGGGAAGTCGACGCTGGCCAGGGTCATGGCGCTGATGCTGCGTCCGGCGTCGGGCACGCTCACCGTGGACGGCACGATCGTGACGCGCTGGCGGCAGCGCGCGGCCCGCGACCTGCGCACCCGAGTGGCCCTGATCTACCAGCAGCCCAGGCTCTCAGTGGACCCGCGTCTCAAACTCGCCGAAGTGATCGGCGAGCCGCTGACCGCGAACGGCCGGCCGGACGAGGAGCGCGTCAACGAGCTGGCCAGGGAGACAGGTCTGACCGGCGACCTGCTCACCCGATGGCCGCACGAGGTCTCCGACGGGCAGTTGCAGCGGGCCTGCGTGGCCAGGGCACTGACCTTGGAACCCCGCTACCTGATCTGCGACGAGATGACCACCATGCTGGACGCCTCCACGCAGGCACACCTGGTCGGGGTGGTGAACGCCTACCGGGAGCGTACCGGGGCGGGAGTGCTGGCGATCAGTCACGACCCGATCCTGCTGGATCGCTGGGCCGACGAGATCGTTGGTTTCGCCGGACACGGAGATCTGTCTCCATCATGAGCGCGATCTTGTACGTGGATCGCACCGGCATCCCCTCACCGTGGGCGCGAAACGGGGCGGGTCGCCCTTTCTCCGGCCGGTGCGAGTGCGGGTTGACCGATCGTCGCGATGATGATGAGGTTCTGTGCCAGCGTCGCGGTGCACCCGGCAAAGAGATCGCCGAGGGCATGGAGGCGCCGGAACACTGGACGACCTTGGAAACACCCGATGGACGCCTGATGGCGTTCGGCAACCAACTGATCGAAGTACATCTCTGGCTCCGTGAGGAGCTCGACGCACTCCGCGAGAACGTCGAGGCCTACCTCGACGGCGGCGCGCGCCCCCGCGAACTGCGGGCCCACTGCCTGACCTTCTGTTCCGCCCTGAACCGGCACCACACCGGTGAGGACGACGGCGCGTTCCCCGAGCTCGCCGCGCGGTTTCCCGAACTGCGTCCGGTACTGGACGAACTGCGTCGCGACCACCGGCTGGTGGAGGACTCCCTCAGGAGGCTGGAGGCGCTCGTCGGCGGCCTGGACCAGGAGACGGATCCGGCCGTGGTGCGCAGCGAGCTGGACAGCCTCGCCGCGCTGATGGAGACGCACTTCGTCTACGAGGAGAAACGCATCGTCTCGGCGCTCAACGCGCTGAACGTGCCGGGCTGGGATCGTTCCCGGCCCGGCTTCCTGCTCAGCGACGACAAGGAACGCTGATCGGCCCGTCCTGACCGGGTCATCGGAACCCGGTCAGGACGGCCGATCAGCACTCCTCGCCGCGGCACTGCGATCGTGCGGGCCGTCCTCGTCCTGAAAGCGATCGCAGCTGGTGGCGCCTGTTTTAAGAGCGGCCGCCGGTAGCTGGTCACCGGAGTCGGCGTGATGTGGGTCGGGTGTCCCGGCGGTAGCGGGGTCCTGCTCGGCGGACGAGTGCGCGGACGGTGACGAACGCGGCGGCCAGGCAGCCGCGTTCGAGGCAGCGGGCGGACCCGATGGTGCGAAGGCGCGTGTCAGCCCGCCGTCCAAGGCCGGAGCTTGTCGGGGTTGAGTACTGCCCAGATGCGCTTGATCCGGTCGCCTGCGACGTCGAACGCCAGCACCGACACGGTGACGCCGTCCAGCTGGGCCACCAGACCGGGCTGACCGTTGACCGTACACTCCAGGATCGTCGCCTTGGGTACCGCACTGGTCCGATCGGCGAAGAAGCGCGCGATCTGCTCGGCGCCTTCGATCGGGCGGAGTACGGCGCTGACGAGTCCGCCACCGTCGCCGGTCGCCGTGGCGTCGGGGTCGAGCAGACCGATGAGGGCGTCGATGTCCTTGGCCGCCCATGCCTGCTTGAAGGCTCTGACGATGCCGGCGCGCTGGGCCGCCGGAGCCGCGGGAGCCTGCGACGCGCGAATGCGACGGCGGGCCGAGGAGGCCAGCTGGCGGCAGGCCGCCGGGGTACGGCCGACGATCTCGGCCACTTCGGCGAAGGAGTAGCGGAAGACATCGTGCAGGATGAACGCGACCCGCTCGGCCGGGGTCATCGATTCGAGCACGACGAGGAAGGCCATGTTGACCGACTCGTCCAGGGTGACCCGGTCGGCCGGGTCGGCCGTGGTGCCGCCGCACCGCCCGCTGATCCACTCCGTACGCTCGGGCAGCGGCTCCGGAATCCACTCGCCCACGTAGCTCTCCCGCCGGGCCCGTGCCGAGCCGAGCAGGTCGAGGCAGATGCGACCGGCGACCCTCGTCAGCCAGGCGCCGGGGGATTCGATGCCTTCCTGCTGCTGCCGGGACATGGCGTACCAGCGGGCGTAGGTCTCCTGGACGACATCCTCGGCATCGGCCAGGGAGCCGAGGAGCCGGTACGCGAGATTGGTCAGCCGGCGCCGCTCGCTCATGATCGCGCTCAGGCCCGGATCGAGCCGGCCGTCTCCTGGCTCGGATGGGGTGGTCACGGTGTCCCCGGCTTTCCTTGGTCGCATCTTCCCTCACCAGTTCGACGAGACAGCGCACCGAACTGTGAGGTCGGCGAATCGCCTCACATTCCGGAGGGTTGTGTCGTCGTACCGATGAACCGAACGCGAAGGAAGGAAACCGATCATGGAACCCGTGAACGTCGCGATCATTTACTACAGTGCCACAGGCACCGTGCACGCCTTGGCGCAAGCCGCCGCCGAGGGCGCGGAAAAGGCCGGCGCACACGTGCGACTGCGCAAGGTCGCCGAACTGGCCCCACCGGAGGCGATCAGCGCCAGGCCGGACTGGGCCCAGCACCTCCAGGACACCGCCGACGTCGCCGAGGCCGGCCTCGACGACCTGGACTGGGCCGACGCGGTGCTGTTCGGTACCCCCACCCGCTTCGGCAACCCGGCCGGCCAGCTCAGGGCGTTCATCGACACCACCGGTGGCCTGTGGTACCAAGGCAAGCTCGCGGACAAGGTGTACTCGGCTTTCACCGCCTCCAACACCGCCCACGGCGGACAGGAATCCACCCTCCTGGCGCTGGGGAACACGTTCTACCACTGGGGCGGCATCATCGTGCCCCCCGGCTACACCGACCCCATCCAGTTCCAGTCGGGCAATCCCTACGGCACCTCCCACGTGGCCGGCGATGGCCCACCCAGCGAGGTGGCCTTGCAGGCGGCCCGTTACCAGGCCCGCCGCGTCGTCGACACCGCGGCCTCACTCAAGGCCGGCCGCGCCGCCTGATCCAGCACGGAACACCAACGGGGCCGGTACGGCACAGAGCACAAGGATCCGCCCGGTTACGCTGGCCAGCAAGAGATATCCGTCGTGATGGAGGTTCTGTGCGATATCGGGGACCGCTTCCGAAGCGAGCGATCGGCCGTTTCAACACCTGTGTCCTGACGTTGCGCTCCTCTCCTCGATGGGGCCGGCTGATCAGCGGACGCCTCACGGTCGTCACCTATACGGGACGCCGCTCGGGACGCACCTTCAGCACGCCCGTCGCCTTCCGGCGCGCGGCCGGCACCATCACGATCGGTGTTCAGTTCCCCGACGCCAAGATGTGGTGGCGCAACTTCTTGGCCGAGGGTGGTCCGATATCGCTGCAGCTGGATGGGATCGATCGCACCGGGCATGCGATCGCCAGACGTGACGAAGCGGGCCGCGTCACCGTCACCGTCCGTCTGGACGGCTGACAAGCCATCCGAGGACCCCGGCCGTCCGGCCGCCTCGCCGGTGCCGATACTGGAACGGTGCTGAGCAGCCAACGCCTACGGGTGCTTCTGGAGATCTTCAGGACGGGGAGCATCGCGGGAGCCGCCCGTACCCTGCGGCTCTCGCCCTCCGCGGTGTCCCACCAGCTCTCCAAGCTGGAGGAGGAGGCCGGTGTGGGCCTGGTCGAGCGGGGCGCGCAGAGCCTGCGGCTGACCGCGGCCGGGCGGCGGCTCGCGACCCGGGCGCAGGAGGTGCTCGACATCATCGAGGCGGCGGAGAAGGATCTGCTGGCGCAGGCCAGGGCCGACGCCGGGCAACTGCGGATCGGTTTCTTCGCCTCCGCGGGATACCGGCTGCTGCCGCTGGCGCTGTCGACCTTCACCGCCCGCCACCCCGCCGTGGAGCTCGACCTGGTGCTCGGCCAGCCGCACGAGCTCCTGCCCGACCTGGAGCGTGGCGCGCTGGACGTCCTGGTCGTCTTCGAGCACGCGCTCGATCCCTGGAAGCCGCCGGAGGGGGTCGAGGTCACCCACCTGTTCGACGAGCCGCAGCTTCTGGTCGTGCCGCCGGGCCATCCGGCGGGGCAGCGGCAGCGGGTACGGCTCGCCGACCTGGCCGGCGAGCCGTGGATCACCACGTACGGCACCGACACCCCGGTCTCGGTGCTGGAGCGTGCCAGCGCGCTGGAGGGGTTCAGCCCGATGATCCGTTGCCGTAGCGATCACTACGAGGTCACGCTCGGACTGGTCAGGGCCGGACTGGGGGTGGCGCTGGTGCCCAGCCTCGGCGCGCAGGGGGCCTCGGGCATCCAGGTGTGCAGGTTGGACGGGCCCCGCCTCTATCGCAGGATCGGCGCCGCCACCCGTCCGACCAATCCCAACCCGGCGCTGCGCTCCTTCATCGACTACCTGCGCGACGCCTCGGCCCAGATCCGCAACGCCCTGCGCTGACTCCTCGGCGACCTGGCCGAACCTGGGATCGGACCCGCGGCGCCGAGCGTGGCGGAGACCTCGCGAGTCGGCCTTCCAGGCGGGGCGGCAGGAGCAGGGCGGCGGCGGCGAACAGCACGTTCACGTACAGGCAGCACCGCCAGGTCAGGTACTCGGTGAGGAACCCGCCGAGGATGAGCCCGACGCCACCGCCGCTGCCGGCCACTGCCCCGTAGACGCCGAAGGCCCGGGCTCGGTCCCGGCCGTGCGGAAACGTGGTGGTCAGCAGTTTCCTGCTGGGCCGAGGGCAGGGCGATGACGCCGAGGACGGGCCGGCGGGCTTGCGGGGCGGGCATCGGGTGTCTTTAGCCCTTCAGTTGCTTGTCAAGGAATCCGGCCAGGGCGTCCATGACTTCCTGGCTGGTCCAGGGCTTGCCCGCGGTGGGGTTGCCCGTGAACGCCAGGTCGCCGTGGTCGGCGTCCTGGAGTATGAGTCGGGTGCTGTCGGCGCCCTTGGCCCGCAGGGCCTGGTGTAGCCGCAGGGTTTGGGACGGCGAGACCAGACGGTCGGCGCTGCCGTGCAGGAGGAGGAAGGCCGGTTCGGCGCCGTCGAGGTAGCTGGCCGGGTCGGCGGCTGCGGTCACTTTGGGGTCGTCCAGGATCGACTTGGTGGTGCCGGGCCCGAACACGTACTGGGCCAGGGCGTGGCCGGGGGTTAGCCCGGCTTCCTTGGCGGCCTGGTCGTAGTCGTCGCCGATCTTGGTCAGATCGGCGGCGCCGAACTTGTCGATGACGGCCTGCACGTCGCTGCTCTGATCCAGGTTGTCACCGCGCTCGAAGGTCTTGACTCCGTTGGTCGCCCCGGCCATGGCGGCCAGGTATCCGCCGGCTGATTCGCCCCAGACGGCGACCTTGGTCGGGTCGATGCCGTACGTGTCGGCGTGAGCACGCAGGTAGCGGATGGCTGATTTCACGTCGGAGACGCCCTCGGTGTACGTGCCGCCGGTGGTCACGGTCCGGTACTGGATGCTGGCCACGGTGTAGCCCTGCTGGGCGATGTAGGTGCGCTGGTCGAGGGCGGCTTCCTTGGTGGACATCACGAATCCGCCGCCGGACAGATACACCACGAGCGGCCGCTCGCCCTCGGTGGCGGGGGTGAGTACGTCCATCTTCAGCTCTACCGGCTGGCCGTTGCCGTCGGACTTGGCGTAGACGATGTCTTTTGCTGTGGTGATCTCGGTGCTGTCGCACCGCATCTGCGGCCCGTCGGCCTTGATCACGGTGCTGGTGCTGGTGTCGGAGGGCTTGATGGTCGTGGCGAACGTGATGGCGGGACGCTGCGAGCCGCCGCCGGCGTTGCCGCCCGGGGGGTTGGCGGGCGGGCTGGCCGGTTGGGACGGCGTGCCGCCGGGGCCCTGCCCGGGCGGCATGCCCAGCGCGCTGGTGGGACAGGAGTCGGTGGTTCTCGTTACGGGGGCGGCGCTGCCCGTGCCGGCGCCATTGGCTCCCTCAGAACCGGCCGAACAGGCGCTGAGGCCGATGCACATGAGGGCGATCCCCGAGATGATCTTCTTTTGCGGCATGGTTGAACGTCCTTGAGGTGAGCTGAATCGGAGACGTCTTCTCCGCTTATCACCGTAGCTTATGTGGAGATAAAATCTCCACTTGTGGTGGTTGTGGGGCCCGCTGGGCCCGCGTTCACCTCGGGTCGCCGGGACGTCGTCTTGGGAGCGTCTAGCATGGGGCGGCGGTTCTCGGCGGCGGCGATGGGCTGGTGAGGGCTGGAAAGAAGGGAGTGTGCATGTCGGCACCGGGCGAGGAACGCCGGGGGAAGTTACGGCGAGACGCCGAGCTCAACCGGCGCAAGATCATTGCGGCGGCGCACGAGGTGTTCCGTGAGCAAGGCGTGCGCGCCACCCTGGACGACGTCGCCGAGCGCGCGGGCGTCGGCGTGGGCACCGTCTATCGGCGCTTCGCCAACAAGGAGGAGCTCGTCGACGCCCTCTTCGAGGACATGATCGACAATGTCGAGGCGATGTTGCACGAGGCCACCCTCGGCAAGGACGCCTGGAGCGCGCTGACCAGCGCTCTGGAAAAGGTGTGCGAGCTTCAAGCTTTCGATCGCGGGCTGCGCGAGGTGATGCTCGGCACCGGCCGGGGGCCCCAACGCCGCGACCAGGTGCTGAGCCGCGTCGCCCCCGCCGCGGACAACCTGCTGCAACGCGCCAAGGACGAAGGCGCCCTGCGGCCGGACGTGCAACCTTGGGATATGCCGATGATCCAGCTGATGGTGGCCGCGATCAGTGAACACACCGGGCACCCGAACCTGTGGCGGCGCTACCTGCATCTCATCCTTGATGGTCTGCGGGCGCAGCCGGACACCGGCGCCGATCTCCCGAATCCGATCACGGACGAGCTCCAACTGCTCGTCGCTCTCGACGACGCCAGTGCTCCGCCGGCCCATCTACGGGACCGCCCGGACCGCCGCTCAGGCGGCGCATCGTAGTCGTTGCGCGCCACCCGGCCCTTCGCACCTGCCGGAACCCGTGGAGCCGCCACCTGCATCGACGCTGAAAGACCTGCTGACCAAGTGCCTGCAGGTGCCGGGCCCCGATCACACCGCCACCTTGACCGGCCAGGGCAACCTGACGTACCGGCGACGGCGGGCGGGGCTCGCTAAATGACCAGTTGACAGCGACATTGCATGCCGCCCTGGTGATCGCCGGCATGACCAGCGGTCGCCGTGGCGGCTCGCCCCGCCTCTCGGTCAGCGGTCGGGAGGCAGGCCGGCCAGGCGGCCGATGGCCAGGCCGGCCTGGCGGGCACGCCCCACCAGGGCGTGCTCGCCACCGGCGGGACCGCTGGCCAGCACGGCGTAGCCGATCCGGCGCCCGGCGCCGATCATCACACCCACGTCGGCCCGCACCCCGACGTCGGTGCCGGTCTTGTTCGCCACCCACACCGTCCCGGCGGGAACGGAGCCGGGGATCTCCCGCTCCTCCGGCTCGCTCGGCAGCAGGGCGGGAACCAGGCTCCGGTCGGTGTTGCAGGCCATCCAGCCCAGCAGGAGCCGGGTCCACTCCCGCCGGCCGTCGAGCCCGGCCGCGAACCGGGCGAGCTCGCCCGCCGTACCGACGGCGAAGGTCGGCGGGTGCGAGGGCAGGCGCGGCTCGCGGATCCGGTCGAGGATCCGCGTCCGCGCGAAGCCGAGCGCGGCGGCGCCCTCGGCGACCCGGTCCAGGCCGAGCCGGCGCAGCAGCGCGTTGGTCGCGGTGTTGTCGCTCACCGACGCGGTGAGCACGGCGAGATCCCCGATCGCCCAGCGGCGGCCGGACAGGACGCCGAGGAGACCGGAACCCCCGCAGCGGTCATCCTCCCGCAGCTCCACGATCTCGGCGGGATCAAGCTCCCCCTCGGTGATCCCCCGTGCCACCACGGCGAGCAGCAGCAGCTTGCCGACGCTGGCGAGGGGCAACTCGGTGTCCTCGTGGACGGAGATCAGCCCCGGCACCGACACGGCCACCCTGGAGATCACCGCGGCGCCGCTCTCACCCGGCAGGCCGAACTCTGTCATCGCCTCATCCTCCCGGAACCCGTCGTCCTTCCCGAGGTCACCGTCACCGTCGATCACGTGGCCAGCACCGTCCCCGGCCGGGCGCCGGTCTCGGCACCGTCGCGGACCACGCTCTCACCGGCGACGATCACCGAGTGGACTCCCGTCGGCGGGACCAGCGGCGTGGCGAAGGTGGCGCCGTCGGCGATCGAGCCGGGGTCGAAGACGACCAGGTCGGCATGGGCGCCGTCACTGATCACGCCACGCCCCGTCAGCCCGAACCTGGCCGCGGCCATGCCGGTCATCTTGTGCACCGCCGTCTCCAGGTCGAGCAGTCCCAGCTCCCGGGTGTAGTGCCCGAGCACGCGGGGGAACGTCCCCGCCCAGCGCGGGTGGGGACGGCCGCCGGGCTTGGGCACGCCGTCGGAGCCGATCATCGAGTACGGCGCGGCCAGCACCCGCCGCACATCGTCCTCGATCATGGAGTGGCTGATGATCGTGACCTCGCCCCGCTCGGCGACGAGCAGGGCGGCGGCCACGTCGAGGGGGTCCTGGCCGCGGGTGGCGGCCAGCTCGGCGATCGTGTGCCCCTCCGTCTCGGGGTGGCGTGGCGCGCAGGCGATCGAGATGCGGTCCCAGCCGCCGTTGCCGACGGTGTTCTCCCAGCCGGGGACGCCCTCGGCGATGGCTCGGCGCATCCGATCGCGCTGGCCGGGGTCGGCCAGCCGCGCCATCAGCGCGGACACCCCACCGTCCGAGGCCCAGGGCGGGAGCATCGCGCCCAGCGCCGTGCTTCCCGCGGTGTAGGGATAGACGTCGCAGGTCACGTCCATGCCCTCGGCCCGCAGCCCGGCGATTCTGGGCAGGGTGCGCTCGGTGCGTCCCCAGGCGTACTTGCCCGCCGTCTTGTGGTGGGAGACGTGTAGTGGGGCACCGCTCCTGCGCGCGATCTCGACGGCCTCCTCCAGAGCCTCCTCCACGCGTGACATCTCATCGCGCAGGTGGGTGACGTACGGCTTGCCGTGCCCGGCCGCGACGGCGGCCAGCGCGACGACCTCGTCGGTGCTCGCGTAGGTGCCGGGGGTGTAGATGAGCCCGCTGGAGAGCCCGGCCGCGCCCGCCGAGAGCGCTCGGTCGAGCAGCGCGCACATGGTCTCCAGCTCGCCGGGGGTGGCGGCCCGATCGACGGGGCCGATCACTCCGGCGCGGAGCGTGCCGTGCCCGACGAGGGAGGTGAGGTGGTTGGCGCGGGGCACGGCCGCATGCGCGGCGGCGAACTCGGCGAAGCCCTCGTACATCCCGACATCGCCGCCGAAGTAGACCCGGCTCTCCGCGCGCATCGCGGCCAGCCGTTCCGGCAGGGCGGGGAAGAGGCTGGAGCCGCAGTTGCCGCAGATCTCCGTGGTGACACCCTGCAGGACGGCGGCCTGGACCATGTCGCCGCCCACTTCCCCGTCGATCAGGGTGACGCCGTCGGAGTGGGTGTGCACGTCGATGAAGCCGGGGGCGACGACGAGGCCGGTCACGTCCTCGGTGTGGCGGGAGCCGGCCGGGGTTCCCGGGGGCAGCAGCGTGAGGCGACCGGCGAGGACACCGACGTCGGCGGGGCGGGCGGCGTCGGGCGTCGCCGTACCGTCGACCACCAGGCCGCCTCGGAGCAGCAGATCGAAGTGGGGGATCACAGGACCTGCCCGAGGAAGGTGCGGAAGCGTTCGTGGCGCGGGTTGGCGAGCACGTCGCGGGGGTGGCCCTGCTCGACGATCACTCCGCCGTCGATGAAGACCAGGTTGTCGCCGACCTCGCGGGCGAAGCTCATCTCGTGGGTCACGACCATCATCGTCATCCCGCTGACGGCCAGGTCCCGCATGACCGCGAGCACCTCCTGGACCAGCTCGGGGTCGAGCGCGCTGGTCGGCTCGTCGAAGAGCATGAGCTTGGGGTCCATGGCCAGACTGCGGGCGATCGCCACGCGCTGCTGCTGGCCGCCGGAGAGCTGGGCGGGGTAGTGGTCCGCGCGGTCGGCCAGGCCCACCCTTTCCAGCAGTTCCAGCGCCCTCCTTCTGGCGTCCCCCTTGGAGACGCCCTTGACGACCACCGGGCCCTCCATGACGTTCTCCAGCGCCGTGCGGTGCGGGAAGAGGTGGAAGCGCTGGAACACCATGCCGATGTCCTGCCGCTGGCGGCAGAGCCGGGCGGGGCTCAGGTGGTGGAGCCGGTCGCCCTGTTCGGCGTAGCCGATCAGGTCGCCGTCCACCCGGATGCGACCGGAGTCGATGGTCTCCAGCCGGTTGACGCAGCGCAGCAGTGTTGACTTGCCGGACCCGGACGGGCCGACGACGCAGACCACGCCGCCTACGGGCACGTCCAGGCTGATGCCGTTGAGCACCTCGACGGAGCCGAAGCGCTTGCGCACCGAGCGGATGCTCACCATGGGCTCGGTCATCAGACGTTCCCCCTGCTGAACGGCCGCAGGTTGCGGCGGACCCTGACCTGCAGCGTGTGGTGGCCGCGCTCGAACCGCTTCTCGATGAAGTGCTGGCCGACGCTGGCGATGGTGGTGAGCACGATGTACCAGATGGAGGCCACGACGAGCAGCGCGATCACCTCGAAGTTGCCGAGGTAGATGCGCTGGGAGACGGTCAGCAGTTCGGCCCCGGCGATGACCGAGACCATCGAGGTGGTCTTGAGCATCGAGATGAACTGGTTGCCGGTGGGCGGGATGATCACCCGCATCGCCTGGGGAAGCACCACCCGGCGAAGCACCTGCCGGTGCGACATGCCGAGCGCCTCGGCCGCCTCGCGCTGGCCGGGGTCCACCGAGCGGATGCCCGCCCGGACGATCTCGGCCATGTAGGCGCCCTCGTTGATCGCCAGACCGAGCAGGGCCGCGGTGAAGGGCGTGATCAGCTCGTTGGCCTGCCACTCGATCAGCTTGGGGCCGTCGAACGGCACGCCGATGCCGAAGGAGGGGAAGACCAGCCCGATGTTGAACCAGAAGATGAGCTGGACCAGCAGCGGGGTACCGCGGAAGAACCAGGTGTAGAGCGCGGAGGCGCCCCGCAGTACGGGGCTGCCGGACAGCTGCATCACCGCGGCGAGGATGCCCAGCGCCAGGCCGATCACCATCGACAGCACGGTGAGCTGGATCGTGACCCACAGGCCGCCGAGGACCCTGCCGTCCATCAGGTACGCGGCGATGACGTCCCAGTGCAGGTTCTCGTTGACGATGATCGTGTAGGCCAGCCAGACCAGGACGAATCCGGCGACCGTCGCCATGATCCACCGGCCGGGCCGCGGCGGGCGGAGCGCGTCGATCGGCAGGTGCGGATTCTCGGTGCCCGCGGTGGTTCCGGTCACTTCCATGGCTTGGTGTTGACCGTCACCTCGGGCACGGCGTTGCTCGCGACGCCGTACTTCTCCAGGACCGCCTGGTAACCGCCGTCGGCGGTCAGTTCCTGCATCGCCTTGGCCACGGCGTCGCGCAGCGCGGTGTTGCGCCGGTCGATCGCGATGCCCCAGGGACCGGCGTCGTACTGCTCGGGCAGCACGTCGTACTTACCGGTCTCCTTGGCGTACATCGCCGCGACGGGCGAGTCGACGATGGTGGCGACCGCGCGGCCGGAGTCGATGCTCAGCAGGCCGGTCGGCGCGTCCTCACTCTGCATGATCTGCATCTTCTTGGCGCACTTCTCGTCCTGCCGCTGCCCGATCGCGAGGTTCGAGCTGCCCTTGGCCAGCACGACGGTACGGCCGCACAGGTCCTCAAGGGTCTTGATGCCCTCGGGGTTGCCCTTCTTGACCATGATGGCCCCGCCGGCGTTGAAGTAGTCGACGAAGTCGACGGCCGCGCGGCGCTCCTCGGTGTCGCTCATCGAGGACATCACCACGTCCCAGCGGCCCGCCTGCAGACCCGGGATCAGGCCGTCGAAGGCTGCGTTGGTCACCTTGACCTTCAGGCCGAGCTTGGCCGCGATCGCCTCGGCGAGGTCCGGGTCGACGCCGGTGAGCTCTTGGGTGCCCGGCTTGTACATCTCCATCGGCGGGTAGCCCTCCGAGGTCGCCATCCGGAGCTCGCCCGTCTTGCGGACGGCCTCGGGCACCAGGTCCTTGGCGGTCTTGCCGGCCGCCGAGGCGGCGCCCGCGCCGGCGTCGGTTCCCGACGACGAGCGCCCGCAGCCGCCGGCGAATGCCGACACCGCCAGCGCGACAGCGATGACCGAATACAGGCGCTTTGTCACGAAATCTCCCAGTTTGCGAATAGTTGAGCTTATGGTGTCGACGGGAGGTAACGGCCCCAACACACGTGAATGCTTGCGAGCCTTGGCATCGAAAACTTCGCTGCTAAGACCGGACAAAAGCCATCAGTCTCTACCTTCGACACCATGACCTTGGTGATGGAGAACGGCTGGCCGCGCACTGCGGCATGGACCGGCGGGGAACTCCGCATCGGCGGGATCGGCGTGCGGGAGCTCGCCGCCGAGTTCGGCACGCCCGCCTACGTCCTCGACGAGGAGGAGTTCCAGGGCCGCTGCGCGGAGTGGCGGGAGGTGCTCCCCGACGGGGAGGTGCACTACGGCGGCAAGGCCTTCCTCTGTCCCGAGGTGGTGCGCTGGCTGGAGGCGGCCGGACTCTGCCTCGACGTGTGCACCGGGGGCGAGCTGGCCGTGGCCCTGGCCGGGGGCATGGACCCCGCGCGGGTGGTCTTCCACGGCAACAACAAGTCGGTCGCCGAGCTGCGCCGCGCCGTCACCTGGGGCGTCGGCTGCGTGGTCGTGGACTCCTTCACCGAGATCGAGCGCCTGGCCGCCCTCGCGGACGAGACGGGGGTACGGCAGCGCGTGATGATCCGGGTCACCCCCGGGGTGGAGGCGCACACCCACGAGTTCATCGCCACCGGGGGCGACGACTCGAAGTTCGGGTTCTCGCTCAGTGCCGGACTGGCGGCCGAGGCGGTCCGCCGGGTCCTGGCCACCACCTCACTGGAGCTGACCGGGCTGCACTCGCACATCGGCTCGCAGATCACCGATCTGGGCGGCTTCACCCTGGCCGCCCGCAGGATGGCCGACTTCCTGCTGGCCTGCGAGCTTGAGCACGGCGTGACGATCCCCAAGCTCGACCTCGGCGGCGGCCTGGGCATCGTCTACCGGCCCGGCGACCCGGTCCCGCCACGCCCGGCCGAGGTGGTCGCGGCGCTGCGTGAGGCCGTACCCGCCCGGGTGCGGCTCGCCGTCGAGCCGGGCCGCTCGATCGCCGGACCCACCGCCGTCGCCCTCTACGAGGTGGGCACGGTCAAGGAGATCCCCGGCGTCAACACCTATGTCAGCGTGGACGGCGGGATGAGCGACAATCCGCGCCCCGCCATGTACGGCGCCGCCTACACCGCGCTCCTGGCCTCCCGCTCCTCGGATGCCCCGCTGCGTAAGGTCACCGTGGTCGGCAAGCACTGCGAGAGCGGCGACGTGCTCGTCCGAGACCTGCCGCTGCCCGCCGACGTACGGCCCGGCGATCTGCTGGCGATCCCCGCCTCGGGGGCCTACCAGCGGTCGATGGCGAGCAACTACAACCATGTGACGCGGCCCCCGGTGGTCGCCGTCCGCGACGGGGCCGCCAGGGCGATCGTGCGCCGGGAGACCGAGGAGGACCTGCTCCGCCTCTACCTGTGTTGACGAGTACGGAGCCGGGGCCGGGCACCACCCGTCACGTCCACCACCCCGTCTGACCGGCTCAGACCACGACCGGGCCCTCGCTCTTCGAGCGGGGGCCCGCTCTCGTCCGTCCGCGAGCGGCTCAGGTATCCGTCCGGAGCGGGGTTTCGAAGCGGGTCAGCCAGGTGGCGAGGAGTGATTCGAGCTGCGTGGCCTCTTCGGAGGTCAGCTCGTCGAGGAGGCGGCGTTCGTTGCGTATGTGCTCGGTGAACGCCCGGTCGATCAGCTCCTTGCCCACGGCGGTGAGCGCGACCACCCGGCCGCGGCCGTCGCTCTCGCTCGGGCGACGGGTGACCAGCCCGTCACGTTCGAGCCGGTCGATGCGTTTGGTCATCGCGCCGGTGGTGACCATGGTGAAGGCGGCCAGCTCTCCGGGGGCGCGCTCGAACGGTGCGCCACCGCGCCGCAGGGTGGCGAGGACGTCGAACTCTCCCTCCCCGAGCCCGTACCGCCGGTAGACGACGCAGAGCTGTTCGGTGAGGTGCCCGGCCAGGCGGTGCAGGCGCCCGATCACACCCTGCGGGCTCACGTCCAGGTCCGGCCGCTCGCGAGCCCA
Source organism: Streptosporangium sp. NPDC002607 (assembly GCF_053592655.1). Lineage (NCBI taxonomy): Bacteria > Bacillati > Actinomycetota > Actinomycetes > Streptosporangiales > Streptosporangiaceae > Streptosporangium > Streptosporangium sp. NPDC002607. The sequence continues at coordinate 32,672 of NZ_JBSFWD010000013.1, forward strand.
TTCCTGCTGGATGCGGGCTACGTGATCCAGAGGTTCGCTCATGTCTGGAGTATAGCTTCCAAGGAAGCTATATTGTCTTCCATGGAAGTTAATTTTCGCTGGGCATTGGTCACGGCGATGGCGCCGATCGCGTGGGGGACGACCTACTTCGTCACCCACCAGTTCCTCCCGCCCGGCTACCCCCTGTACGGGGCGGTCATCAGGGCGCTGCCCGCGGGACTGCTGCTTCTCCTCATCGGCAGGAAGCTTCCTCGGGGGGCGTGGTGGTGGAAATCCCTGGTCCTCGGCACCATCAACATGAGCGCGTTCTTCGCGCTCGTCTACCTGGCGGCCCAGCTGCTTCCGACGAGCGTCGCCTCGACGATCATGGCGACGTCGCCCGTCGTGATGATGCTGCTGGCCTGGTCACTGCTCTCGGAGCGCCCGAAGGTCCTGCACCTGACCGGAGCCGGCGTCGGCATCGCGGGGGTCTGCCTCATGCTGCTCACCGGCGCGGCCGCCGTCGACCCCCTGGGCGTGCTCGCGTCCGTCGCGGCCATGGTGATGTCGTCGTTCGGCTTCGTGCTGGCCAAGAGGTGGAGCGCCGAGGTCGACGTGCTGTCGTCGACCTCGTGGCAGCTCATCGCCGGGGGCGTCGTCCTGCTGCCCTTCGCCGTCGCGGTGGAGGGCTCGCCGCCGAGCCTGGACGGACCCGAGATCCTCGGGTTCGGTTATCTCAGCGTCATCGCGACGGCTCTCGCCTTCGTCGCCTGGTTCGCCGGACTGCGGCACCTGTCGGCGGGAACGGTGGGACTCGTCGGGTTGCTGAACCCGGTGACCGGGGTGCTGCTCGGCACGACGATCGCCGGAGAGGTGCTCACCGCGCAACAGCTCTGCGGGCTGATGCTGACCCTCCTCGGCATCCTCCTCGGGCAGCCCGTCGCGGCCCGCCTCGTCGCGATGAGGCGGCAACGAGGCCGGGCAAGGCCGGCGGGGCCTGCCCGGCGTCGAGAACGAGTCGGCCGCTGACGGTGCCGTGTGGTTTACGCCGGTGCCTTCTCCAGGAGGCCACGCATTCCCGCACGCCGATATCGGGCCCGGCCGGTGGTGTTCTTGAGTTGGCCTGCCAACACGGGCGGCCTGCACGGTCGGCTCGGAACGGACTCACGGAGAGATCCGTCCCGAGCCGACGTTTACTCAGACTATTTTAGTAGTAGAGATAAAGGGCGAAGAGAGAGCCCTCGAGGTCGCACCTGTAAGCCTGGACGATGCCGCCATTGGTAATGGCTTTGAAACCGGTTCTGTTGCAGTCGTTTTTGTACTGGTAGTGGCCCGCAAGGTGCCAGGATGGGGCGGCCTGCGCGGAGGCCGCCGCCGTGGTGGCGGCTGCGGCGGGGCCGGCCATGGTGCCAACGGCGAGTCCACCGGCTATCAGCGCCGCTGCGGCCAGACGACGAGTTCTCATTTTCTTCCTGCCCTTCGTGAAGAAGCACGTGCCACCTGAAAGACGACTCCGGTGAGAATCGCGTCCCGAACACGTGATGTCCTGCCGGCAGAGTGCGTGATCATGCTTGGAAAACGCTTGTGAGCCGCAAGGAAGGCTGGTAGGGCCTGTTGCCCGCCTGGTGCGGCCATTACCTGACCGGCCCGTGGCCTCCCAGTGATCGACAAGCCGCTCACCAGTCGCGGCCTCTAGCTTCTCTCTGGTCCCGCGCGCTCGAAGCGGCACGGCGGGAGCAGATCCATACCCACGCGTGACACCGGGAGGAAGAGCGGATGGCTGCGGCAATCACCGCGATGGCGTTCGGGCAGACCGGATTCCTGGTCGTGGCCCGCGAGGACGGGCGGATCGAGTCCTGGGACATCGGATCCCCCAGCACGGTGCGCGTGGTGCGCGACGGCTCGGAGGACCCGGTGCTGGACCTGGTGACCGACGGCCCGCGGATCCTGGGCGTGTCGGCGCGGCGTGTCATCGCCTGGAACGCGGCCATGGAGGTCGAAGCCGATCATGCGCTCGACCATCCCGCGCACTTCGTCACGGTGACGCCGCGCGACGTGTGGCTGGCTGGTGACTCGCACGTCGCCCGGCTCGACCGCGAGCTGGGAGAGTCGACATGGACGCCGATCGCCGACGGAGAGACCACCGACTTCGACGTTCATCCCTCGGGGCGGCGCCTCGTGGTGGTCAAGGACCGCGTCCGCGTCCGTGTCCACGACGCCCGCACCGGCGTCGAACTCCACGCCTGGGACCGCAGGGGCAGGGACGGCGTCCGGCAGGTGTCGGTGCGCTTCGCCGAGAAGCCCGATCACCTGTGGGAGGCCGACAACCGGAGTTGGTGGCTGCGGCGCGTCTCCGCGAAGAGCGGGCGACAGACCAGAGACCGGGACCGGGAGCTGGCCAGCGCATGGGCGGGCCCGCTGGCGTTCAGCCCGGACCGCGGGCATCTGGCGGTCCTGCAGACCGGCTGTGACGTTCAGGTCTGGGACCTGGAGGCCGACGCCGCCGTCTTCTACGTGGAACCGGTAGCCGACCGTTCCCAGGAGAAGGTGCTGGCCTCGCTCAGCCGCGTCCCGACATTCGCGTCCGCGAGCCCGGGAGTCCTCAGGCGGACGGGCAGCCGCCGCCAGCCCGACCGCGACGCGGCGGTGACCGCCCTCGCGGTCGCCGAACGGGGCGCCATGGTGGCCCTCGGCGGACGCGACGGCGTCGTCCACCGCTGCGACACCGCGACCGGAGCGATCGAGCGGCTCGGCGAGCCCCGACTCCTGGCACCTCCACGAGGCGCGATGGTCACCCGGTGGACCGGAGGCGTCGCGCACGGCGTCCGCGACGGCGAGCACTGGATCGTCCGCGAGGGCACGCTCGCCAGGCTCGACTTCGAGTGGCCGGACCGGATGCGGGGGGTGGCCCTGGAGGACTTCCCTGCTCTCGACAGGTTCGTCGGCCGCCAGGCCACGCTGTTCTTCCGCGGCGACCTCGTCTGGCACGCGACCTGGGACACGCTGCGGGCCTGGGAGGTGGCGACAGGACGGCTCGTGTGGCACGCCCAGACCCCGGGGCCGCCACGGATCGCGGGCGACACCGCCTACATGATCGACGGCCACTACCACCCCCGGTCCGGTTTCCCCCTGCTGCGAATCGATCTGAACACCCGTGAGACGACGGACCCTCAGCACTTTGCGATCGACGAGGCGTCCATCGACCTGAGCATCGCTCCGGTCAACTGGCCGAGGATCTCCGCGATCGGGCCGCACATCGTGCTGGAGACCCACTCCCGCCCGGAACGGGCGTTCCTGATCGATCCCGAGCGGTGCCTCCTGCTCCACGAACTGCCCCGGGACATCGGCCGGGACCCGCACGACGGCCGCCGCGTGCTGCACCGGATCCCCGGCGGCTATGCGGTGATCGACCTGGAGAACCCGGCCGACCAGCCGGGGACCTGTCAATTCCCCGACCCGATCGGCGACGTCCGCTGGTACCAGGAGATCGGTGCCGACCGCGTCATCGGGTGGGACCGCGGCGCGCGGCGCGTCGTCGTCGCCCGCACGAGCGGCGAACTCCTCGACCACTTCGTCGGCCACGGTGAGGAGGTGTCGGCCTTCTTCGTCTCGCCCGACGAGCGCACCCTCCTGTCGGTCGACCGCGCTTGCTTCGTCCGCGCATGGCACCTGGACCGGTAGTGCTTCGTCAGGTCGGCGTGTCGTGGGGTTGCCGGGTTTTGTTCATCGCGAGCTGCAACTGCTGCTCGCAACCTGGACCGGTGCATGCCCGACCTGCCCCCGAACGATGAAACCGTTACATCGCAACAGCTATCGACAGACCTGACAAAGCATTACCAGTCGAAATCGCCGGTCCTGATGCCGTTGATGAAGGTGGTCCATGCGAGGGCGGTGAAGATGAGTGCGGGGCCGGTGGTGTTCTTGCTGTCGCGGACGGCGTGGCGTCCGCCGGACAGCTTGGCGACCTCGACGCATTCACCGCCGTTGCTCGCTGATCGGGTGGACTTGGTCCACGTCGCCGCTGCCAGTTCCCGGTTCAGGTCCATCGCTTGATCGTCTCCTTGATGAGTTTCAGGGATTCGCGCTGGGAAAGTGCCTCGACGCGGATCGTCTCGTATCTCAATGCCAGGACGGCGACCTCGTCGGGTCGATCGGTTACCTGACCCGCACCGGCCGACTCGACATAGGCCGCGTTGAGCATTCCCCGGTGCGCCTGCGCGATGACAAAACCTCCGCTGACGCCGGTCGTCGTGCGGGCCTGGGTCGGGAGGACTTGGAGCGCGATGTCAGGACGTTCGCCCGCCTCGGCGAGGTGCTTGAGCTGCGCCGCCATCACGCTGTCTTCCCCGACGGGACGGAACAGGACGCTCTCGTCGATGACCGCCCACAGCATGGGAGGGGTCGGCCGGTTGAGGATGGTCTGCCGGTCCATCCGGGCCGACACGTACTCCTCCAGTTGCTCGGGGGTGATGCGTGGCTGTGAGGTTCTGTCCCCACCGCGGTCAGGTGGCGCTTGGCCGCGGTTCCCTCCTCCGTCTTGCGAGGCACCACCTGGCCGATCCTCGCCACGGCAGGATCCGCCAGGCAGGGCCTGGTGCGTTTCGACTCTCCGCTCTGACAGGTCACGGATGTGGCGCTGAGATGTCCCACAGTCGTGTCGCGCCATCGTGGCCGGCGGTGGCCAGCAGGTGGCCGTCGGGGTGGAAGGCCACCGAGGCGACTCCGAGGTGGCCGCTGAACAGGGCGAGGGGCCGGCCGGTAGCGGTGTCCCACAGCCGCGCCGTGCGATCGGCGCCTCCGGTGGCCAGCAGGTGGCCCTCGGGGTGGAAGGCCACCGACCAGATGTAGTCGCCATGGCCGGTCGGCGGGGCGCCGACGGGCTTTCCGGTGGTGGTGTCCCACAGCAGTACGGTGCCGTCCTCGCCCCCGGTGGCCAGCAGGTGGCCGTCGGGATGGAAGGCCAGCGTGTGGACCGGCTTGGGGTGATTGAACAGGGCGACGGTCTGGCCGGTGGCGTCCCACAACCGTACGGTGCCGTCCTCGCTCGCGGTGGCCAGGTAGTGGCCGGCGGGGTGGAAGGCCGCCGACCAGACGGTGTCGGTGTGGCCGGTGAACAGGGCGATGAGCCTGCAGGTGGAGACCTCCCACAGCCGTACCCCGTAATCCCAGCCGGCGGTGGCCAGCAGGTGGCCGTCGGGATGGAAGGCCACCGTGTGAACAGATCTGATGTGGCCGGACAGGGGAGTGCCGACGGGTTGGCCGGTGGTGGTGTCCCACAGCCGTGCGGTGTCGTCCGCACCGGCGGTGGCCAGCAGGTGGCCGTCGGGATGGAAGGCCACCGACAAGACGGTGTCGGTGTGGCCGGTGAGTGGTATGCCGACGGGCTTGCCGGTGATGGTGTCCCACAGCCGTGCCGTGCGCTTGGCGCTGGTGTCCCACAGCCGCGTGTGGTCGCTGTCAGACCGGAGGGGCACGGTGTCGGTGTGGCCGGGAAGGGAGGCGCCGACAGGCCGACCGGTGGTGGTGTCCCACAGTTGCGTCGTGTCGTCCCAACCGGCGGTGGCCAGCAGATGGCCGCCGGGGTGGAAGGCCACCGCGCGGACGGACGCCCAGGAGTTGTGCCGGATGAAGGCGGAGTGCTCGCGGACGCCGTCGGGTGGGGCGGCTCGCAGGGACAGGCCGACGTCGGCAAGCCTCTGCTCGACCTCTTCGGCCAACTCGGAATCGAAGCCCTCGATGGCCAGCAGATCCCGTTCGCCGAGGGCGGCCAGCTCGCCGCAGGCGTGGATGCCCGCGCGTTTGAGGCGGTTGTACGGACGGACTTTGAGGTTGAGTTCCTCGATGGGCAGATCCAGGGCGTTACCCGACGAGTAGTACCCCGAGCACAGTGAGTCATGGTCCGTTGTCCATGACTGGCGCAGTGACATCGTGGACCTTCCTTAAGATCACACTCTCCCCGGCGAGAGTCTCTCCACCACCTGCCGAGGTGTCAATCCGCGCAGTTTCACGGGGCGCCCTCCGGGGCGGAGACACGCTCTGTTCGCGCCGCGGTAGGTCGGCGACCCGGGTGAGTTCGGCTTCGACGGGACGGGTGGTCGCTCCCCGGAGGGCGCCTGTGCGGGCCGTTCGGCGGTGGGGCAAGGCCATCGTGGACACGTTCCGTCACGGGTGTCCGGAGATCCGGCTCGGGCCACGACTTGAAACCTACTAAACCGGTATGGAAGTATGGTTTTTATGTTCGCGGCACTGACCACGTACAACAGGCGTCGCGTGCCGGAAATCGATCTGGTGCGCTGCCTGTTCGTCGACTTCGTACGGACCGACGGCGCCATCTGTCGCTGAGGCCACCCATCACCGAGCGTCAACGACGGCCCCGTGCGGCTGTCGTGAAGCCGCCGATCAGCCGTCCTCACTCGCCCTGACCGCGACGTCGCGGGGGCACCTCGTCTCTTTCTCCATCCGTCCGGCGAGCACGCCGTAGGAGATCTTTCGCATGGCCCTTGTCGTAGCAGTGATCGGCGGCCCGACCCCGGGTTCCGCCACCGCGGCCCTTGTCGAGAACGTCGCCGAGCGGCTGGAGTTGGAGGGCCACACCACGGTGCTGATCAGCCCGGCGGACCTGCCGCCCGCGGCGCTGATCGCCGGGGACTCCGCCGATCCGCAGATCCGTTCCGCGATCGAGTTGATCGAGCAGGCGGACGGGGTCGTGGTGGCCACCCCGATCTTCCAGGCGTCCTACTCGGGGCTGCTCAAGACCTTCCTGGACGTGCTGCCTCCGGGCGCGCTGGTGGGCAAGGTCGCGCTGCCGCTGGCCAACGGCGGCAGCCGGGCGCACCTGCTGGCCGTCGACTACACGTTGCGGCCGGTGCTGAGCGCGCTGGGCTGTCCGCAGGTGGGGCAGGGGGCGTTCGTGCTCGACACCGACATCGTCCGGCACTCCTGCGGGGTCGGTCTCACCGGCGCGAGCGAGTCCCGCGTCGCGGCGGTCTGCCGCCAGTTCGCCCACGCCCTCGCCCTGATCCCCGACCAGACCTCTGCCCGGTCCTCTGACCGGTCACTGTTCTGACCTCGGCCTCTCTCTCCCGCACCGACCTTTCCAGGTCGTCCTTTTGACAAGGGTTTCTCATGTTCGGATATCCGTTGTTCTCGACTTCCCCCGTCCGGGCGGCAGCCGCAGGGGCCGCGCTCGCGCTGCTGGCCGTCGGCTGCTCCTCGGGCGGTGAGGCCACCACTGGCGCGAGCGGCGCCGGCACCGGCGCGCCGGTGCAGGGCGGCAAGCTGACCATCGCGGTCTCCAGCTTCCAGCCGTGCCTGGACGTCTCGCTCACCGGCGGCCGCAACAGCACGGTCACCCACCAGATCCTGGACACCCTGACCGACCAGGACCCGAAGACGGGCGAGATCATCCCTCGGCTGGCCACGAAGTGGGAGGTGAACGACGACTACACCGCCTTCACCTTCCACCTGCGCGAGGGCGTGACCTTCAGCGACGGCACCCCCCTGGACGCCAAGGTGGTCGCCGACAACTTCAGCACGCTCGCCGAGCTGGTCGGTGAGGGCAAGACCGACACCCTGACGCTGAACGCGCTCAACAGCTTCTCCGGCGCCGAGGTGGTCGACCCCCTGACCGTCAAACTGAACTTCAAGCTGCCGGAACTGGGCTTCCTGCGTAACGCCAGCGACCCCTACCTGGCGATCCTGTCGGCGTCCACGCTGGCCACGACCACCGAGGAGCGCTGCGCGGGCAAGCTGGTCGGCACCGGCCCCTTCGTCTTCGACCAGATCGTCAAGGACAAGTCCATCACCCTCAAGCGCCGCGCGGACTACAACTGGGGCGCCGAGGGCGTGGTACAGCACCAGGGGCCGTCGTACCTGGAGGGCATCGTCTTCGAGGCGGTGCCCGAGTCGGGGGTGCGGGTCGGCGGCCTGGTCAGCGGCCAGTTCGACATCAGCGACGACATCCCGATCACCGACCTGCCGCAGCTGCGCTCGGCCGGGCAGACGATCGTCTCGAAGGTGGTGCCCAACCTGGTCCCGGGCATGCGCCCCAACCCGTACAGCCCGCTGGGCTCCGACGACGCGGTCAGGCGGGCCATCCTCAAGGGCACCGATCGCAAGGAGATCACCGAGACCCTCTACCCGGAGATCTACAAGGCCCCGACCAGCATCGTCTCCTCCGGCACCGCCGGGTGGAAGGACTTCGGTGCCGACCTCGCCTACGACCCCGAGGGCGCCAAGAAGATCCTTGACGAGGCGGGCTGGAAGCCGGGCGCCGACGGGGTCAGGGAGAAGGACGGCGTACGCCTGGAGCCGAAGATCACCTACATCATCGGCAACTTCTTCGGCGCCACCCAGCAGGAACTGGAACTCGCCCAGCAGCAGCTCGCCAGGATCGGGGTGAAGGTCGAGATCAAGGCCAACACCCCCGCCGACAACGCCGCGATGCTCAAGGACATCTCCAAGGCCGACTACGACTTCCTCACCGGCTCGGGCGCCAGCAAGGACATCGACTTCCTCGCCGGACTGTTCAAGAAGAGCAACTCCGCGCTGCTCAACGCCGAGCAGCCCGAGCTGGAGGCCGTCGCCGACGCGCTGAACGAGGCGGCCACCCCCGAGGCCCGCACGAAGGCCGCGGACGACCTGCAGAAGTACGTCATCGACCACGGCCACTGGATCCCGCTGCGCGAGCAGACCAAGGTCGTCGCCGTCTCCCCGAAGGTCAAGGGCTACGTCCTCGACACCTACGCCGCGCACTTCTTCCACGACACCTGGCTGGCCGGCTGACCATGGCCCGCTACCTGCTGCGCCGCGCGGCCCAGGGCGCCTTCGTGCTCTGGGCGGCCTTCACCGCCGGCTTCGTGATCCTCTACCTGCTGCCCAGCGACCCGGTGGAGATCATGCTCGCCTCCACCGGGTCCATGGGCGAGCTCGATCCCGGGGCGGTGGCCGCGCTGCGCGCCGAGTACCACGTCGACGAGCCGTTCTACGTCCAGTACGGCATCGCGCTGTGGCGGTTCGTCCAGGGCGACTTCGGAACCTCCATTCCCCAGCGGCTGCCGGTCACCGAGCTGATCGGCCAGGCGCTGCCGGAGACCCTGGGCCTGGCCGCGCTGGCCTTCGCCATCGCCGTGCTGCTCGGCGGGAGCCTGGCCCTGCTCACCGGCTACCTGCGCGGGGGACGGCTGCGACGGCTGCTGCTGTCGCTGCCCCCGCTGCTGGTGTCGATCCCGTCGTTCTGGGCGGGGCTGATCCTGCTGCAGGTCTTCTCGTTCCGGCTCGGCTGGTTTCCCGCGATCGGCAACCGGGGCTTCGCCTCGGTGGTGCTGCCCGCGGTGACGCTGGCCCTGCCCACCGCGGCGATCATCGCCCAGGTCCTGATCAAGAGCCTCCGCCAGACCTGGGACGAGGCGTTCGTGGTCACCGCCACCGCCAAGGGCGCCTCCAGGCTGCGCATCCTCTTCGTCGACGTGCTGCGCCACGCGAGCCTGCCGAGCCTCACCCTGGTCGGCATGACGGTCGGCAACATGCTGGCCGGGGCGATCGTGGTCGAGACGGTCTTCTCCCGGCTGGGGGTGGGCCGCCTGGTCGAGCAGGCCGTCGCCGCGCAGGACATCCCGATGATCCAGGGCCTGGTCGTGCTGTCGGCCCTCGTCTTCGTGGTGGTGAACCTGGTGGTCGACGCCGTCTACCCGCTGCTCGATCCGCGCATCCGGCCGTCACGAGCGGCCACGTGAAGGAGCTGAGCGTGTCCGATCCCGCCACGACCCTGCCCGGCGGCCCCGCGCCGCAGGGGCCATCCGGACCCGAGGCGCCGAGCCTCCCGCCTGACCCCGGCTCCGGTCTCGGACCCGACCCGGTCTCCGCTCCCGGACCCGACCGGCCGCGCCGTGGCGCCGGCGGGGTCCGCGCGGTCGTGCGGCGCCCCGGGCTGGTGCTCTCCGTGCTGTTCCTGGCGCTGGTGCTGGCCTGGGCGCTGGTACCCGGGATCTTCGCCCCCTTCGACCCGCTGGTCGGCTCGCCGAAGGACAAGCTGCTGCCCCCGAACGGCACCTACTGGTTCGGCACCGACCACCTCGGGCGCGACCTGTTCTCCCGGGTCGTGCACGGGTCCTCGCTCTCGCTGACCGCGACCGCTCTGGCGGTGCTGGTCGGATTCCTGGTCGGGTCGTCCCTGGGACTGCTCTCGGGGTACGTGGGCGGCCGGTTCGACGACGCCGTCATGCGCTGCGTCGACGTGCTGCTGTCGATTCCGGGACTGCTGCTCTCGCTGGCCGTGGTCACCGTGCTGGGTTTCGGCACGCTGAACGTGGCGGTCGCGGTCGGTGTGGCGGCGGTGGCCGGTTTCGCCCGGGTGATGCGGGCCGATGTGCTGCGTGCCCGCACCCAGGTGTTCGTCGAGGCGGCCGAGGCACTGGGCGTCGGCCGGTGGAGATCCCTCATCCGCCATGTGCTGCCGCACGCCGTGGGCTCGGTGCTGGTGATGGCCGCCCTGGAGTTCGGTACGGCCATCCTGGCGGTCTCCTCGCTGAGCTTCCTCGGCTTCGGCGCGCCGCCGCCCGCTCCCGAGTGGGGGTCGCTGGTCTCCGAGGGGCGCAACTACCTGGTGAGCGCCTGGTGGCTGACCACCCTGCCCGGCGCGGTGATCGTGGCGACCATGCTGGCGACCAACCGGGTCGCCCGCGCCCTGGACACCGGCAGGGGAGACGACCGATGAGTACACAGCCCCTGCTGCGCCTGACCGGCCTGCGGGTCGGGTACGGGCCGGCCCGGCGCGGTGGTGACCGGCACGAGACGGACGCGGTACGCGGCGTCAGCCTGCGGGTGGACCGGGGAGAGGTGGTGGCACTGGTGGGCGAGTCCGGCTCGGGCAAGTCCTCCACCGCGCACGCCGTCAACGGGCTGCTACCCGCCACCGGGCGGATCAGCGCGGGACAGGTCCACTTCGGCGGACGGGACATCACCGGCTGGCCGGACCGCGCGATGCGCCACCTGCGCGGCGCCGAGATCGGGTTCATCCCCCAGGACCCGGCGGTCGCGCTCAACCCGGTACGGCGCATCGGGCACCAGGTGGCCGACGTGCTGCTGCTGCACGGCCGGGCCACCCGGAGGAACGTCCGGGGGCTGGTGCAGATGATCCTGGAGGAGGCCGGGCTGCCGCACCCCGCCGACTACGCCCGCCGCTACCCGCACGAGCTGTCGGGCGGCATGCGCCAGCGCGTGCTGATCGGCATCGCGCTGGCCTGCACGCCCCGGCTGGTCATCGCCGACGAGCCGACCAGCGCGCTCGACGTCACCGTCCAGCGCCGCATCCTGGACCACATCCAGCGCCTGACCTCGGCGAACGGCACCGCCGTGCTGCTGATCACCCACGACCTCGGGGTGGCCGCCGACCGGGCGGACCGGATCGTGGTCATGCGGGAGGGACAGGTCGTGGAGGAGGGGCCGACCGAGCGGATTCTCGGCGACCCCCGGCGCGCCTACACCCGCCGCCTGCTCGGTGCGGTCCCCACCCTGACCGGGCCGACACTGATCGCCACCTCGTCACCGGGTCGGACGGTTCACGGACCGCGTCCCGAGGCGGAGGCGGAGTCGCCTCTGGAGGCCGGGCCGAACCCGGAGGCGCGCCCGGAGCCGCGTGTGGAGTCGCGATCACGTCCCGAGGCCGGGCCGAACCCGGAGGTATACCCGCAATCGCGTCCGCATCCGGAGAGCGACATGGAGACCGACGCGGAGAAGACGCCGGAAAGCGGAACCGTACCGGCGCCGCTGCTGGAGCTTAGGGGGGTCACCAAGGAGTTCAAGCGCGCCGCCTCGGTGACCGTCGCGGTCAGCGACGTGGACCTCGTCGTCGGCCGGGGCCGCACGGTCGGCCTGGTCGGAGAGTCGGGCTCCGGCAAGTCCACCACCGCGCGGATGGCGCTGCGGCTGGAGACCCCCACCCGGGGGCGGGTCCTGTTCGACGGGGTGGACATCACCACGGCCACCCGCAGGACGCTGCGTCCGCTGCGGCGGCGCTTCCAGCCCGTCTACCAGAACCCGTTCGCCTCCCTGGACCCGAGGCTCTCGGTCGCGGCGCTCATCGACGAGCCGCTGGACGCGTTCGGCGAGGGGGACCGCGCCGCCCGGCGCCGCCGGGCCGCCGAGCTCGTCGACCAGGTCGCGCTGCCCTCGTCGGTTCTCGACCGGCACGCCACCGAGCTGTCCGGCGGACAGCGGCAGCGAGTGGCCATCGCCAGAGCGCTGGCGCTCCGCCCCGAGCTGATGATCCTCGACGAGCCCGTCTCGGCGCTGGACGTCTCCGTGCAGGACCAGATCCTGCGGCTGCTGGTCGAGCTGCAGGTGTGGCTGGGGCTGAGCTACCTGTTCATCTCCCATGATCTGGCGGTCGTCCGCCAGATCTCGCACGAGGTCACGATCCTGCGCGCCGGCTCCGTGGTCGAGAGCGGGCCGGCCGAGCGCGTCTTCGACAACCCGCACCACTCCTACACGAAGGAACTCCTCATGGCGGTACCCGGACAGCTGAAGCCCGGCGCGGACGCGAGCCCCCGATGGTGAGCCCGCTGACCGGCGCGCGTACCGAACGGCAGGTCCTCGCCGCGCTGCAGGAACTGGTTCCGGCGATCTCCGCCCGGGTCGCGGGGGAGGACCGGCCGCACGCGGAGACCTTCGCCGACCTCAGGGCGGCGGGCCTGCCCTCCTTCGTCATCCCGGCCGCGTACGGAGGCGGGGGCGCCACCCTGCCCCAGGCCGGCCGGGTGATCCGGAACCTCGCCGCCGCCGACGCCTCGGCCGCGCTGGTCCTGACCATGCACTACATCCACGGCACGCGCCTGCTCTCGCCGCACGTCCCCGGCCGGGGAGCCGCCGAGCTGGGCCGTACCCTCGCCGCCACCGACGGCCTGGTCAACTTCGCCAGCAGCGAGCGGCTGAGCGGCGCCCCCAGCCGGGGCGGCGCGGTCCAGACCCGCGCCTCTCGCGGGGACGACGGGTCGTGGCTGCTGAGCGGCCACAAGCGCTACGTCACCGGCAGCATCGTCCTGGATCACCTGCTGGTGTCGGCCACGGTCGACGACGACACCGCCGCCGAGCCCGTGGCGCGCACCTTCGTCGTCCCGGCCGATGCGGACGGTGTGCGGATCGAGCCGACCTGGGACACCTTCGGCATGCGCGGATCGGCCTCGCACGACGTCATCCTCGACGGCGTCACCGTCCCCGCGGACGCCGTCGCAGAGGCGTACGACCCCGAGGTGGCCCCGGAGATCACCCGTACCTTCGGCGCCTGGTGGGCGCTGCTGCTGGCCTCGATCCACCTGGGCATCGCCGAGGCGGCCCGCGAGGTGGCCCTCGCGTTCGCCACCGGTCCCCGAGGCGACGGCCGTCCGGGCAGCCGCGCCGAGCAGCCCCGCACCCAGGAGCACGCCGCGCGTATCGAGCTGGCCCTGCTCCAGGCGCGCCTGCTGCTGGAGGACGCCCTGCACCGGTGCGAGGGTGTCCCGGAACCCGCCGACGTCGTTCAGGCCACCGCCACCAAGCTCCTGGTCCACCAGCACGCCTCGGACGCCGTCGACCACGCCTGCCGCCTGGTCGGCGGAGCCTCCGTCTGGAACACCTCCCCGCTGGGACGCCACTTCCGTGACCTGCGCGTCGCCCTGTTCAACCCGCCCAACGAGGACGTCGTGATCGACGCCGTCGGCCGCGCCGCCCTCGGCCTGAACGAGAAAGGCACCTGGACGTGACCCCGCCCCGCCGTACGATGTCGCTGAACTTCAACCTCAGCGGCGTCGGCCACCACACCTCCGCCTGGCGTCACCCCGACAGCCGGACCGACCAGGCCCTGGACGTCGAGTACTACGTGCGGCTCTGCCAGACCGCCGAGCGCGGCGGGTTCGACTCGATTTTCATCGCCGACACCCCGGCGCTGCGCGGCGACCCGAACGACGCCCTGGCCAACACCCCCTTCGAACCGCTGACCCTGCTGTCGGCCATCGCCACCCGCACCACCCACATCGGCCTGATCCCCACCGTCTCCACCAGCTACAGCGACCCGTACACCGTCGCCCGCCAGGTCGCCTCCCTCGATCTGATCAGCAAGGGCAGGGCCGGGGTCAACCTCGTCACCTCCGCGGGTGACCACGTCGCCCGCAACCACGGCAGGGAGCGGCACATCCCGCACGCCGACCGCTACGCCCGCGCCCGGGAGTTCGTCCAGGTGCTGGAGCGGCTGTGGGGCAGCTGGGCGCCGGACGCGATCCTGGCCGACCGCGAGGCCGGCACCATGATCCGTCCCGGCGGCATCACCCCGATCGACCACGTCGGCGAGCACTTCTCGGTGGCCGGGCCGCTGACCGTGCCGCCCTCACCGCAGGGACGTCCCCCGATCGTGCAGGCCGGAGCCTCGCCCGCCGGGATCGAGCTGGCCGCCGCGCACGCCGACGCCGTCTACGCCCGCTCCATGTCGATCGACGAGACGCGAGGTGTCTACCGCTCCATCAAGACGCGGGCCGCCGAGCTGGGCAGGGACCCGCACTCGATCAGGGTCCTGCCCGGCGTGGTGCCCTACGTCGCGGCCACCGAGGCCGAGGCCAGGCGGCTGGTGCGGGAGATCGAGTCCCGGTTGGTGACCAACCCCGGCGCCCTCACCGCCCTCGGCGCCATGCTCGGCATCGACCTGTCCGGCTACTCACCCGACGACGCCGTCCCACTCCACCTGCTCCCCGCCCCGGAGGACTTCAACGGCTCGGTCACCGGCTTCGTCGAGCTGCGCACCATGGCCGTCGACGAGGGCCTCACCCTCGGCCGGCTCGCCGGTCGCCTCGGCGGCCTCGCCCCGCTGGGCATGTGGGCGCTCATCGGCAGCGGGGAGCAGGTGGCCGACCAGCTCCAGTACTGGTTCGAGAACGAGGCGGCCGACGGCTTCAACCTGATGATGCCGATCGCCCCCGGCGGCATCGAGTCCTTCGTCGAGCACGTCGTGCCGATCCTGCGGGAACGCGGCCTGGTGCGCGCCGGCTACCAGGGCACCACCCTGCGCTCCCACTTCGACCTGTCCCTCGACACCCCGTCGCCACTTCACTGAGAGGAAGACCATGACCGTCTCGCCCGAGGACCTTTTCATCGACCCCGAGCAGGCCGCCGGGAAGCTCGCCACCGGCGCGCTCTTCGTCGACGTACGCCGCCCCGAGGCGCGCGCCGAACACGGCCTGCTGCCCACGGCCGTCGCCGTGGAGAAGGTCGACGTCCTGAGGAGTTTCGACCGGGAATCCCCGGAACTGCTGGCCGACGCCGCCGATCCCGGCCGGGAGATCGTCGTCTTCTGCTCGTCGGAACGCGGTTCGGGGCCGGTCGTTCAGAAGCTCGCGGAGTTGGGGTACACCAACGTCACCCATATTCTTGGCGGGTTCAGCGCATGGAAGGAGCAGGGCTTTGCGACACACCCCCATGACGGCGCGGCCACGGATGCCTGAACACCCGCAGGCGCAGCCGCCCGCGTGCGACCGGGCCCACTGAGGCCCAGGTGCGAATCTCGGCCAAGACCGACTACGCCCTGCGCGCCCTCACGCAGCTCGCGGCGCACGCGGACCGCCCGGTCAGCTCCGAGGAACTCGCGCAGGGGCAGGAGATCCCGCACAAGTTCCTCGAAGCGATCATGGCGGAGCTTCGGCGCACCGGGTTCATCACCAGCCAGCGCGGCACCGGAGGCGGGCACCGGCTCCGCCTCCCCGCCGACCAGGTCGTCATCGCCGACGTCATCCGCGCCCTCAACGGGCCGCTCACCGTCATTCGCGGAGAATGTCCTCAGGACATCGAGTACGGCCCGCCCTCGGAGGGGTTGCAGATCGTGTGGATCGCCATGCGGGCCACCCTCAGATCCATTCTCGAATCGGTGACACTGGCCGACATCGCCGGGGGAACGCTGCCCGGCCATATTCGCGAACTCGCCGGTGACCCCGACGCCTGGGTGACCCACTGGTTCCAAAATCCCGGCCAAATTCAGGAAACCGGCCGCAAGGTCTGATCCACGCCGTATTCGAATGTCAGAAGGACGGAACGTTGACATCCTCCCCGCCCTGCAGGACGGGGTCTCCACGCTGGAGGTATTTGATGAGTGAGAGCCCGACCGGCCTGATCGGTGCGGACGAGCTGGCCGAACGGCTCGGGTCAGGGGCGCGCGTCCGGCTTCTCGACGTTCGCTGGCAGCTCGGTGACCCGCACGGCCACCGCGCCTATCTCGAAGGCCACCTGCCAGGGGCCGTCTTCGTCGACCTGGACACCGAACTGGCAGCCCCGCCCTCTCCCGAGGAGGGGCGGCACCCGCTGCCGGACCTGGACACGCTCCAGCGCGCCGCCCGCCGCTGGGGGCTGGACGACGGTGACGAGGTCGTCGCGTACGACGCCGGTGGCGGCCTGTCCGCGGCGCGCGCGTGGTGGCTGCTGCGCTGGGCGGGGGTGTCCTCGGTGCGGCTGCTCGACGGCGGCCTGCGGGGCTGGACGGAGGCGGGCCATCCGGTGGAGACCGGCGAGGTCCGGCCCGGACCGGGGAACGTGACGCTGACCTCCGGCGCCCTGCCCGTCCTCGACGCCGACGCCGCGGCCGACCTCGCCGGCGCCGGCGTGCTGCTCGACGCGCGGGCGGCCGAGCGCTACCTCGGCCACACCGAGCCGGTCGACCCGCGCGCCGGCCACATCCCCGGCGCGGTCAACGCCCCCACCGGGGAGAACCTGACGCCGGATGCGACCTTCCTCGACGAGGAGGCACTCGCCGCCCGCTTCGGCGCCCTCGGGGTGAAGGAGGGCACGGCGGTCGGTGTCTACTGCGGTTCGGGGGTGACCGCCGCCCACACCGTCTTCGCGCTGGAGCGGATCGGGGTCCACGCGGCCCTGTACGCCGGGTCGTGGTCGCAGTGGTCCAACGACCCCGACCGGCCCGCGGCCACCGGCTGACGGGGAGCCGACGCGCCGCCTCTCATCTCCTGATCAACAGCGCGATCTGGTAGGAGCCGATCCCCACGCCGAACAAGACCAGGTACGGCGTGTCGATGACGTCGGCGGCGGCGGCGAGCGTCACCGCCGCGGAGGCGACGGTGAGGTTGCCGTAGTCGCTCAGCGTGTCGTGGTAGCGGGCCGGACGCAGGCGATCCCGCCAGTGCTCCAGTAGAACGTCGGAGGCCTGGTGGCCGATCACGGTCACCTCCCCGGCGTCGATCCTGTGACGCCCGAGCAGCCTCCGGATCAGGTCCGGCGGCCCGTCCATCCCCGTGGACCGGAACGCCCCCACCCCCGCGTCGGGCTCGATGCGGTAGACGGGCCGGACAGCGTCATCGGCGTCCCGGCGGACGGCCATCGTCATCGCGCCGTACTCGGCGCTGCGCGTCTCGTGGATCCAGTCGACGATCACCATCCGTTCCGACCGGCGGAGCACGGCCGCGCCCGCGCCGTCCCCGATCATCCCCGCGTGCGGGTTGCGGGCGTCCACGTGACGGCTCCAGCTCGCCCCGACGCTCACCAGCGTGTGGGTGAAACGCCCGGCCCGCATGGACTCCCAGGAGAGCGCGAGCGCCATGACGAAGGTGCCGAACTCGCAGTTGATCGGCACCACGAGCGCGTGGCTCCCCAGTCCCAGGTCACGGTGCACGCGGAACAGCCCGTTCGGGCTCAGGAACTCGGACACCGTTATGTATCCGTACAGGCTGTCGATCTCGTCCGCGCGGACACCGGCCTCCTTCAGGGCCCCGCGGCACGCCGACACCGCGAGATCCTCGATCGCCTCGCCGCCCGCCAGGACCCGGCGGCTGCGGGCCCCGCTGAACAGCCCGCTCTCGGCCGAGGGCCCGCTCCCGGTGGAGACCGCCTCCGCGACCGTCGGCGGCAGGGCCGATCCCAGTCCCGCGATGCCGATGCCGGCACGCGCCTCCCCGGCCATCACGCGTCCCCCGCCACCGCGGTGAACCGCTCACCGTAGGGGGGACTCACCCGGTAGTCGGTCTTGACCACGACCACCTGGGGCCGCGACCACCTGGCCGCCGCCGACCTGGCCTCGCCCATCGCCTCCCGCAGGGCTTCGGCCTCCTCGACGACGTAGGCGTCGGCGCCGAGCGCGCGGGAGAACTGGGCGAGATCCACCACCCCCAGGCCGTAGAAGTCGTCCTCCAGGGAGAAACGTCCACCGTTCTGCGCGTGCTCCCCGTGGTTCACCATCCCCAGGTAGCCGTCGTCGAGGACGACGAAGATCGCGCCCACCCGGTTCTTGGCGGCGGTCCTGACCTCGTTGCCGTTCATCAGGAACGCGCCGTCGCCCACGAGCGCGGTCGCGACACGGCCGCCGTCACCGATCTTCCCGCCGACGGTCGCGCCGCACGACCAGCCCATCGACGACAGGCCGCACGGGTAGAAGATGCGGGTCGGCGGGTCGATCACCAGATGGTGCGTGGCCCATGCCGTGCAGTTGCCCATGTCGATGTACAGGTCGTCCTGACCGGTGAGCAGGTCGTTGAGGGCGAGCATCACCGCCACCGGCGACACGCCCGCCCCGCTGTCGCGGGGGAGCGGCACCGGCGTCGGCCGCGAGGAGGGGGGCGAGAGCGTGGGTGCCTGCTTCACCTCGCCCAGCCCGGGCAGCTCACGGCGCAGACCACGCAGGAAGACCTCCGCGTCGGCCTGAATGTGCTCGCCGCCCTTGAGGAACTGACCGAAGACCGTGGGATCCAGGTCGACGTGGAAGTACGACGAGACGGCCGCGAGTTTGCGGTCGAAGCTCCTGGTCGCCCATTCCCCCAGGCCGCTGCCGATCACCAGGAGGGCGTCGACCCCCGCCGCGGCGTAGCCCGCCGCCCGCTCGGTGCCCGCCGTCCCCAGCACGCCGAGGCAGCGGTCGTCGCTCTCGGGGAAGATACCCTTGGCGCGCACGCTGGTCACGACGTGAACCCCCAGCGTGTGGACGATTTCCCGGAATGACGACTGGTTCGAGCGCAGCGCCTGCCGCGCTCCGTTCCCCAGGAAGATCAGGGGACGTCGTGCCTGCGAGAGCGCCCCGAGGACGCGCCGCGCCTCGGCGGGGTCGAGTTCCATGCCGGGCCGCCGGACCATCACGGCGGCCTTCTCGTCCCCGACCGGCATCCGGGCGATGTCCGCGGGAACCGACAGGTACACGGCGCAGGGACGGGGGCCGGTCGCGACGTTGATCGCCTGGGAGAGGATGCGGGGAAAGGAGCCCGGGTCGCTCAGGCCGGTGGAGAACCCGGAGACGTGGGAGTACATCGCGGTCATGTTGGTGCCGAGATCGCTGCTGTCCTGGAGCGCCCTGAGGCCGAAGAGATCCGTCCGGACCTGACCGCCCACCACCAGCAGCGGAACCTGGTCGCGGTGAGCGGAGGCGACCCCGGTCAGCGCGTTGAGGGCGCCAGGGCCCGCGGTGACCAGGCACACGCCCAGCTTTCCCGTCGATCGCGCGTACCCGTCCGCCATAAAGGCGGCTCCTCCCTCGTGAGAGGCGATGATGAATTTGATTTTCGGATGTTCTCGCAGAGCCTGTATGAACGCGGAGATGTTTCCGCCGGGAATGCCGAAAACCGCGTCCACCCCTAGGGCGTCGAGCTGCTCAAGGAGAAACTCGGCCACGGTCAGTTCGCTTACCGAGCTTGTCCTGGTGTTCAACACAACTGTTCCCCTGGAAACGAAGAAGTGGGACATCTAACGGGACAACGTGACATCTAACGACATGGTCATCATCCGTTCGCCCGCTGGGCGTCACTCTCCAGGTGGATGCCGGGTCACCCGCGCGGGGGAGGCGGATGCTCTCGCCAGAGGGCGGAAGTCCGTTTTTCCAGGTCAAATTCATGGTGCGGGAATGGTGGCGCGGAGGGGGGCGCCCGCCGTCGGGGTGACGAACGCCTGGCACACTCGAAGTTTTCAGAAACATAGAATTAACAAACAAAGTGTTTCTCGGTTGAATGGCTCCGTTTTGTGAAATCCGGAGACACGAATCGTGGAAACGACCGAGACCGGTGACCTGACGCGCGAGGCCCGTTCCCGTCGCGGCGGCCACAGCGGCCACCACCTCGCGGGAGGGGCCTTCCCCGGCGCCCGTCCGGCGCGGCAGCTCTTCCCGTACGGGCCGCCGAATCGGGGTCGCGACGCGGGACGGTTCCGGTGTGGTTCCGGCTCCGGCACGGAACCGCGCCCGTCCGCGGCACGGTGGCGGAAGGCGTACCCGGGGCGGATGTTGCGGAAGGGGGCATGGGACACTTGTCAGGACGACGGGGCGCGGTGTTGACATCGCCGCCCGTCGGCCCGGGGCGATCATGTCCCGTGCCGCGCCTCCTGCCGCCGTCACCGCCGCACAGAGCGAGCGGAGACCCGCGGAGAAGTCTCTCGTGGATCATCCCCCTGTCATGCCCGGCGCCTCCGTGCGGTCCGAGGCCCTTCCTTCTTCCTCACCCCTGTCCGAGTCCCCTGTCTCGGCCTCGCCTCCAGCCCCCGCTCCCCGGCTCGGGAGGATCTTCGTCGCCCTGCTGCTGGTCACCTTCCTGTCCGCGCTGGACCAGACGATCGTCGCCACGGCCCTGCCCGCCATCGTCGGAGAGCTCGGCGGCCTGGAACACATGTCGTGGGTCGTGGCGGCCTACGCGCTCGCCACGGCGGTCGCGATGCCGGTCTTCGGGAAGCTCGGCGACGCCCTGGGGCGCAAGTCGCTGCTGCTCGGGTCGATCGTCGTCTTCCTGGTGGCGTCGGCGCTGTGCGGCGCGGCCCAGGACATCGTCCAGCTCGTCCTGGCTCGCGCCCTGCAGGGGCTCGGCGCCGCGGGACTGATGATCCTGTCGCAGGCCGTGGTCGCCGACCTGGTCCCGCCGCGCGACCGGGGCAGATTCCTCGGCCCGCTGGGCTCGGTCTTCGGCGTCGCCACGGTGGTCAGCCCGCTCATCGGCGGGACGCTCACCGACGGCGCCGGATGGCGCTGGATCTTCTGGATCAACCTGCCGCTCGGCATCGTGGCGCTCGTCCTCGCCGCCACCTCGCTGCGGCTGCCGAAGCGGCGGCTGTCGGCCCCCCTCGACGTGACGGGCACCGCGCTGATGGCCGTCACGACGACCGCGCTCGTCCTGATCGGCACCTGGGGTGGCACGCTCCACGGCTGGACGTCCCCGACGATCCTGGGCCTGGGCGCGTTCACACTGGTGGGAACGTTCCTGTTCGTGCTCGCCGAGCGCCGTGCGGCCGACCCGCTCATCCCGCTCGGCCTCCTCGCCGACCGCACGGTCCTGGTCGCCGGCGGACTGAGCCTCGTGGTCGGCGCCGGACTGTTCAGCGTGGTCAGCTACGTGCCGTCGTACGTCCAGATGGTGTACTCGATGGGTGCCACCGCGGCGGGCCTGTTCCTGGTGCCGCTGACGCTCGGCCTGCTCGCGGCGAACATCGGCACCGGTCTCCTGATCAGCAGGTTCGGGCGCTACAAGATCTACCCGATCGTCGGCACCGCCCTCGCGGCCGCCTCGATGCTGCTGCTCGGGTCGATGACCACGCAGACGCCCTCGTGGCTGCTGGCCGCCTACCTGGTGCTGCTCGGCCTCGGGGTCGGCTGCTTCATGCAGGTCTCGATCACCGCGGTGCAGATCGCGGTGCCCCAGTCCTCGGTCGGCACCGCCACCTCGACGGTCGTCTTCGTAAGGGAGATCGGCGTGACGGTCGGGGCGGCGGTGATCGGCTCGGTGTTCGCCAACCGGGTCGCAGCCGGGCTCGGCCCCGTGCTCGGCGGGGCCGGTGACCCGCACCGCCTGACGCCCGAGGCCGCCGCCGCGCTGCCTCCAGCCGCCCGCGCGCTCGTCGCCGGGGCCTACGCCGACGGGCTGGTGCCGATGTTCCTGTGGCTGGCGGTGGTGTTCGGGGCGGGCCTGGTGCTGGCGCTGCTGCTCAGGGAACGCCCGCTCACCGCATCATCCGGCACGGCCGCCGGGGGGAGTCCTCCGTGACAGCCTGGGCGGCGACCGCGTTTCGAGCGACAGAGCCTGTCCCGGCCCGCCGCCTCAGGGAGGCGTGCCGTCACCTGAGGCGGCCACGCCGGGCCGGGTGAGGCGTTCGGGATCGACGACCTTGTCGTAGAGGGCCTGGCTGACGCCGGACTTGAGAGCGGCCTCCTTGAGCGTGAGGTCCTCGTCGAGCGCTCGGTGGGCGATCCGCGCGGCCTCGTCATAGCCGATGATCGGGCTGAGCGCGGTCACCATCATCACGGACCGGTCGACGTCGTCCTTCAGCCTGGCGGTGTCGAGCTGAGCGCCCTCAATGAGGTAGACGCGGAAGTGGTCCATCATGTCGGACAGGATCCGTACCGAGTGCAGGACGTTGTTGATGATGACAGGGCGGAAGGCGTTGAGCTCGAAGTTGCCCTCCGCACCCGCCATCGAGACCGCGCTGTCGTTGCCGACCACCTGGATGGCGACCATCAGCATCGCCTCCGCCTGGGTCGGATTGACCTTGCCCGGCATGATCGAGGACCCCGGTTCGTTGGACGGCAGGATCAGCTCGTGCAGGCCGGCCCGGGGCCCCGATCCCAGCCAGCGCATGTCGTTGGCGAACTTGAACAGCGACACCGCCAGGGCGCGCACCGCCGCCGAGACCCGGACCAGCGCGTCGCACGAGGCCTGGGCGGCGAACTTGTTGGGGGCGCTGACGAAGGGGTAGCCGGTGAGATCGGCGATCTGGGCGGCGACCTCGTCCCCGAACCCCGGTGGCGCGTTCAGCCCGGTGCCGACCGCCGTGCCGCCGATCGCCAGCCGGTACAGCCCGGTGAGGGTGTGTTCGAGATGGTCGGCGGCGTCCTGGATCTGGACGAGGTAGCCCGACCACTCCTGGCCGACCGTCAGCGGGGTGGCATCCTCCAGATGGGTGCGGCCGATCTTGACCACGTGCTCCCACTGGAGGCTCTTGGCCGCGGTGGCGTCGCGCAGCCGCGTCAGCGCCGGCAGCAACCGGCCGTCGATCGCCCGCACCGCGGCGATGTGCATGGCGGTGACGAACGTGTCGTTGGACGACTGTCCCATGTTCACGTGGTCGTTCGGATGCACGGGATCCTTGCCGCCGAGCGGACGGCCGATGAGTTGGAGAGCCCGGTTGGAGATCACCTCGTTGACGTTCATGTTCGACTGCGTGCCGGAGCCGGTCTGCCAGACGTACAGCGGGAACTCGCTGTCCAGGTCACCGTGGACGATCTCGTCGGAGACCCGGCTGATCAGGTCGGCCTTCCACCGGGGCAGCCGGCCGGCGCGGCCGTTGACGATCGCCGCGGCCTTCTTGACGAAACCGTAGGCGTGGTAGACGGCCTTGGGCATCAGGTCGTCGCCGATGGCGAAGTGGATCAGCGACCGCTGGGTCTGCGCGCCCCAGTAGTGGTCGGCCGGCACCTGGATCTCGCCGATCGAGTCGCTCTCGGTACGGGTGCCGGAGGCCTCCAGGCCGATCGGCAGGTCCAGGATCCGCGGCGCGCTCTCGTCCTCCCGGTGCTGACCGGCCATCGTCATGTCCCCCGAACCGGTCGGTACCGCGGCTGCCACATCGCGTTCTGGACCTGCTGGATGGTGTCCCGCAGGTCGGCGCGGGCCAGGTCCTCCTTGGCCGCCTGCTCCGCGACCGCGACCGCGACCGTGGCCGAGACCTCTCTCAGGTTGTCCACCTGGGGCAGCAGGGAGGCGCCCGGGGTCGAGACGTCCACCATGCCGCCGACCGCCTCGGCGGCTGCCTGGAGCATGCCGTCGCTGACCCGCCGCGCTCGCGACACGACCGCGCCCAGTCCCAGCCCCGGGTAGAGCAGGGCGTTGTTGGCCTGGGCGATGACGTAGGTGACACCGTGGTGGGTGATGGGGGCGACCGGGATGCCGGTGGCGATCAGGGCGCGGCCGTCGGTCCACCGGATCAGGTCGGCCGGCATCGCCTCGATCCGCTCGGTCGGGTTGGAGATCGGGAAGATGATCGGCCTGTCGACACCGGCGGCCATGGCTCGAACGATCTTTTCGGTGAAGGCGCCGTGCTTGGTGGAGGTGCCGAGCAGCATGGTCGGCTTGACGCGGCCGACGACCTCGTCGAGGTCGATCTCGTCCCTCTCCCCGCTCCAGTCGGCGACCTCGGAGGCCGGCCGGGCGTAGGGGGACTGGAAGTCGCGCAGGTCTGACATGTCGTCGATCAGCAGGCCCTGCTTGTCGACCGCCCAGATCCGGCGGGTGGCCGTCTGGCGGTCCAGGCCGTCGCGGACCATCGCGTCACGCAACTGATCGGCGATCCCGATGCCGGCCGTACCGGCGCCGAAGACGACGATCCGCTGCTCGCGCATCGGTGTACCGGAGACGCGGACGGCGCCCAGCATGGCCGCGAGCACGATCGCGCCGGTGCCCTGCATGTCGTCGTTGAAGGTGGGGATCCGGCCGGTGTACCTCTCCAGGATGCGCCGGGCGTTGGACGGCCCGAAATCCTCCCAGTGCAGCATCGCGCCGGGGAACAGGCGGGTGGCCGCCGAGACGTAGGCGTCGATGAAGTTGTCGTAGCGTTCCCCCCGCACCCGCGAGTGCCGGTTGCCCACGTAGAACGGGTCGTTGAGCAACCCCTCGTTGTCGGTGCCGACGTCCAGCGCGACGGGGATGACCCGGGCGGGGTCGATCCCGGCGGCGGCGGTGTAGACGGCCAGCTTGCCGACGGCGATGCCGGCCCCGCCGCCCACCCCCCAGTCCCCGATGCCCAGGATCTCCTCCGCGTCGGAGGCGACGATCAGGTCGACGTCGTCGGCTCCCATGCCGAGGTTCTGGAAAGCCCGCTCGATGCCGTCCACGTCGTCGACGGACAGGTAGACGCCCCGGGGCCGGCGGTACTCGTGGCTGTAGGTCCTGATCGCCTGCGCGATCGTCGGGTCGTACACGATCGGCAGCATCTCCCGCAGGTGATCGGCCAGGAGCCGGTAGAAGAGCACCTCGTCACGGTCCTGCAGTGCCGACAGGTAGACGTTCTTGCGCAGGCCGGTCGGTTGCGCCCGGTACTGCGCGTACGCGCGGCGCGCCTGCTCGTCGAGTGTCTCGACAGCCGAGGGGAGCAGCCCCTCCAGGCCCAGCTCCGCGCGCTCCTGCTCGCTGAACGCCGTTCCCTTGTTCAGCAGCGAGTTGTTCAGTATCTCCAGCCCGCGCAGCGTGGTGACGTAGCCCCCGCCGGGGTTCTCCGTGAAGCCGCGGTGCGCGCTCCTCGGCTGTTCGGCCCTGCCGGACTCCTTCGCCATCCCCATCACCCGCACATCTCTGACCCGGGACGCACCCGCCGCCCCTCAGGCGATCGGCAGCCGATCTGTCCATGTGGGGCCTCCCCGCTGCACGATCCGTGCACGCCAAAGGGAAAATAAATTACTTTTGCAACGACGGCCTTGCAGGACTCGGCGATCTTGTCGTGGCGGGGCGACACCTCAGGATCGACATTCCGGCAGGGGTGCACAACGCGCGGCCGGCGTGTCGGCCCAAGGCTCGCCGTACCACTTCCTTTACCGTGGCGTGGGCCCTGCCCTGCCTGTGCCTCCCGTTCGGATGATGCCTTGACCTCGGGTAAAACATCGCGGGAGCCGCGTCGACCGGTCCTTACTTCAGGTAGACAGTAAGAAAAGCTCCCGGTCCGGCCCATGTCGTCGGCTGGTTTCCGCCCGGTGTCCGGCCGGGGCATCGAATGATCAATCGGAAGTCGATCCGTCATGAGTGCACACGTTCACGTCCGTCTCGACCACGGCCTGACCATGAACGAAAAGAGCGAGCTGGTCGAGCTGACGCGCTGCCAGTGTGGCGCCGTATGGAGCACGACCCACTGGGCCGGGGACGGCGACCTGGAGTGATCGCCGGGCGGCGGTGGCCGGGGACCGCGTGCTCTTCTCCCTGCAGCTGCGCGCGATCGGCGTCGGCCGCAGTGATCGCGTGCAGCTTCTGGGCCAGGCCCAGGGCGGCCCATTCCCTGAGGCGACGGCGGATAGTGGCGGCCGAGCAGTGCGCGCTGGCGGCGCGTTCGTCACCGTCCGCGCACCCATCCGCCGAGCAAGACCCCGCTACCGCTGGGATGCCCAACCCACATCACGCCGACTACGGGCGCGTTCGGGCCTGATCCTCCACCAGGGCGGCGAAACCGTCGAGATGGCGTGCAAGGCTGTACTCGAACAATCCGTCCACGTCCGACACCGTTTCCTCGGAAACCGCGGCCAGCAGCGGAAATCGTCCGGAGCGGAGGAGTTCGTCGGCCCGCTTTCGCTGTGTCAGCCACCACCGGTCGAGCGTCATACCGGTCTCCTGCTCGGCTTCGATCTCATCCGCCGTGGACAGCGCAACGGTGTGGACCAGTGCGTGCAGTGTGAGCGCCTCGCGAATCCGTGTCGTCATGGGCAGTCCAAGCCCGTCGAGTGCGCGCAGGGTCCACTCGGTGTGCGCCATCATGTTGGGCACCAGCAACGGTCGCGTGAACGAGATGGCCCTGGGCAGCCAGAGGTGTCGCCGGCACAGCTCCCATTGCCGGCGGGAGATCAGTTCGAGCTTGGCTCGCCACCCCTCCGGCCCCGGGATGGGGAGCTCCAGTTCGCCGAAGACCTTGTCGGCCATCTGCGTCACCAGTTCGTCCTTGTTCGTCACGTGCCGGTACAGCGACATCGGACCGACGCCGAGCTCGGAGGCGAGTCGCCGCATGGATACGGCGTCGAGTCCCTCGGCGTCGGCGATCGCGATGGCGGTGCGGAGAGCCTGCTTCCGGTTCAGTGCCTGCTTGGGGACGTCGGCTCGCCGCGGTCTCAGGGGAGTGGTCAGGCCGGCCGGCTGCTTCTGGCCCAGGGGGCTGACCACCGTGCCGGCGCCGACCTTCGTTTCGACCAGCCCTTCGTCGCGGAGAGTGGCCATCACTCTGGTCGCGGTCGCGACCGCGACCCCGCATCGCTGGGCGATCTCCCGGATGGAAGGCACCCGGTCGCCGGGCCGCAGGTCGCCGGTCAGGATCCGGGCACGGATCTCCGTGACGATCTGCCGGTATGGCGGTTCCGGTCGCGGCGTTGACGACGGCATAGAGTCCCCGATCTCTTGGTGAGGTTGCTATCCGCCAAGAGTGTACTAGTTCAATCTCTCTCAGTACTAGTTCACTTTAACTCGCTAAATTCTCGAGATATATTCACTTCCGGGACCGTTTCAATACGCTGTACCCATGACAGTTGATACGCCGTACGCATCCGTGTGGCGAGCGGATGACGCAGACCAGCAGGCGGTGTTGGACGTCCTGACCGAGGCGTTCATGAACGATCCACTGGTCTGTTGGCTCTTCCCCGAGATGGGCCAACGAGGTCGTCTCCAGGCGCACTTCTACCGCCCCCTGCTCACCCATCCCGCCGCCGAGGCGTACCTGGCCGGCCGTCGCGAGGGCGCCTCGGTATGGCTGACGCTGGCCGCAGGTCAGACGCCCTATGCGGAGCACCCGGACGCGCCCGAGGCGGGCCAGGAGACGGCCTTCGGTGAGAACGGTGCACGATTGCTGGCCCTGGGCCAGGCACTGGCCCCACGGCACCCCGATCGCGAACCGCACCTCTACCTCCCCTGCATGGGGGTGATCAGCGGGCGGCAGGGCACCGGACTCGGCTCGGCGATGCTGCGGCACCGGCTGGAGCGAGCGGACGCCGACGGGCTCGCCGCGTATCTGGAGGCGAGTTCGTCCCGGAGTCGCGCCCTCTACCAGCGGCACGGATTCGAGGATCTCGGCGAGCCGGTTCGCGTGGCGGACAGCCCGCCCCTGTGGCCGATGTGGCGCCCACCGCACCGTTGACCGCCAACTCACACCACCCGTCCAACAGACAAAAGGAGAGAACATCAATGACAACGAACCGCGACGCCGATCGGCGACCGCCGACCCTGGTGTTCATCCACGGCACCAACTCCTCGTCGGCCTGGGCTTCGGGGCTGACCAGCGAGCTCGCCCTGCGCGGGCACCGGTGCGTGGCCGTCGACCTTCCGGGACACGGCCGCGAGGCGTTCTACCCCCGTTCGTACCAGGCCCCGCAGGACCTCGAGGCACTGGCAACCGAACCTTCGCCGCTCGCCAAGATCACCATCGACGACTATGTCGAGCGCGTTGTGGACGTGGTGCGCCGCGCCCGCCGCCACGGGCCCGTGATCCTGGTCGGCATGAGCCAGGGCGGCGTCACCGTGAGCAGAGTCGGCAACGCCATCCCCGAACTGCTCGAACGGGTTGTCTACGTCGCGGCGTACTGCTGCGTGGACCTGCCGAACCTGGCCGCTTATCTCGAAACGCCGGAGAACAGTGACAGCCTGCTCCCCCAAGTGACCGCGGCCATGGTCGCCGATCCAGCGGTCCTGGGGGTGAGCCGGCTCAACTGGCGCTCGGCCGACCCGGCGGTGTTCCAAGGCGTCAAGGATGCCCTTGCCGGAGATTTCACCGACGAAGGGGTCAGTCGGCTGCTCAACATGCTCGAACCGGACGAGACCGCCGGCATTCCCCTGGCCGAAGCCCGGGGCGAGGCACACACCTGGGGCCGGATTCCCCGGACGTACGTGCGTCTCACCCTCGACCGGCTTATCCCGCCAGCGCTGCAGGACCGATTCATCAAAGAGGCCGACCGCCTCACTCCGAACAACCCGACCGACGTGCGAAGCGTCGCGGCACCCCATGTCGGCCCGCTCGACCGGCCTGAACTGGTGGAGATCTTCTCGGAACTCGCCAGCCGCTGACCCGGCGCGGCATGCTCCAGGAAAAGTTGCGTTATAGCTGGTGAGCAGGAGTTCTGGCGAGGCGGAGTGGGTCCGGTGTGCTGGACTCCGCCACCCGGCCGCCTCGTCTTCCGCGTCTTCGCCACCGCGTCGGCCCGCGGGGGCTAGAGCGGATGCCACTCCAACCAGTCGCATCGCCCGGCCGTGGTCTCGCAGGTGTAGAACAGCCTGACCTCGGACCCGGCGAACGTTCTTGGTCAGTGCTGGGCGGGCGGGGTCGCGCGACGTATCGGCCGCCGAGTATCTTGAGAGGTGGCGACCGTCCGCGCCCAACCTCCGGCGACCCGCCCCAGCCGGGTCACCCGACGGAGGCAAAGGGAGGCCCACCTCTCGGCCGAGGCACCATTCGTCGATCGTGCGCCCGCCGCAGCGATTGCTGGGGGATCCGCGGACGGGACGCGGGAGACGATCATGACCAAGCAGGCCGGCTTCAAACGGCACGTGCGCGCCCGGATGGCCAAGACCGGCGAGTCGTACGCGACCGCCCGCAGCAGGCTCCTCGCCAAGCATCCGGGGACGACGCCGGACGACTTCCCGGTCGACTGGATGCCCGAGGCGCTGCACATCAGCAACGGCGACGCCACCGACGTGCCGGGGACCGGGCTCGCGCGGCGCGTGGTCTACTGGCGCGATCTCCTACACGAGGGGCCGGTGCCCGAGGTAGCGCCGGCCCAGCTGCGCCGGATCAGGGTCGACTACCTCACCGGCTACGAGAGCGTCGAGCGCGCCGAGGCGATGCGCCAGTTCACCGAGCGGGACCGGGCCCTGGGGGCCAACCGCGACGGGGAGTACGTGCTGTGGTTCGAGGCGGACCTGTACGACCAGTTGCAGATCGCCGAGATCCTCGCCCGCCTGGCTGATCTGGGCGTTCCCTCCGAGCGCATCACTTTGATCTGCATAGGCGAACACGCGGGCATCGCCCGCTTCGGCGGCCTCGGGGAGCTGACCGCCGAGCAGTTGCGTGAGCTGTCGCACACGAACGCATGTGCGCGGCTGACCCCGGCGGCGCTCGAACTGGCCGTCCGCGCGTGGGCGGCCTTCCGCGCGCCCACTCCCGAGGGCCTGGGCTCCATCGCCTCCGCGCGGCTGGGCGAGCTGCGCTTCCTGGGCGAGGCATTCGACCGACTCAGCCGGGAGTATCCGGCGACGCGGGACGGTCTGTCGCTGACCGAGCGGCGGGTGCTGGCCGCCGTCGCCGACGGCGCCTCCGATGCCGGGATGGCCTTCGTGAGGGCCGGGGCGCGGGAGACGCGGCCGTACATGGGGGACATCACGTGCTTCGGCCGGATGGACCGGATGGCAGCGGGGCCACACCCGCTGCTCCGTCTCGACCCGCCTGGCCGCCCCGTGGAGCGGACGACGGGCGTGTGCCTGACCGACACCGGGGCGCGAGTGCTGGCCGGAGAGGCCGACCAGATCGCCCTCAACGGCATCGACCGGTGGATCGGCGGCGTGCATCTGCAGGGCCACTACGTGCCGTGGCGCTGGGACGACGGCACCGAAACCATCGTCCACCTCCCCGACAAAGCATAGAAGCCCAAGGTCGGCAGCCGGCGTTCACCGGGTTACGCGCCGTTCGGAACTTGTCAAGCTCGATATCCGCAGGTCGGCCGGCAGCGCGGCGACGTGCCGCTGTCGGCACGCAAGGGCAAGGTGCGCGTCCGCGCTGGTTGACCTTGTCCCTGGGACAGGGGTGGACGCTGACCGTGTGAACCGGATCCTCTTCCTCTATCTCACCGCGGAAGCCTTGTCGCTGCTGGGTAACTCGCTGATCGCCGTCGCGCTGCCGTTGCTGGCGCTGGAACGCCTGGGCAGCGTGAGCGCCGCGGGCACGGTGTCGCTCGTGGCCGCGTTGCCCATCGTGGCCGGAGGGCTCGTGGGCGGCCTCATCGTCGACAGGGTCAGCCGGCGGACGTCCGCGATCGTCGGCGATGTGCTGTCGGCTCTCGCGGTGGCCGCGCTTCCGCTCGTCGACCTGCTCTGGGGCCTGGACCTCGGCTGGTTCAGCCTTCTGGGCGTCCTCGGCGCCCTGGCGGACATCCCGGGGATGACGGCCAGGGAGGCGATGGTGTCCGAGGTCGCCCGCTTGAGCGGTACCGGCCTGGAACGGGTGATGGGCCTTCGCGAGGGCATCGGCGCCTCGATGATCATCATCGGGCCCGGTGCCGCCGGGCTCGCGATGTCGGTCGCGCCACCGGTGGTGGTGCTGTGGGGCATCGCGGTGATCTCCCTCGTCTCGGCGATCTGCGGCGCACTGCTTCCGCGCGAGGTCGGTGCGAGACCGGCCGGGCTGCGCCGGGTCGACGGGCTCCGGGACGTCTTCGGCGAGTTGCGTGCGGGATTCGCCGTCATCGGAGGGAGCCGCCGGCTGGTGACGGTGACCCTGTTCATCACCGCGTGCGCCGTCGTTCTCGCCTCCTTCCAGGGCATCGTCATGCCCGTTTACTTCACCCAGGCGGGCACGCCCGGCCTGCTCGGCACGGTCCTCGTCGCGATCGCCGTCGGCATGATCGCCGGTGCGGGACTGTACGCGGCGACCGGCGGCGACACCCGTCGCAGGCTCTGGGCGATGGGCGCCCTCGTCCTCCTCGCCGCCGGCGTCCTGATCCTCGCCACCTTGGCCTCCTACCCGGTCGTCCTGCTCGGCTCGGTCGTCACGGGCGCCGGGCTGGGCGTCCTCAACTCCGTGCTCGGCGTGATCACCCAGGAGGCGATTCCCGAGCATGCCCGCGGCCGTGTCTTCAGCGTGCAGAACATGTCCTCCTCACTCGCCGGCCCCGTCGCCGTCTTCGTCACGGGAATGATCATCGATCTCTTCACCCTCACCACTGCCTCGCTTACCCTGGGGCTGCTCTGGGTGACCGCGACCGCGCTCATCGCGACGACGGCCACGTTCCGCAAGCTCGACGAGGGAGCATCCGCCCCGCAAGAAAGGACCGCCGGACATGCTGACGATCGGTGACCTCGCCCGGCACTGCGGGACCACTCCCAAGGCGATCCGCCTCTACCACCGCAAAGGGCTCCTGCCCGAGCCCGAACGCGCCGCCAACGGGTACCGCCTCTACGGTGCGGGCGCGCTTATCCGCTTGCAGCGCATCCGCGGCATGCGCGACCTCGGTCTCCCGCTGAGCCGGATCAGGGATCTTCTCGACGGGCAGGCGGCCGGCTTGCGCGAGGCCCTCGGCGAACTGCGCTCCGAACTCGACGAGCAGGCGGCGCTCATCGCCCGCAAACGGTCTGCGCTCGATCAGCTGCTGCGGGACAACCGAGACCCCGAACTGCCCGCCGGGCTCGGCGCTGCCCTCGCCACGCTTGAGGCGGCAGGGCTACCCGCCGCGGTCCTGAACCGCGACAAAGAGGACATCCTTCTCGTGATCGCCCTGGCCGACGACCCCGCCGCGACGACCGCGCAGCTCACGACCATGTACGAGACCTTGACCGCCGCCCCGAACCTGTTCCGCTACGTGGAACTGTCACACCGCTTCGCAGCCCTCGCGGACGGCGGGCACGATCCGGCTGAACTCGACCGGCTCGCGCGCGACTACACCGATTTCGTGCTCGCCGCCCTTCCCGGCCTCGACCGAGCGGACGCCCTCTCCGACAGCGGGACGGACTTCCACGAGATCACTGGCGAGCACGACGAGAGCACCCTCGGCTCGGCGCAGTTCGCCGTGCTCACCGCCGTTCAGGAGAATCTCGCCGCCCACCTGATCCCGGCGTCCCCCGGAGGGGATGGTCGCCACGGCCAGGCAGCCGGGTGGCCAACCACCGGACAGGCGGCTTCGGGCTCCGTCACAGCCGGTTGACGTGAAGCACCTCGCTCACCCGACCGCCGTTCCCGCCGGTTGCGCCCCGAACGGCGCGACCGGGGTCTCGTCATCGGCCACATGCCGGCCAAGGGCAGATCGCCACGCGGCATCAAGACGCTCAAGGCCCTGATGGACAAACCGTGGTGAGCGCACCGGTCGTAACCGGGCGGGTCTGCCGGCCGCGAGATGGAGGGATCGGCCTAGGGTTTGAGGTCGAGTTGGATGCGGTGGACGGTGGTCAGGAGGCGCTCGAAGTCGGCGACGACGGCCTCGCCGTACTCGCCGGTGTCGCGGATCCGGATCTTCAGGGGTCGCCCGAGGTGCTCGGCGGTGATCCGGTAGCGGCCGATGGGCACGTCCAGCACCCCCGAGCCGTCGCCGCCGCGCTCGGCCCGGCGGGTGATGACCTCACCGGCCGAGCCGTCGATCAGCGGTCCCTGCGGGGTCAGGGTGAGCGTGACGTCCTCGTCCTGCAGGAAGGTCTCCGGGCTCTGTGGGTCGTAGGACTCCAGATGGAAGAGGACCATGCTGCCGTAGAAGCCCAGCCCGTCGGACCGCTCACCGGTGAGCCGCCAGGTGAAGTCGCGGATCGCACCGTCCGAACCGGCGAAGGGGGTGTCGTCGTGGGGGGTCAGCTCCATCGTGTAGGCACGGCCCTCGAAGCGGCGGGTCACGGTGCCGGTCACCCGGAACGTGGCCGCGGCGACGTCGGTGCTCACCCGGTAGCGGCCGTCCTTGTCCGTCGTCACGACCAGGTTGCTGTTGTACAGAAGCTGGTTGTCGGCGACGATCTCCGCGCCCGCGACGGGCCTGCCCGCCGCGTCGACGACCCGCCCCTTGAGCACCCCGGCCTCCGACTGCCCCGCCCCGGCCTGCCGCTCCGCGACGGTCTCCCGCCCGGCATCGACCGTACCCGTCATCCGCTCCCCGCCTTCGATCGCGCAGCCGCTCAGGGCCGCGATGAGAACACCCACGGCGATCACTTCTCGCACGCCGGTCACACTAGGTAAACGATCTTGCAATCGACTTGGAACGCGCGGTCCGACGGCCTTCTCGCGCGCCCGCGCATGTGGTGTACGAGTGCCCGAGGAGGGGCGTGGAAGGTCGCCGCGCTCCGGTTCTCCACGACATTTCGCATGCCGGGGTTCACCCCCGCAGGCTGATATGACCACCGCGGTCGGTGGAGTCGAGGATCGGTCCCGGAGTCGACGATTTCGCGGCAGGATCCGGCGTACGGTCAGGAATGCGGCGCTCTCGGCGGAGAGGAGTGCGGATATCGGTGTGGCCGCTGTCGCTTGGCGCGTTGTCGTCGCGGGCGGAAAAAGCCTATTGATGAAATGCATCGTGCAGGGCGGCGCGGCGTAAGTCATCAATGAAAAGAATCGGCTGGGCGGTGGGCGATGAATTTACGGGACGGGCCGAGAGGGGTTTCAATCCGTCCGCGATGTCAAAGCCGGATGAATATCCTTCCGTGATCTCTGGTATGCCGGCCGAACGGCCGGTGGGCCGCGCGGCATGAGGGCGGCGTGCGGCCGGCCGCACGGTGCTCAGGGTGGCGCTCCGGTGCGGGGCGTCGAGGCGCTGGGGATGTGGCTCAGCGTCCCGATCCGACCACTCTGCGAACCAGTGGGATGGCGGGCGGAAAATCTCACAGGTTTTATCCGGCGGGTGATCGGTGTTTCGGGCTTCGCGAACGATGTTTATGACATCCACTAAATTCTGGCCGCACTCTCCGTAGGTGCTTGTGTTCATCGAACATCATGCAATCCTGGTGGGATTGTCTTGATTTATGCCCATTGGCGTATTTTTGTGCTGTCGATCAAATTGACGGCTTAGTTGGATATATTCGTATTTGACCGTGTTCACTGCGCCTGCTGGACGATGATGAAGTGATGACCAGTGTCTCCTGGGGAGGGACCATTGCAGTTCAAGGTGCTTGGAGCTGTGGAAGTGAGCGACGGGATTCGCTCCGTACCGGTGGGGGGTTTCAAACAGAGGACGTTGCTGGGGGCGCTCCTCGCCAGACCGAACACCGCGGTCGCCACCGAACAGCTGATCGACGAGTTGTGGGCGAGCACGGAGCCGCCCCTGTCGGCCGCGGACAACCTCCGCCTCTACATCTACCGGATTCGCCGGGCACTCAGGGACCCCCAGCGGATCCTGTCGCAGCCGCTCGGCTACTACCTGCTGGTCAAGGACGGTGAGCTGGACTCCGGACGGTTCGAGAAGCTTCTCCTTGAGGGGCGTCGCGCGCTGGACGCGGGCAACAACGCCCGCGCGGCCGAGGTCCTGCGCCACGGGCTGGATCTGTGGCGGGGCCCGGCGTTCGCCGGGACGAGCGGCGCGGCGATCGTCGCGGGGGAGGCCGCGCGCCTGGAGGAGCTGAGGCTTGTGGCGCTGGAGATGCGCATCGAGGCCGATCTCCAGCTGAACCGGTACGCGGATCTGATCCCGGAACTGACCCAGCTCGCGACGGGGTTCCCCCTTCGCGAACGCTTCCGCCTTCAGCTGATGCACACGCTCCACCGGGCGGGCCGCCAGGCCGAGGCGCTCCAGGTCTACCGGGACACGCGCCAACTGCTCGTGACGGAACTCGGCCTCGAACCGGGACCCGAACTGCGCGCGCTCGAGAAGGCCATCCTGGTCTCCGGAGACCAGCCGGGCACGCCCGGCGAGAGCGTCCCGCGCGACAGCCCCGACTTCGGAGGTTCACCGGTGGAAATCCCGGGGCCGTGCCTGCTGCCGAGGGACGCGACCGACCTGACCGGGCGAGAGGCGCATATCCAGTCCCTGTGCGACACCATCCTCTCCGACGCCGGAAGGCGAGGAACGATCTTCGCCATCGAGGGCCGTGGCGGAGTCGGAAAGACGTCGCTCGCGATCCACGTCGCGCATCGCCTGCAGGACGTCTTCACCGGCGGCCAGCTGTATGTGGATCTGCATGGCACGGAGGCGCAGCCCACAGAGGCCGGAGAGGTGCTGGCTCGCTTTCTCCGGGCGCTCGACGTGCCGGGTACCGCCATTCCCGAGAGTCTCGACGAGCGCGCCGAGATGTACCGCGCCCAGCTGGCCGGCCGCCGGGCACTGATCGTCCTGGACAACGCCGCGAACGAGGCACAGGTGCAGCCGATCCTGCCCGGCACCCCTGACTGCGTGGTGCTGGTGACCAGCAGGACCCGTCTCACCGGGCTGGGCGGGGCGCACCTGATCGAGCTCGACACGTTGACCAGGGAGCAGGCGACGCGGCTGCTGATGCGGATGTTCGGAAGCGACAGGGTGAACGGCGAGCCGGAGGCGGCCGCGGAACTGGTGCGGTTGTGCGGGGGGCTACCGCTCGCCCTCCGTATCATCGGCGCCCGGCTGAAGGCCCGCCCCCACTGGTCGCTCGGCAGGATGGCCCAGAAGCTGGCGGACGAGCGAGGGCGGCTCAGCGAGCTGGCGCACGGGCACCTCGACATCCGTGCCAGCCTCGCGCTGTCCTACAACGGTCTCGACCCGGGGGCACGTCACCTCTTCCGGCTTCTCGGACTGCTGCACGCGCCGGACTTCACGGACTGGGTCGCCGCCTCCCTGCTGGACACCGGCGTCTCCGACGCCACCGACGTGCTGGAGGCACTGATAGACGCCCGCCTGGTGGACGTGATCGGGCGGGACGAGACGGGCGGCCTGCGCTACCGGTTCCACGACCTCGTCCGGCTCTACGCCAGGGAACGCGTCGAGGCGGAGCAGCCGGAAGGCGACCGGGCCGCGGCGACGGGGCGGATGCTCGGGGGAATGCTCTCGCTCTGCGAGCGGGCCCACACGAATCTGACCGGCGGCGAGCACCTGATCATTCACGGCCACGCGCCCCGGTGGTATCCGGACCAACCGCTGGCCGACCAGCTCGTGGCCGACCCCCTGGCCTGGTGCGAGAGCGAGCTGCAGAGCATCGTGGCGGCCGTACGGCAGGCGGCGGAGGTCGGCCTGCACGAGCTGTCGTGGGACCTGGCGGTCACGGCCGCCCCGCTGCTGGAGGTCCGCAGGCACTACGACGAGTGGCAGCTGACGCACGAGTACGCGCTCGGCGCCACCCGCAGGGCGGGTAACGTGCGGGGCGAGGCCGCGGTGCTCACGGAACTGGGCGAGCTCCACATCGAGCAGAACCGCTACTCCGACGCCGCCGTGCTGCTCGAGGCCGCGATGCGTGGACACCTCGGAGCGGGTGACCGGCACGGGTACGCGCTCGCCCTGCAGAAGTTGACGGTCGTGCAGCGGCTGCAGGGCGACTACGAGGGCGCCCTGCGGAACGCCCACGAGGTCCTCGCCATCCTTGAGGAGGTTCACGACTGGACGAACAAGGTGCTGACACTTCGCTACCTCGGTCAGATGCTGCTGGAACGGGGCCGCACCGAGGAGGCCGGGGTCTACCTGGAGCAGGCCCTGTCGGCGGCCAGGGAGGCCGGAACACACCGGCTCTACGCGCAGGTGCTGTACCGGATGGGTGAGCTCAGTTTGAGCCAGGGGGCGGTCGAGAAGGCGGGCCGGGAGTTCGACAGCGTCCTGACCATCGTGACCGAGCTCGGTGACACCCTCGGGACCGCCCACGTACTGCACGGCCTGGGGCGGGTGCGCGCCCTTCAGGGCCGCCACGACGAGGCCGCCGCGATACTCGACCGGGCGATCGGCATCTGTCACGAGACGAAGGATCGCCTGCTCCTGGCACAGGTTCTCATCAGCCTCGGCGAGCTCGACAGCGGGCGGGGCCGCCTCGACGCGGCGGCCCGGGCGCTCACCGAGGCGATCATGATCTGCCTGGACATCGACGTGCCCGCCTGGCGGGTGAGGGCGCTGCGCACGCTCGGCGACGTGTACGACGCCCAGGGCAACGACGAGGCCGCTAGGAACGCCTGGTCCGAGGCGGCGGCTCTGGACTCCGCCGTCGCCACCCGGTAGGTGACCCCCAGCGGGAGCGCACCATGCGCGGCAGCGCGGCGACCGTGCTCCTGGCCTCGGCCAGGAGCACGGCCAGCAGCATGAGCCCCGCCCCCGTCCAGCCCAGCGCGGAGAGCCGGTCACCGGCGAGCCAGTACCCGAAGACGCCGGCGAAGACCGGCTCCGTGGCGAGAATCAGCGACGCTCGTACGGGAGACGTGCGCTGTTGCGCGTACGACTGGACGAAGTAGGCGATCGCACTGGCCACCACCGCCGTGAAGGCGAGGGCCACCCACACGGTGGAGCCCGTGGGCAGGGTGAGTTCGCCGGTCGCGGCGGCGACCGCGAGCGCGACCACTCCGCAGACGGCGAGCTGCACCGCCACCAGGGGACCCACCGGAAAGCTGCGGATCGCCCGGTCCGTCACGATGATGTGCATCGCGAAGGCGAGGCTGCACGCCAGCGTGAGAGCGTCGCCCAGAGGGTGCCAGGCGCCCCCGAACCCGGAGAGCAGCAGAAGGCCGAACGCGGCGAGCGCGATGCAGCCCCACACCCAGCCGCTCACCGCCTGGCGCAGTACCAACCAGGCGAGAATCGGGGTGAACACCACGTACAGCCCGGTGATGAACCCGGCGTTGGAGGCGGTCGTGTGCAGCAGCCCGATGGTCTGGAGGGCGTAACCGCCGATGAGCAGCAGTCCCAGCACCAGGCCGGCCCGCCACCCCGCCGGCGGAAGCCGCCGCACCTGCCCGCCGTACGGCAGCAGCAGCACGCCCGCCGCCAGCAGGAAGCGGAACGCGACGAACGACCACGGTGATATGTCGCGAATCGCATCCTGGATCAGGGTGAAGGTCAGCCCGAAGGAGACGGCCACGCCGACGAGTCCAAGCTCGGCGACGCGCCTGTTCCTGATCTCGGGGTCATCGCGGAGAATGCCGCTGATCAATGTAGATCCTCCCTCCAGGACCCGGATGCCCGCTCGGGCACCCGGGTCACGGTGTCATTCAGACGGCGAACCGGGTCTCGACCACGCGGCTTCCCAGACGCCGGTCCGCGGCCGAGTCGAACGGGCTGCGCAGCACGCAGGTCCGCTGTAGCCACCGGTCGAAACCGTCGTATCGGGCGGTGAACTCCGACCTCGCGTGCACGGCCTTGCGGTTGTCCACGATGAGCAGGTCCCCGGCGTCCAGCCGGACCCAGCGCTGGACCCTTCTGGTCGCGGCGGCGAGATTCCGCAGCGCGGTTTCCGCCTCGGGCGTGATACCGGTCATCAGGTCGAGGTCGAACGTCAGGTAGGGATCGTAGGGGTCCCCGGACAGGACCGGCAGCAGGGGGCCGTTCCCCTTGAGCCCGTTCGCGCTGCCGAAGGAGTAGTCGATACCGGTCCGGTACAGGGGCTCGAAGAGCAGCCCGCGATCGCGCAGCGAGAGCTCGGGCAGGATCATGCGCACCCCGGAGCCGATCGTCCTGGCGACCCGTTCGTGATCCGGCCGGACGCAGTGGAGCATCACGTAGTCCGGCATGTGACGGTGGAAAGCCGTCTCGGTGTGGAAGTCGAGCAGCAGCGCGGAGCTCTCCGAGGAGAGTTTCGCGGCGTTGTGAGGGGTGGGGGCGACGTTCTGGAACAGCTGGCCGCGCTTCTCCTGCCGGTAGGCGAAGGGGAAGCCCAGCGCACTGCTGAAGGCCGCCAGCCACAGCTCGCTCAGCCAGGTCTCCTTGTCGGCCCTCTCACTGGGATTCGCGGGTGTCGCGGGCAGGACCGGGTCCTGGGGAAGCCCCTTGATCAGCAGCACTCCGTAGTCGTTGGAGCGCAGGCGGAACCGGGTGAGCGACTGCCGGATCGGCCGGGGCATCTCGTGGTAGGCGAGTTCCGCCTCGGTGAGGAAGGTGGACTCATCCTCGTAGGGATGCGGCAGCGGGCGCATCGCCAGCTGGGAGAGCAGCCTCTCGAAGGGGCGCGCGTCGACCAGGTGAGGGCCGGACAGGCGTTCCAGGTCCTCCTCGCGGCCGAAGGTACGCGTCGGGTAGCGGTGTTTCACGGTGACATCCAGGGCGGCCCACTGGGGGCAGGAGTTCACCGCCCTGCTCACCAGCCACTGGACGAGGTCGAGAAGGAGTTCGGCGTTCGACTCGCGGCCCAGGAACGGCAGCGAGAACATCTCCCCGTTCCCGACCACGGCCAGCCGCCCCTCGCCGAGCCGCGCCGTCCCGATCAGCGTCGCCCCCTCTCGCTGGACGACGGGCGTCAACCCGTCGTCGTCGCTGATGACCTGCCGGGGACGGTGCAGGAAGACCCGCTTGGGTTCCCGGGTGGCCGGATGGCGCGGATCGACGTCGAGCACCAGGTTCTGGTCCAGGACGTGGGAGTCCGGCTCGGGGCGGGAGATCCCGGTG
This sequence comes from Streptosporangium sp. NPDC002607, assembly GCF_053592655.1. NCBI lineage: Bacteria > Bacillati > Actinomycetota > Actinomycetes > Streptosporangiales > Streptosporangiaceae > Streptosporangium > Streptosporangium sp. NPDC002607. Next base: position 72,519 of record NZ_JBSFWD010000013.1, read on the forward strand.
GTGGACCGGGCCAGACGCAGGTGCGGGAGGGGAAGCGGTGGACGGTCGTCCGGAGTCACCGGCGCGTCCCCGTCTCCGAAGAGGAGGACGCCGCCACCGCGCTTCAGGAAGTCCTGGACGGCGGCGGACTCCTGCTCCGTCCACCGGCTGGTCGAGTCGATCGGCAGGACGAGAAGAGCCAGGTCGGACAGGGACTCCGCGCCCCAGCCGTCGTCCAGGGTGAACACCTCGGCACCGAAGGAGGTGCGAATGACCTCGGCGAGATGGCCGAGGTTACCGAATTCGGCGTACTCCTCGGGAAAATCCGTCAGATTCTTATTTCCGGGAACCGTTACCCATTGTGACGAGTGATTTAGATCGATGCCGGCGCGCATGCCTCGTGAACCTTTCGTGAGATGGCTACATGTGCCGCAGCGGAGCAACTCGGCTGGGAGGTCGCGCTTGCCTGGAGAACCGCTTGTCGGACAGCCGGACACTAACACCGGTCGCAGTATGGGTTGGTATACGAGGCGTATACCAAGATATGCGGGCGATGCCTGGCATATCTTTCGCCCTGTTTATCAGGATGAAGAGCACATGATCCAACGAAACGCCTGCGCAGGCAAGAGTTGCGTCCGTCCCCGAATTTCCGTCATCATCCGTCATGTCCGGCCGAAACCGGTTCGGGGAAACGACTCCAGATATCATCGGAAAGGTTCGCAAGATGACTCCAGACCCGGCTCGCGTCATCGAGACGCTGCGCGACAACAACCTGTTACCGCAGTCCTGTGAATCGGTGTTCCTGAGCGGATCGCTGGTGCGTGGCTGGGGTAATCCCACCAGCGATCTGGACATAACCCTGGTAACCACGGAGCCATGGGCCGGCCCGAGCGCCGAACCCTCGTTCGTGGCCCTTGAACCCCCCGTCATCCAGTGGGAGAAAATCCACGCCATGGGCCGGCGCTGGGACATCGAATACTGGCAGGACGGTCAGGTCGACCAGGTCCTCGCCAAGGTTTCCCACGAGGCGTTCAAGGGAGACCGGGCGGCCTGGAAGCTGCTCACGGAAGACGAGACGGCATTTCTCGAAAGGATTCCGTACGCCGTGCCGGTCAGCGGTCACCAATGGCTTTATGACCGTCGGGAACAGCAATGTGAGTCCGCCTACACATCGGTCCTCGTATCGAGATCCCTGGACCATGCCGACAGTTTCGTGGAAGACGCCGTGGGGGCCTGCGAGGCCGGCGACCTGGACAGTGCGGTGCTCTCCGCGAGATTGGCGTTCGGTCATGCGATCGACGCGCTGCTCGCCGGCCACGGAGAGTTCGGGCATTCGCCGAAATGGCGTGCCCGGCGTTTTCGGAAAGCCGGGCCACGGCTGCTCACGTTCGACCACTACTGGTCGGTCGAGACCATGCGGACCTTCGATCCCGCCGATCCGGTCCGCTGGGTCGAGGAGGTCGTCTCGCTCTGCCAGCGAGTGTCGATGGAGGTGAACGTGTAGATGGAGCCGGGCGAACAGCACGCGGTGCCGGTCCTGCCGATGACGGTGCGGATGCGGAACCTCCAGGGGAAGACCTTCGTCGGAGACGGCGAGCACGTGTTCGAGCTGTCCGAAACGGCCAGGTTCATCTGGCGGCAGATCGATGGGAAAAGAACGGTACTGGACATCGGCGAGATCGTCTCCCGGGAATACGACATACCTCGGGAAGAGGCGGTGGACGATGTGCTGGAATTTTTCACCGAACTGGTCGAACTCGGTGTTCTGCGGATCCTTCACCACGAATAGCGGGGGCACATGCCTGTTCTATGGATCACGTTCAGGCGCTCCTGGCTGGTGACCAGGCGCGCATATCCGGTGACCTTTCTCGTCGCCACCCTCCTGCTCGGCGGGCTGACCGTCGGTCTCGCCTATCTGGCATTACACGCGATCGGCGGCGGTCAGGTCGGCACCGAATTCGTCGGCAAGGCGGGGACCACCGACTACTTTGGTTTCGTGGCGGTGGGAGCGGCGGCCTACATGTTCACCGTCCGGCTGATGCTGTGGATCAGCCGGGCATTCATCGAAGAAGAACGTGAGGGTTCGCTCGGCGCACTTCTCGTGACCCCGGCGGGCCGCCTTCACTATTTGCTCGGACGGACGATGTTCGGCACCCTGAACGCGCTCCTCGAAGTGGTGGTGCTGGCCGTTTTCGCGACTTTCCTCGGCGCCTCCATGGTGCCTGCCTCTCCGCTTCTTTTCGGTGCCGCCCTGATCGCCCTGGTGGTGGCGGTGTTCGGCGTCTCACTGTTGCTCGCCCTGGTGATGACCATTGCCGGCGAGGCCCATGTCACGCAGAACACGATGTTCTACACGATAGCTCTGATCTGCGGTTTCACCTTTCCCGTCGGTTACCTCCCGGAACCGGCACAGTGGCTCGGTGCCGCGCTGCCGATAACATCCGCGCTGGATGTGCTCCGGGTATCGATGACCGGATCGGAAACGGGGGACCCCGGCCCGCTGCTGGGCTTTTCGATAATTCTTGGACTGGCCTATTCCGCGATCGGGCTCCGATTGCTTCCCTGGGCGGTGCGACGGGCGATGGAAAGGACCTACTGAGGTGACGAACGGACGTATGGAGACGGTGGACCTCAGAAAGACGTTCCCCGCCTCCCGGAGGATTTTCCGGTCCGGCGGGTTCAAGACCGCGGTCGACGGGCTGTCGATGTCGATTCCCCGGGGGCGGGTGACCGGCCTGCTCGGGCTCAACGGGGCGGGTAAGACCACCACGATCAAGATTCTGGCCACCCTGCTCCGCCCCACGAGCGGATCGGTCCGCCTCGACGACCTCGACGTGGTGCGGGACGCGAACGCCGTGCGGCGCCGGATCAACCTGATCGCCGGTGGCGAGCGCATGGTGTACGCCCGGATGACCGGTCGCGAGAACCTCTGGTACTTCGGGCAGCTCTACGATGTGCCCCGCGCCGTCCTCCGCTCGCGGATCGACGAGCTGCTCCGGCTCGTCGGCCTGGAGAGAGCCGCGGACACCGTCGTGGAGAAGTACTCGCGCGGCATGACCCAGCGGCTCTCCATCGCCAGGGGTCTGATCAACGACCCTGCCTACCTGCTGCTCGACGAACCCACTCTCGGGCTGGACGCGCCCATCGCGCGGGAGCTGCGGCGGGTGGTCGCCCGTCTCGCCGAGGACGGGAAGGGGATCCTGCTCACCTCCCACTACCTCGCCGAGGTCGAGGAGCTGTGCGACCACATCTACGTCATCAGCGAGGGCCGTCATGTCGCGGAGGGGAGCGCGGCCGTGCTGAAGACGGTCAGTGGGTGCCACCCGACGGTCCGGGTCGTGGTGACCAACCCCACGCCCGCGATCGAGAGGGCCGCCGCGGACTTCGCCCGCGCCGTCGGCGTGACCCCGCTGTTCGAGCGTGACCAGACCGGCTCCCTGGTGGTCGAGCTCCGCCATCCGGGAGAGGTGGCGGGCCCGTTGGCGAGCGCACTGGTGGCGGCGGGGGCCGAACTCGGCGGGCTGAACGTGGTGGAACCGACGCTTGAGGACGCCGTGCTCTCCCTGGCCGACGGCCGCGTGGGAACACCGGAGCGGGAGGCCAGGGTATGAGGCACGCGTTGCGGGTCGTCGCGGCGGAGGCGCTGAAACAGCACCGCCAGCTGTTCGCCAGCAGGAGCGTGGTGTTCGCGATGCTGGTGTGGCCGTTGCTCCAGCTCGCCGCGACCTACTACACGGTCCGTCCCGTCACCGCCACGCCGGGGATCGCCGAGCGCTGGCCGCTCGCCGCCGACCCCGAGCGTCTGCTCGTCTTCCTGGCGACCGGCGCCCTCGCGTACGCGTTCTTCTCCTCGCTGGTCGAGTCCGCGTGGGAGTTCTCCTACGAGCGCGTGACCGGCACCCTCGAACTGCTCTTCCTGGCGCCGGTCAACCGCCTGGTGCTCGTGATCGCCAACGGTGCCGGCGCGCTGGTCCAGAACACGTGGCTGTTCACCTGCTTCAGCACGGCCATGCTGGTGGCCGTCGACGCCGTTCACGTCGCCCACCCGCTGATGTACGCGGTGGTCTTCCTCGCGCTGCTGGTGCCGGCCGTCGCCTGGGGTGCCCTGCTCAACAGCCTGCTCGTGTTCGCCAGGGACTCCACGTTCCTGTTCACGCTGCTGGAGGAGCCGCTCTGGTTCGTCGGCGGGGTGCGGCTGCCGCTGTTCGCGCTGCCCGGCTGGGTGCGAGCCGTGGGTTCGCTGGTCCCGCTCACCGGCAGCCTGGTCGTCGTCCGCGGCGCGCTCCTGGAGGGCAGGGGCGTCGCCGACCTCGTTCCCGAACTTCTCATCCTCACTCTCCTCTCCGCCGGGCTGCTCGCCGCCGCGGCCCTGGCCATGCGGGTGGGCGAGGCCAGGGCGCAGCGTACGGGGCAGCTGCGGCTGTTCTGATCGTCGGACGGCCGGTGGTCAGTAGGTCAGGAGCAGACGGCGCAGGACCCGCGCCCCGAAGCGGAGCGCGGACTCCGGCACGCGTTCGTCGACCCCGTGGAACATCGCCGCGAAGTTCATCTCCGCAGGGAGCCGTAGCGGGACGAACCCGTAACCGTGCATGCCCATCCGGTGAAACGTCCGGTTGTCCGTACCGGCGGACAGGCAGTAGGGAACGATCCGCGCCTCGGGATCCTCGCTCTGGAGCGCGGAGAGCATGGACGTGACCAGGGGGGTGTCGAAAGGCGCCTCGATCGCCTCCTCGCAGTCGATGTGCCGGCTGGCCACCCGCGAACCGGCGAGCCGGTCGACGGTCGCGAGGAAGTCGTCCTTCAGGCCGGGCAGGAAGCGCCCGTCGATCTCGGCGACGGCCAGCTCCGGCACGACGTTCGTGGCATACCCGGCATGGAACTGCGTCGGATTGGCCACGTGGCTGAGAGAGGCGCCGATGAAGCGGGAGATCGGCCCGAGCCTGGCGAGAATGCCGTCGAGATCACCCTCGTCGAACGGCACGTCACACGCCTGGCACATCTCCTCGAGCATGCGGCGGGTCGTGGGGGTGAGCCGCCGCGGCCAGGCGTGCGTGCCGATCCTGCTCACCGCGGACGCCAGCTCGGTCACCGCGTTGCCGGGATTGAGCATGGAGCCGTGCCCCGCCTGCCCCTCGACGACCATCCGGATCCAGGCCAGCCCCTTCTGCGCGGTCTCCACCAGGTAGAGCCGGAGCCGGGGATCGATCTCGACGGAGTAGCCGCCGACCTCGCTGATCGCCTCCGCGCACCCCTCGAACAGGTCCGGATGCCGGTCGGTCAGGAAGCGCGCTCCGTGATCGCCACCGGTCTCCTCGTCGGCCAGCCAGGCGAAGACCAGATCCCGTCGCGGGCGGTGCCCGCCGCGGGCCATGTCGCGGACCAGGGCCACCATCATCGCGTCCATGTGCTTCATGTCGACGGCTCCGCGGCCCCATACCCAGCCGTCGATCACCTCGCCGGCGAACGGGGGAACGAGCCAGTCCCGCGGGTCGGCGGGAACGACGTCGAGATGGCCGTGCACGAGCAGGGCCGGCAGGTCGGACCGCTCTCCCGGCACCCGGAGGATCACGTTTCCGCGGCGAGGGGCGCTCTCCAGATAGACGGGGGTGAGATCGACCTCGCTCAGCCACCCCATCACCCGCTCGGCGGCCACACGTTCCCCCGGCCCCCTCCCGTCGCCGTGGTTGCTCGTGTCGATACGGATGAGCTCCGCGCACATCCGCACGGTCTCGTCCTCAAAGAGTGTCATCCGGTCTCCTGGTCAGATGGCCGTCCTTGAGCAGGTGCCCGCGTTTGTAGGCCCGGGTGACGAAGGCCATGTCCACGTCGACGACGTCCGGCAGCCCCCCGATGACCTGGGTGACGAATCGGTACAACTCCATCTCGTGGGCCAGACACGCCTCGACGAGGAGGTCACGGCTTCCCGCGATGGCGGCGCAGTAGCGGACACCGGGATGGCGGGTGAGCGCCGTTCCCACCGCGTCGAGACCGGCGGGACGCACCTCCAGGCCGAGCTGGGCCTCCACCCGCAGGCCGAGCAGCGCCGGTTCGGCCTCCACCCGCAGGTGTACCAGCTGCCGCTCCAGCAGCCAGGTCACCCTCCGCCGCGCGGTCGGCACGGAGATCCCCAGTTCCTCGGCGATCTGGGTGTAGCTCATGCGGCCGTCCCGGATGAGGAGCTCGGCCACGTCCCGCTCACCGGCCGCCAGCTCCACCCGGTCCGGCAGTTCGGGGAGCGGCGGGACGGCCAGGCCGCGCATCCCGGCGACCTCCTCCTCGCTCAGCAACGGCGCGTGCCAGTCGGCGACCGTGGTGAAGGTCTTCAGCACCACCTGTGCCTCGGTGGCCCGAACGCCGGGCGTGGCGGGTATCTCACCGGCGAGGATCTCGTGGAGGCGCCGCGGGTGCTCCTCCCTGGACGCGACGAGCTCGCACCACAGGTCGGCGGACCCGGTTATCGCGAAGACCGCGCGCACGTCGGGCCGGGCCGCGAGGACCTGCGCCGTGGCGTCCGTCGAGCCCGGGTCCGTGCGCACCCGGATGTGCACCGGGTTGCCGACGCCGCTGCGCAGGTCGTCGTAGACGGCCGTGATCCGGATGGCGTCGACGGCCAGCAGGCGCTGCACGCGTCGCGCCACCGTGCGCTCGTGCTCGCCGAGCACCTTCCCCAGGTCCCCCCAGGCGGCGCGCGGCGAGACCTGCAGCGCCGCGACCAGGCGCCGATCTATCTCATCCAACATGTCGTAATTTAACACCCTGCCGTGCTCGATGACGATTACAGCAATCTTTATACAACGTATTGCCGGTTTATGTAAGAAGGAGCACACTCTCGACGTACCGCCAGACACCCGACGACGAAGGAGGTCAGCGGTGACGGTCGAGCCCGCGGTCATCACTGCACCCCGCAGCCGCACCCGACAACTACTCGCCACCTCGGCCGGAAACCTGGTCGAGTGGTACGACTGGCTCGCGTACGCCTATCTCGCGACGTACTTCGCGGACCAGGTGTTCGCCCAATCCCAGAGCAGCCTGGTCCCGCTGCTCAGCACGTTCGCCGTTTTCGCGGTGGGCTTCGTCATGCGCCCGGTGGGCGGACTCGTCATCGGTGCGATCTCCGACCGGTTCGGCCGGCGCTCGGCCATGACGCTGACCATCGCCCTGATGGGGGTGGGCCAGCTGGCGATGGCCACGCTGCCCACCTACGCGCAGATCGGCCTGCTCTCCCCGCTGCTCCTCGTCCTGATCCGCCTGGTCCAGGGGTTCTCCGTGGGCGGGGAGTTCGCGGTGTCCTCGGTGTTCCTGGTCGAGTCCGCGGCGCCCGGCCGGCGAGGACTGTTCTCCAGCTTCAGCTACTTCAGCTCGAACCTGGGCCAGCTCCTGGCGGCGGGAGTCGCCGCGCTGCTCAGCACCACGCTCTCGCAGGCCGACATGACCTCCTGGGGATGGCGGCTCCCGTTCGCCCTGGGCGCGGTGGCCTGCCTGGCGGGCCTGTGGATCCGGCACGGAACGGACGAGACATACCTCCACGCCGAGGCGATCAGGGAGGGCCGGATCAGCAGGCCGGGCCTGTTCGACTTCCTGCGCCGGCATCCGAGGGAGTCGCTGCTCGTCGTCGGCATGACGGTCGGAGCGACGGTCAGCTTCTACACGTGGTCCATCTACCTGCCGACGTACGCGGAGATCACCGTCGGCGTGGAACCTGGGCAGGCGCTCACCGCGAGCACCATCGCCCTGGCGTTCTTCACGGTGATCCAGCCGCTCGGCGGCCTGCTGTCGGACCGGGTGGGCAGGAAGCCGTTGCTCATCACCTTCGGAGTGGGCTTCACGCTGCTCACCGTGCCCATGCTGGGCATGCTGAGCAACTCCTTCTGGAGCATGTTGCTGATCATGTGTGTGGCCATGGTGCTGCTCACCGGATACACCTCGGTGTGCTCGGCGGTCATGGTCGAGCTGTTCCCCTCGCGCGTCAGGACCACCGGAATCGGTTTTCCCTACGCGGTCACCGTCGCGGCGTTCGGCGGCACGGCGCCGTACCTGGCCACCGCGCTCGCCGACAGCGGGCGGGGAGCGTGGTTCGGCTGGTACGCCACCGCGCTCACGCTGATCTCAACGGTGGTCTACATCCGGATGCGCGAGACCAGAGACGTCACGCTCGCCTGAGGGGCGGCCCCGGCCGCCGATCTCGCGCAGCCGGGGCTGATCCAGGATCAGATCGACGCCCCGGCGCATGTTCGGCTCCAGTCCCGAGTCGTCGACCCGGTGCACGACCCACCCCCACCGGCGAGCCACCGACCGGAAGATTCCGGCCGTCTCCTCCTGCAGGGCACGGAAGCTCTCCATTCCCCGCTCTCCCGCCGCACCGTAGTCCTCAAGCAGGCTGAGCCGTCCGGTCTGCGACATGCGCCACCGGTAGGCGAGGTCCACCGGCCCGTCGACCAGGACACCGAGATCGGGCCTCAGCGGCGGGGAGCCGAAGAAGTCGGTCACCAGGCTCTCCAGGGACTTGGCCACCCCCTCCCACTCCCCGTTTCCCGACACCAGCCGCCTGCCGATGAGGATCTCCTTCAGCACGTGCTTGAAGGGAAACGTCTCCTGGATCACGATCTCCCCCCGGCGCAGCGCGGGACGGATCACCTCGTCCGCCAGGATGAGGTTTCCCGCGAGCTCGGCCAGCGTGGCCGCCAGGGGGCCCGAGGGACGTGCGGCCTCCAGGGGGAGCTCCTCCAGCCTCGGCTCCCAGCCGTCGTCCCGCCACTGCCGGTAGTCGCGGGGCAGGCTGAGCCACTCGCCCTCGCTCCTGGCCCCGCCGTACAGGAGGCGGAAGGTCTCCAGCCAGAGCTGCTGGAGCGCCTCGTGCGGCCAGGCGGGGCCCGGGGTGTCGAGCGCGCCACGCCAGGAGACCTGGCGGACCGGAAGCCCGGAGTCCTCAAGGGTCCTGGCCAGCCTCCCGGCCAGAGTCGTCTTCCCGATCCCGTCGACCCCGAGGAAGGACACGTACAGGCCCTTCGACATCGGTCAGCCCCTCCGCTCTCGCCCGCGCACGGCGTGGTCCGCCACCCTGGTGATGCCCTCAACGTACTGGTCCAGGAGATCATCCGCGGGAACGTGGAGGTGTTTGTCGGGGAAGCCGATGGTGTGCGCGTACAGCTCCGTCGCCCGTGGCAGGTCCGCGTCGGTGTAGAGCGGCCGGGAGCCGCGCGGATCGTAGCCGGGGATGCCCAGGTCGCGGTTCTGGAACGGCCACGTCTGGTGCAGCGGCCTGGTGGACGGGCGCGACACCCGCAGTCCCTGCTCCCTGAGCAGGTCCACGAACTCGGACACGGGCATCCCGGCGAGGAGCCGCGGCCGGTAGACGACCTTGTAGCCGTACCAGCCTCCCCGGGTGCAGCCGGCCGGGGTTCGCGGCGCGACCAGGAAGGGAAAGCGGCTCAACCGCTCGCTCAGCCCCTCCAGGACGGAGGTGCGCACGCGGATGCGCTCGTCGAGCGACGCGCAGTGCTCCAGCGCGAGCTCCGCGGCCAGCGGGTGCATGCGCAGGTTGCCGCCGAACCCCGTCTCGGCCGGGGCGCGCCAGCGGCTGGCCGGCGGCAGCTCCTCCAGCGCCCGCTCGTGCGCGTGGCCGAGGGTGAGCGCCCGCTGGTGGATGTCGGGATCGTCGGTGAGCAGCAGCCCTCCCATACCGCCACTGATCATTTTCTGGCCGCCGAGGCTGAGGCAGCCGACCGTGCCCAGCGCGCCGGCCTTCCGGCCGCCGACGGTCGCCCCGTGGGCCTGGGCCGCGTCCTCCACCACGGGGACGCCCGCCGCCCGCGCGACGCGCGAGACGGCTTCCATGTCGGCGGGCAGGCCGAACATGTGGGTCACGCAGATCGCCCGTGTCGAGGAGGTGATCCGGCTCTCCAGGTCACGCACGTCCGCGCGCGCGGTCAGCGGGTCGCAGTCGTAGAGGACGGGGAAGGCGCCGAGCAGGAACAGCGGGGTCGCCGTGGCGTGGAAGGTGTACGCGGGCACCAGGACCTCGTCTCCCGCGCCCACGCCCAGGCCGTGGAAGGCGCTCTGCAGTGCCGCGGTGCCGCTGGAGACCGCCAGCGCGTGGGAGACCCCGAAATACCCGCGCGCCCACTCCTCCAACCGGCGGACCGCCGGATCGCTCCCGAAGGCGAAGACGTCACCGGCGAGGACGCGGCGCCGCACGCGGTCCGCGGTCTGGTCGGAGTACCACGGCCACGAGGGCGGCAGGGGCAGCGTGACGGCGGGTCGCGAGTTCAACTCTCTCCTGATGTTCATGGGGCGGCCGGGGTCAACGGCCGAAGGTCGCCGCGAGACCGCCGTCGACGGGGACGATCGCCCCGGTCGTCGCGCCGCTGAGCGGGGAGGCCAGGAACGCCACGGTCTCCGCGACCTCCGCGGGCGTCACGCGGACGCCGAGCAGGGTGCGGCGCGCGTAGTACATCTCCAGGTCCTCGGGGGCGACGTTGTGGCTGGCGGCCTTCGTGGCGACCAGTTCCTCGTCCCAGAACTGGGAACCCTCGAACACGGCCCCGGGATTGACGACGTTCGCGCGGACGCCGTACCTCGCCCCCTCGATGGCCACCACCCTCGCCAGCTGGAGCTGGGCGGCCTTCGCGATGGGATAACCGCCGAAACCGACACTCGGCGCCACCGCCGCCTTGGAGGCGATGTACACCAGCGAACACGCGGACCGTTGCGGTGCCAGCCGCTGGAAATGCCGCAGCACGGCACGCGACAGCCGGAAGTGGACCCCGACGTTCGTCTCCATGGACGCCATGAAGTCCTGGTAGGAGAGATCCGCGAGGTTTCCTATGGCCCGCCTGCCCGCCGCGAAGACGACGGAGTCGACGGATCCGTACGCGTCCAACGCCGTGCCCAGGGCGGTCTCCGCGAGCTCGGCCTCGGTCAGGTCTCCGGTGATCGTGCGGCAGCGGCCCTGGGGAAGCCCGGCGGCCAGCGAGGCCAGCCCCTCGGCCTCCCGGTCCACCAGGACGAGACGCGCCCGGAGGGCGGCCAGCCGCATCGCGGTGCTGTGACCGATTCCGGAGGCCGCCCCGGTGATGATCACGGTTTTGTCCTCAAGACGGAGGCTGTCCTTGGCATACCGGAAAAGCCCGTCGAGGGTGTCCGGGACCGTCAGTGATTCCATCTCGTCGTCATACCTGGTCGGCGGTCGCGGAGTTCAGGTGCTCGACCGAGGCGAGTATCCCGCAGTCGAGGGCCTCCCAGATGAGCTTCTCCACCTCGTCCATCCCACCGCGGATACTGCTCACGATCTTCTCGATGGACCGCTTGCCGTCCACCTCCCTGAGGAACTGCAACCAGCACGGCTCCGCGTATCCGTCGACGACGTACTCCAGTTGCCCGTCGAAGGCGATGTAGGAGGTCCATTTGTCCCCCGTCGAGTCGAGGATCATCACGTTCTCGCCGAGCTTCAGCACCAGGCTCCTGTCGAGCGGCCGCCGGCCGACGGAACGGGACTCGATCTCCATCCGTGCTTCCTCCCAATCGTTGATCTTCACGACCGTGGGCACCTCGCCGATCGCGTACGGCGTCGGCGGAGGCGCAGGCTGCCGCACCATCTGTTCCAGCAGGCCGAGATTGACGAGCCGGAGCAGGAGTTCGACCCGTCCCGACTGGGGATTGGCCTCCAGCCGCCGGAGCCACGCGCGCGCGTTGGGCACGTTCACGTGCTCGCGGGCCCCGTCGCAGGCCAGTGCCTCCTCCAGCAGCGCGTTCCCGTCCCTGGCCAGCATCGTGACGAAGGTCCGCTGCGTGCGGTGCACACCGTCACCCTCGTAGAACGCGACCTTCGGCCTGTTCACGATGTCGGGCGGCAGCAGGTCGCGCATGGCGAGCCGCAGGATTCGCTTGTCCCAGAGCAGGTCCTCACGCCGGGAGACGGGGATGGAGCCCAGCAGTTCCACGATGCGGTGGTCCAGGAACGGCACGCGGGACTCGATCGCGTTGCCGGACGCCGTCCGATCCTCGTGCCAGCAGTTGTACTGCTCGGTGTCCCGGGCCTTCCAGCGGAGAAAGGCCCGGTAAGGGTCGTCGAGCGATGTGCCGGTCAGCGCGTGGAGCGCCTCCTCGCGTATCAGGGGGAGCGTCTGGTCCTCCCACCACGAGGCGAGCGCGGGACGCCGGCCGAGGGCCGACTTCAGCCCCATGTCCCTGACGTTCGCCAGGAAGTCGGACCAGTCTCCGCCGCCGGCCAGCTCGACCGAGTAGCCGCCGTTGAACTCGTCGGCGCCGGCGCCCAGCATGATGCCCTTCAGCCCGGGGCGCACCGACTTGGCGTAGCGGTGGAGCCGGTACTTGTAGAACTGTTCGGGCCCGCACTGGGGTGTTTCGAGGAGCCAGAGCAGTTGCCTCCACTCCTCGGCCTCCGGCGCCTGGTCCGAGGGCAGCAGGACCTGGTGGTTGGGCAGGTCGAAGAGCCGGGCCACCCGGTGGGCGGAGTGGCTGTCGCCGTTCGCCACGGTGCTGCCGGTCAGCGTCGTGAAGGTGTGCAGCCCGGTGTGGGCGGCGAGCGCGGCGACCGACGCGGAGTCGATGCCCCCGCTGAGGAACAGCCCGATCTCCGCGTCCGCCGTGACGCACTCGTTCACCGAGGAGGCGAGGAGATCCCGGTAGGTCTCCACGTACTCCCTGTCATAGGCGGCCGAGTCACCACGCACCTCCGGCATGCGCCAGTAGCGGTGGGTGGACGTCTCCCCGTTCCGCAGGTCGACCTCGTAGATCGTCGCCGCAGGGACGTGCTCGATTCCGCGGAACCACGTGGTCGGCTCGCCCTGTTCGAGCACCGGCGCCGCGCAGAGCGCCTGGTCCGCGAGCGAGGACTCCCAGTCGATCGCGCGGGGACACTCCGGGTGCCTCAGCAGGCTCTTGATCTCCGACGCGAAGGCGATCGACCGGTCGTTCCTGGTGAGGAAGAGTGGCTTGATCCCGAAACGGTCCCGTGCCAGGAGCAGGCGGCCCCTCCTCAGGTCGAAGATCGCCACGGCGAACATGCCGCGCACCCGGTCCAGGAATCCCCTTCCCTCCAGCAGGTAGAGGTGGAGGAGGACCTCGCAGTCGGACTTGCCGCGGAACCTGGTCCCCGCCGGCAGCCGGGCGGCGAGTTCCCGATGGTTGTAGACCTCGCCGTTCGCGACGAGCATGACCTGGCCGTCCTCGCTGACGAAGGGCTGGCGGCCGCCGGGCGGATCGTTGAGCGACAGCCGGGTGAACCCCAGCGCGACGGTGTCCCTGAGCACCAGCTGCTCGTCGTCGGGGCCGCGATGGGCGATCGCCTTGACCATGCTGCGCAGGATGTGGTCCGAGTCCGCGGAAAGAGCGGATCCGTTGGTACTGGTAAAACCGGCAAGGCCGCACACGGGACACCTCGGTATCAGTCGTAGGGCGCCACATCCAGGTGGAGGTGGCGCCCGGCTTACATTAGGCAACCGACGCAAGAATGTTCTTGACCTCGGACTTCTTCACTTTCGGCTTCTTGTATCTCTTCATCGGATTCACCTCCCGTCTGAGTATTCATGGGCGTCCACACGGAGGTGCATCCTGATTGACGGCCGCTCGCCGTCGGGTGGCAGGTGCGGTTCTGCCTCCATGGGCGCGGGAAACGATCGGAAGCTATCACGCCGATGAAACGCCGAGGTATATGTGATGTATATGAGTATATGCATCGGACGTCACCCGCCCGGCGAGCTGGGAATTCTCTCGGTAACCGTATCCTGAACAGCCGTTGTATACGCCGGTCGTGGCCGTTTCCGCTTGCGGCGTGCACGGGCGCGGGTAATGATTCGGTGCCCGTCCACCCGAGAATTTCATGTCGCCGAAGGCCGGTCCGTATGATCCCGCGTTATTCACTGCCGCAGATGACGAGTCTGTGGACCGACGAAGCGAAATATCACACGTGGACCTCGGTGGAGGTGCTGGCCGCCGAGGGGCAGGCACTGCTGGGCGTGGTCTCCGAATCCGACCTGGCCGCGATCAGGCGGGGGAGGGCGCCGGCCCCCGGCGAGGTCGCCAGGCTGGAGGCGGCGCGCGACCACGAGGTGCTCGCCTTCCTCGCCGCCTTCACCTCGACGATCCCCGGTGACGCGGGGCGCTGGGTGCACCACGGCATGACCAGCTACGACCTGGTGGACACGGCCCTGGGGCACACGCTCGCGCGAGCCTGCGACCTGATCCTGGCGGCCGTCCGGCGGCTGCGGGACGCGCTGGGCCGCCGGGCCCTTGAGCAGTGGGACACGGTGTGCGTCGCGCGAACCCACGGGATCCACGCGGAACCGACGACCTTCGGACTGAAACTCGCGGTGCACGCCTTCGCCGTACAGCGCTGTCTCGGACGCCTGCGCGCGGCGAGGACGGCGGTGGCGGTGGGCACCGTCTCGGGCGCGGTGGGGACCTACTCGCAGGTCGATCCGCGTGTCGAGGAGTACGTGTGCGCCCGCCTGGGGCTGGGCGTCGAGCCGGTGCCCACCCAGGTCGTGGCGCGTGACCGGCACGCGGAACTGCTCGGCGCGCTGGCCGTCCTGGGCGCCGTGGTGGAGCACCTCGCGCTGGAGATGAGACTGCTCCAGCGGACCGAGATCTGCGAGGTGGAGGAGCCGAGGGCAGCGGGGTACCAGGGATCGAGCGCGATGCCGCACAAGCGGAACCCGACGCTCTGCGAGCGGCTCTGCGGCATCGCCAGGCTGCTTCGCGCGAACGCCTCCGCGGGCTATGAGGACGTCGCCCTGTGGCACGAGCGCGACCTGGCGCACTCGGCGGTGGAGCGCGTCGTCCTTCCGGACAGCACCACGCTGGCGCATTACCAGGCGACGAAGGCCGCAGAAATGGTCGAGGGGCTGCGGATAAACCCGGAGAGGATGCGCGAGAACCTCGACCTCACCAAGGGCCTCATATACAGCTCCGCGGTGCTCTCCGATCTGGTCGAGGACGGAATGGAGCGCGAAAAAGCCTACCGGCTCATCCAGGGGGCCGCCGCCGAATCCTGGGAGAACCGCGAGCCCCTGGCCCGGACACTGCTCGCGCGGGGCGTCGAAATCAACACCGGAAAGTACCGGCCGGAGCTGTTTCTCGGCGCCCGGGACCACCTCCGCGACCGGCTCGTCACGATGATCCAGAGGAGTGCCGACAATGTGGGGATTTGAAATCGTCAAAGGGCTGGAACTGGACGTCGAGGAGGTCGCCGCCCTCTATCACGCATCAGGTCTCGCCGAACGGCGACCGGTGGCTGACAGAAGCCGTTTCGCGGAAATGCTGCGGGAATCCAACCTCGTCGTCACGGCCCGTGTGGGAACACGTTTGATAGGCATTTCCCGATGCCTCACCGACGGCGCCTACGTCACCTATCTCTGCGATCTCGCGGTGGACCGTGAATTCCAGCGGAAAGGCGTGGGCAGGGGCCTGATCGAGGAGACGGGGAGGGCCGCCGGGCGCGCCAAGATCGTGCTGCTCTCCGCGCCCGCGGCCGCGGGGTACTACCCGCGCGTCGGATTCGTGAGGCACGACTCCGCCTGGGTGATGGACCCGATCGGCTGATCGGCGATGACTTCTCTCAAGGCGGAGGGATTCGACCGCCTGCTGGCGGGCGTCGCGGAACAGGCACGTGACTGTTCCCTCGTCGAGGACGCGATGAAGATCGCGCTGACGCTGGGCGGGACGATCCCGGAGAGTGTCGGCCGCGCCGCCCTGACGGCCGCCGAGCGCGTCGTCCTGGACGCGGCCCTGGAACACGGCGCGGCACTGGCGCCGGAGGGCGACGGCCCTGACGGCCGTGATGTCCTGGTCCTGGCCCGTACCGGCCGGCTCATGGTGCTCAGCGGCGGCCTTCCCGAGGGGGCACACCCGATCGGATCGCCGGCGTGGCCTCCCTCCGTTCCGTACCGCGAGGTGGCCGCCGGCCGGGACCTCGCGGCCCGGGAGGAGAGTGCCCGGCACGAAGAACTGCGGCGGTGGCTGAGCGACCAGCCCGCGGACGGGGTCCGCGCCCGGCTGGACCGCATCGCCTACGCCCTGGTGCACATGGCACCCGTCCTGCTGCACGTGGGCTCGCGGACCTACAGCAACCTGGGACGCCTCGGCAACCTCCCGGGCAGGACGATCGCCGCGGCCGCACCGGAGAGCCTGCTGACCACGCTGGCCGACCTGCCGGCCGGCCTCTGGCCTCCCGAGGACGCCACCTTCGTGGCCTGCCTCAACGCGCTCCTGCTCTCCGGCCCCCCGGTGCGGGCCGAGGAGTTCAACGGCGTCCAGCTCGGCCCCGCCGCGCTGGAGGAGTTCCTCACCGGCCGCATCGCGGCGTACGGAGCCGCGTCGCCCCCGCGCGGTGAGGAGGCGCTGGGGGAGTGGCTGGAGCGCCTGGCCACCGCCTGTGCCAGGGCGAGGGTTCAGGCCCAGGAGTCGGGTGCGCACTTCTACCGCGCCATCAACGGGGTCAGCCTGCACAAGCGCGAACTCGTCCTGGATCCCACGCCCGGCCACGCCGACGTGCCACCCGCCGTGGCCGGATTCCTGGAGCGGTCGGGCCCGATCCCCGAGCTGCTCACCGCACCCGCGCCACCCGGATTCGGCAGCGCCTACGAGGGGTTCCTGCACGAGTTCCTCCGGACCGTCGCCCGGTCGCTCGGCGCGGACGTCGCCATGGCCAGGGGGCCGCGCGACCTGCGAAGGCTCCTCGGCGACCCGTTGGCGCTGCGCACCGGCGACTTCTACTGCTGCGTCGTCGCGGGCGATTCCTTCGCCGACAGATTCGGCGGCGACCGGCCGGCACTGGCCCGTGCCCTCTCCGCGTACAGCGCGCGGATGCGCTTCAACACCTGGCACTACCTGCCGCACACCCTCGACGTCGCCGATCGGGACCGGGGGCGTGACGACTGGTTCTTCGCCCCCGCCATGCCGGACATCACCGAGTGGTCGGACCAGCATCACACCGGGCACGTGACGTTCGGCGTCCGGTACGCGATCCGCGTCCCCCTCGGGGTGACGCTCGGCGGGGCGTACCGGCCCGGCCTCTACGACCTTCGGCTCATGCGAGCCCAGGAACCGGCCTTCCAGCTGGGGCACCTGCGCGCCGCGGTCGCGATCGGACGGCTGCTCGCCGGCCTCCACCAGGAGATGGTCCCCCATGACCCGGACATCACCGACTTCGCCAACGAGTGGTACCGGACCTTCCATGCCTGACGTCACCTCGTGGACCGTCGGCGAGCTGCACGAGGCGTTCGCCTCCCGGCGGCTATCCCCGGTGGAACTCCTGGAGCGGATCTTCGAGCTTCCCGACAGGTGCAACGCGTTCGTCACCGTCGACCACGACCGGGCGATGGACACGGCCCGCGAGGCGGAGCGCCTGCTGATGGACTCCGGCCCCGACGCGCTCGGGGACAGGCCCCTGCTGGGCATACCGATCTCGGTGAAGGATCTGATCCCCACGCGAGGACTGCGGACCACCCGTGGCTCCCTGCTGCACCGCGACTGGATCCCCGATTTCGACGCGCCGGCCGTGGAGCGGCTGCGCGCGGCCGGAGCCGTCATCCTGGGCAAGACCAGCACCTCCGAGTTCGGCTGGAGCGCGGCGAGCAGGAACCGGGTCACCGGCGTGACCCCGAACCCCTGGGACGGCGAGCGGACCGCGGGCGGTTCCAGCTGTGGCGCGGCGGTGGCGGTGGCGACAGGACTGGGGGTCGGCGCCACGGGGACCGACGGCGCGGGTTCCGTCCGCATTCCCGCCGCCTTCTGCGGGGTGGTCGGTTTCAAGCCCTCCTTCGGCCGGATCCCCTACCATCCGCCCAGTGAGGAGCTCCTGTCCCACCTCGGCCCGCTGACCCGGGGCGTGGCCGACGCCGCGCTGCTGGTCGAGGTCATGGCGGGGCCCGACCGGCGAGACCTGTTCTCCCTCGACTCGGTGTGGCGCGGGCAGGACGTCCGGACCGGCGCGCCGCCGCTGAGAGTCGGATGGATCGACGGCCTGGGAGAACCCGCGCCCGACCCCGAGATCCTCCGGGTCGCCCGTTCGGCCGTGCGGGCGCTGGCCGAGGCCGGGCACGCCGTGCGGGAGATCCGGCCCCCCTTCGAGGACCCGTACCCGGCGCTGGTCACCATCCTGGCGAGCGCGGAGGCGGCGGCGCACGCCTCAGTCCCCGCCGGAGACGAGGCTCTCATCGATCCCGGCCGGTTGCCGATCATCGAGTACGGCAGGCGGCTCCGCGCGGTGGACCTCATGGCCGCGCAGCGGGCGCGCACCCGCCTGTGGGAGCAGGTACGCGGCTGGCTGGACGGGTTCGACCTGCTGGCGATGCCCACGGTGCCGGTCAAGCCGTTCCTCGCGACCGAGGACGAGCCGGACCTGAGGCTGGACAAGGGCGAGCCGTCCTGGCTGGGGTGGTCGCCGACCACCTACTGCTTCAACCTGACGGGACAGCCGGCCATCTCCCTTCCCGCGGGCTTCACCTCGGAAGGACTACCGGTCGGCGTACAGCTCGTGGCCGGATGGCGCGCGGACCACACGGTGCTTCGCGCGGCCCTCGACCTGGAACGGGTCCGCCCCTGGCGGCACACCTACCTGCACCTCCGCACCTCCCCAGCCCACGAAAGGAGCGGGTCGTCGTGACGATCGACGCCGCCGGCACATACTCGCGGACCACGACGGGAGCGGTCGACTTCGTGGAAAGGCACGACCTCTGGGACGACCGCCGCCGGGCCGCCGCCGCCGAGATCATCAGCTCGCTGGACTCGGTCGACTTCGTGCGCGTCGCCTTCGGGGACCCGCACGGCCTGGTCAGGTCGAAGACCGTGCCGGCCGAGGTGTTCCGGGTGGTCCTGCGCAACGGGATGGATTTCAGCCCCGGCCCGCTCGTCTTCGACACCGGACACGCCCTGGCCGTCGACGTCTTCGCCGAGGGCGGCGGCATCGGTCTCCCCGAGCTCACCGGCGCCGGCGACTTCGTCCTGGTGCCCGATCCGCTGACGTACCGGATCCTGCCCCACACCCGAAGCCGCACGGGATGGGTGCTCGGTGACGAGTACCTGCGCGACGGATCGCCTCATCCGCTCTCGTCGCGTCGCGTGCTCCGCGAGCTGGTCGCGGGTGCGCGGGCCCGGGGACTGGACTTCGTGGTGGGTCTTGAGGTGGAGTGGTATCTCACCAGGTTCGCCGGTGAGGATCGGGTGGGGGGCGTCGGCGGCTTCGGCACGCAGGGCTCGGCCCCCGAGGTCCTGCCCGTGGACGCGGGATACCAGTTCAACCTGGACGGCTGGAGCGACGCCCTGGAGCCCGTCGTCGATCCGCTGGCGCACGCGCTCCTTGAGCTCGGCCTGCCGCTCAGGTCGTTCGAGCACGAGTCCGGACCCGGCCAGCTGGAGTTCACCTTCGCGCCGATGGAGGGCCTGGAGGCCGCGGACGCGATGCTCCTGTTCCGTACCGTGACCAAGCAGGTATGCGCCCGCCTGGGATACCACGCCTCCTTCATGGCGCTTCCCGGCATCGCCGGCTTCGACCCCAGCGGCTGGCACCTCCACCAGTCGCTGGCCGAGCGCTCCACCGGCCGCAACGCGTTCGTCGCGACCGACGGCGCGCTCCTGTCCGAGCTCGGCCGCCACTACGTCGGCGGCCTGCTGACCCACGCCGCGGCCTCAAGCCTGCTGTGCGTCCCCACGGTGAACGGCTACCGGCGCGCGCACCGGGGGTTCACGCTCGCACCGGACCGGATCGGCTGGGCACAGGAGAACCGGGGAGCCCATATCCGGGTGGTGGGCGCGACGGGCGATCCGGCGACGCACGTGGAGAACCGGGTGGGGGAGCCCTGCGCCAACCCCTATCTCTACCTGGCCGCCCAGCTCGCCGCGGGTCTCGACGGGATCGACCGGCGGCTCGACCCGGGCGAGGCCGTCGCCGACCCCCACTCGGAGGCCCTCGACCCGCTGCCCGCGACCCTGCGCGAAGCACTCGCGGCCTTCGAGTCCGACGATTTCCATCCGCGGATCCTCGGCGAACACCTAACCTCGTGCCTTCGGCTGCTCAAACGGAGTGAGCTGGCCCGCTACGAGGAATGGCTCGCCAAGGCGGACCTCCTGGAGCACGACACGCCGACGTCGTGGGAGCACGACGAGTATTTCCCCGTTTACTAAGGAGTCGCAAAATGTCGGAATCGCGCTACAACTGGAGCGTTTCCCACCCCGGTCTCCACGAGCTGCAAAGGACCATCGAACCGATCCGGGAGAAGATCCTCGCCCACGACGTCTACAACTCGCTGAACGAGCTCGACGACGTGGTCGTCTTCATGGAGCACCACGTCTTCGCGGTCTGGGACTTCATGTCGCTGCTGAAGAACCTGCAGGGGCGGCTCACCTGCGTGCGGGTCCCCTGGGTCCCGCAGGGCCCCCGGACGAGCCGGCGCCTGATCAACGAGATCGTGCTCGTGGAGGAGAGCGACGAGCTCGGGGAAGGCCACATCAGCCACTTCGAGCTGTACGTCGAGGGGATGCGGCAGGCAGGTGCCGACGTGCGGCCCATCGAGTCGTTCGTCAGCCATCTGAGAGAGGGTGGAACGGTCCAAAAGGGATTGGAGCTCCCCGGTGTGCCACCGGCGGCCGCCGACTTCGTCAGGACCACCTGGAAGATCATCGAGTCCGCTCCCCTGCACGCCCAGGCGGCGACCTTCGCGTTCGGCAGGGAGGACCTCATCCCGGAGATGTTCGACCGCGTGTTGCGGACGGACCGGCACGCGGAGGCCCTGGAGAAGTTCCGCGACTACCTCTCTCGCCACATCGAGGTCGACGGCGAGCAGCACACGCCGATGGCCATGCAGATGCTGGTCGATCTCTGCGGGGACGATCGGCGGAAGTGGAACGACTGCGCGGCCACGCTGCGGACGGCGCTGGAGGCGCGCCACGCCCTGTGGGACGGCATAGCGGGACGTACCTCCCCGTCCGGTGCCGCTGCCGCGAAGACCGCCTGATCGTCGAAGTCCGGGCCGAGGGGACCGCGAGGTCATATCGTGTTCGGCGCGGTCCTCGCGGTCGCTTGCGGAATGACACGGAACGATGGGAACCAAAGATCAGCTATGGACACACAGGTCACCTATCCACGCGGCGACGTCCACGGGGTCTCGCGGGTGGTCTCGGCCACACCGGTGAGCGGCGGCTACGGCGTGGTGACGGCGCAGACACCGTTCCATCCCCTGGACCACACCTGGCCCGACCAGCCCGCCGACCGGGGGACCGTGAACGGGCTGCCGGTCGTCGACTGCGTGACCGGCGCGTCGGACGGCGAGCGGCTCTACCTGGGGGAGGAGATCCCGGTACGCCGCGGCGCCGACGGCTGGCAATGGCTCGTGGTCCACGTGCTGAAGGAGCCGATCGCCGGGGACGCCGAGCTGGTCGTCGACGAGGCGTACCGGTCGGCGCTCTCCGCGGGGCACAGCGCGTGTCACCTCGCCGCGCTGGCCCTCAACGCGGCGCTGGCCGACCGGTGGCGCAAGGAGGTGACGCCCGACTCGCTCGGCCGGCCCGACTTCGACCAGGCGGCGATCACCACGTCACGGATCGTGGAACACGGCAGTGACGACGTCTACCGCCTGGGCAAGTCGCTGCGGAGAAAGGGATTCGACGCCGAGGGCCTCGACCTCGCGGAACTCACCCGGCGGATCGACGACCAGCTCGGCGAGTGGATCGCGGCCGATGCGCCGATCACGGTGGACAGCCCGTCCCCTTCCCTGTCCGCGCGGCGGATGTGGCACTGTTCGCTGCCCGAAGGCGAGGCGCGCATCCCCTGCGGCGGGACGCATGTCTCGCGGACCTCCGAACTGGGTTCCGTACGGGTCTCCCTCTCCCTCCAGGACGCGGAGCTCACGATGCGCAGCGTGGTGAGCCCTCCCGCGTAGCGGCACGAGGGAGAGGTCGGCCCGCGGTCACACCGGACCGGTGAACATCGGCTCACCCCGCTCACCGGTCCTCCCGCTTTCCGGTCTTCCGGCTCAACCCGCTCTTTGGTCTTCCCCGCTCACCTGCTCACCGCGGAAGCCAGGGCGCGCACCCGCTCGGCGTTCCGGTCGTGGCCGATGACGACCGGTGGCTCGTTGTACGGCATGGCGTCGGAGGAGCGGCGCAGCTTGACGTACTGGCCGCAGGCGTCGACGGCGTAGGGTTCCATGTCGTCCTGGAGCGCGCCGATCACCGTGATCCCGTACGTCTCGCCGATCCGGCGGAACAGCGCCACGGCCTCCCTGCGATGCTCCTTGCCGAGGTTGCGGCCCAGCTCGTCGAGGACCAGGCACAGGTGCCCGCCACCGGAGGACGCGATCGCCGCCGCGCAGACCAGTTTCACCGCCTTCTCGTCCATCAGCGCGGTGTTGGCCCGCCGGTTGTACGGCACGAACCCCTGCCCCTCGCCCCTGCGCCACTTGGGCGTCACCCGCCACGCCCAGCGCTGCTCGGGGTCGGCGGGCGCGGGCGGCACGGGGAACTCCAGCGTCGCGCCGTAGCCTCCGTAGGAGGTGTCGAGCCTGTCGAACTCCTCGGCCACCCGGGTCAGCCGCGCCTTGATCGCGGCGGTCAGCGCGGCCCGGTGCACGGCGGTGGACTGCGCGGCCTCCTCGGCACCCTTGGCGGCGGCCGTCAGGTCACGCTGCCGGGTGGTGATCTGCGTCTCGATCTGGCGGCGCCGGTGCCGTTCGTACTCCTCCTGGCCGCGCAGGTAGGACGCGAGCGCCGAGCACACGCCGGGGAACGTCGCCTGCTCGCGGGCGGTGCGCCCGGCGCCGGGCGCGGTCCGCTCCCTGACCAGGAAGCGCAGTTCCTCGGGCATCTCCTCGTCCTCGCCGGGGAAGGTGTCGCGCAGCGCCTCGTCCAGGCGGCGCTCGGCGGCCCGCCACCACTCCTCGGCCGTCAGCGGGCGCTCCTGCTCGTCCAGGGCCCCCAGCCACTCGCGGGCACCGTCGACGGTGCCGCCCCAGTCGCCGGCCAGCGCGTCAAGCCTGAGCGCCTCGCGGTCGGCGGTGATTCTCGCCGCCTGCCCGGCGGCCTGGTCGCGGTCGGACTCGTGCCCGGCCCTGCGGCCCTCCAGGCGCTCGACCTCCATGCTCCTGGTACGGGCGCGGAAGTCCAGCGTGCTCGCCCGGCGCTCGGCCTCGCCCACCTTCGGCGCGACCTCGGCCAGTGCCTCGGTCAGCTCACCGAGCGTGTTCCGCCGCTCGGCCAGCCGCCGCTCGATGTCGGCCAGTTGTACCGACGCCTTGGCCCCCTCCAGCCGCCTGCCCGCCTCGGCCACGGCGTCCTCGGCGGCCCGTACGGCCGCCGCGGCGCTCTCCTGCGTGTCGCGCGCCCGGTGCAGCCGCTGCTCGGCGGCCTTGATCCGGGCCTCCCTGCCGGTGACGGCCACCTCGAACGCCCCCACGACGGTGACTCCCGCCGCGCTGACCAGCACCGAGCCGGGCAGCGCGTCCAGCGCCCGCGACGCGGCCTCCAGATCGGCCGCGTCGACGATCACCGCGTGCTCGTGCGGCCACCCGCGAGATCCCAGCGCGGCTGCTTTCCGCCCGGCCTCGTCCTCGCGGGCCTGCTCGGCGACGTCGATCGCGTCGAGCAGGCCGGTCGCTCCGACGCCCGCCTCGGCGAGCGCGTTGAGCTGGGCCGCGGCCGGCCCGCCCTCGGCGTCGTCCAGCGCCGCCTTCGCCCCCTCGACCTCGCGGTCGGCCACGCCCAGCGCTTTCAGCGCCTCGTTCAACCGTGTCCTGGCCTCGGCCAGCTCCGCGCCCGCCGCCGTCACGTCGCGCCCGTCGGCCAGCCGGCGCTGCTCCTCAAGCCCGGGAATCCAGCCGCGCAGGTCGTCCACCGAGTTCTCCGCCACCGCCCGGTCGGCGTCCAGCTTCGCGGCACGTGCCTGCAGGGTGGCCAGCTCTCTGCGAGCCTCGGCCAGACCGCGCTCCAGCGTGTCGTCCTTGAGCGTGGCGATCTCCGCCCTGATCTCGCCGATCGCCTCCGTGGCGCGCTCGGCCGCCGCGCCGGCCCGCTCCAGCTCCACCGCCAGCGCCTCGTCCCGCTGCCCCGCGTCGGCGAGCCTGCGCGCCAGCCGTCCCCGCCAGCGGCGCATCGCCTCGGCCAGCCGGACGCGGGCACGGTCGCGCCGGTCGAAGGTCTCCAGGAGCGTACGGGACTCGTCCTCGAACTCCCGCAGCAGCTCCATGGCCCGCGTCGCGCGCACCCGCCTGGCGTGCTCGTCGCGGCGGGCCTCCCGCTCCTGGTCGAGCTCGGCGTCCAGGCCGGTCAGCGCGGCGATCGCCTCGAAGACCCGCTCCGGGGAGATCTCGTTGAGCGGCTGGGAGAGCAGGTTGGTGGCGACCTTGCTCCGTACCGAGGTGGACAGGAACGACACGCACCTGACCCGGTCGCCGTACAGGAACCTGGTCAGGTCGCGCGCCACCACGTCACGTCGTCCCGCCGAGCGGGGCAGCGCCGCCCACAGCGCGTCGGCTCGCGTCACCCGCTCCGCCTCCGAGGCCGCCGACGCCAGGTGCACTCCCGGGGCCCACCTGATCTCCAGGTGCGGGGCCTCCTGGTTGACCCGCAGCCACACGGTCACCGCGTCGCCCAGGGAACCGGTGCGCGCCGGGTCGGCGTCCAGAGAGTCACCGTCCAGAGAACCACCGTCCGAGAGGGCGGCGTCCGGAAGGCCGGGGTCCATGGAGCCCGTGCCCATGGAGCCGGTGTTCGGAGAGCCCGTGTGCACGGAGCCGGCCGGCGCGAAGACACCGACGATGTAGCCGTGGTCGGCGCTGGCCCAGGTCCGGCCGCCGCCGCCCGCGGCGAGTTCGGCGTTGAACAGCAGCTCCGACACCGACTTGGCGCCCGAGGCGAAACGCCACTGCTCGTCTCCGAGCAGCGCTGTGATCATCGCGATGAACGACGACTTGCCCGCGCCGTTGGAGTCCTTCGGGCCGGCGCCCGCGACCACGATCAGCGTGCCCGGCACGGTCGGCACCGGGTGGGTCGAGAGCCGGGAGATGTTGACCGGCTGCACGGCGACCAGCACCCGGTCACCCACCACGTTCTCGGTCGGAGCGGTGGCACGGATCTCCACGGGGACCAGACTCGCCTGCGTCCCGGCAGAGGCCTCGGAGGTCTCGGCTCTCGCGGCCCGGCTCCCTCCGGCCGGCACGTCCCCGGCCGGAGCGGTCGCGGCCCGGCCGCCCTTGGCCGGCACGTCCCCGGGCCGGGGGTTCGCACCCCGGCCGCCCCTGGCCGGGATGTTCCCGGCTCCGGCCCGGACGGCTTCGCCCGTGCCCGTTCCGGTGTCGGCGGCCTTCGCGCGGCTCCCCCGTGAACTCTTCGCGGCCTGGTTCCGCTGGTCGGTCAACCCCGTCGTTCCTTTCTTCCGTCCCGTTCCCGATACCGGGAGCGCCGGGTCCTCGGTACTCCCCACCGGGGTCGACTCATCGCGTGGTGTGGTCGCTCCACTCCCGATCACCGCCGGTTGGCCCGTACGGCCGCGGCCAGCGGGGTGTGCGGCCCCGCCGCGAGGATCAGTTCCTCCTGCAGGCGCCGCCTGGCCTGCGGGGTCAGCCGGTGGAACTGCGGCCCCGGCACGTACCCCCCGGCCTCCTCGCCCGCCTTCACCTGGGTCACCAGACCCGCGTGACGCAGGGTGCGCAGTGCGGCCTCCAGCTCGCCGATCGGCAGCTTGGTATGCCGCCGCAACTCGTCGATCTGGGCCGGGAACGGCGAGAGCCAGCTGTCGGTGGGCAGCAGGCCGTCGGCCCTGGGAATCGCCACCGAGTGGATCAGCACCAGCACCAGCACCGCCCGCTCGGCCTCGTCCAACGTCGAGCCCGCCTGCGACACCGTGCCCGTTCCCGAAGCCGTGCCCGCTCCTGAGGCCGTGCCCGCGCCGAGTGTCCCGGCCGCGTAGCCGGAGATCCACGACTCGCGGTCGTGGATCAGGACCCGGCCGCGGCGCTCCAGCATCTCGGTGAGCGTGCGGCGCAGCACCGGGTCGCGCAGCGCGGAGAAGCGGGCCTCGTGCACCGGCTCGGCCGTGTGCTCCACCGCCATGAACGCCGCCACGATCTCGGCCCTGCGACGCTCGTCGAACGGGCCGAGCAGATCGGTGTCCACCTCGTCGGGAATCGTGACGCTCGCCCCCGCCTCAGCGTCCTCAGCGGCGCCGTCAGGGCCGTCATCGATGACCGGGAGCACCTCCGTGCCGCCCGGGGTCTCCTCCGCGGTGGGCAGGCGGCGCATCAGCTCCCGCAGCTGGGCGTGGGACGCGGGGGGCCAGGACGCGCACCGGGGGCCGAGCCGGACGAACCCGTCTGCGACCTCCAGCCAGGCCGAGTCGTGCAGGCGGCGCAGCGCGCCGATCGCCCAGTTGCGCATCAGGTCGTCGCCGCGCCCGATCAGGGCACGGTACGTCGACAGCACGTCGTCCACCGGGGCGGGGGTGCCGGGCCACGGGTCGGCGGTCAGGTCGCTCCAGCAGCAGCGCAGCGCCGCGGCCAGCACCCGCCGGGTCTCGCCGGATCGTTCCACCGGGACCGGCGCGACCTGGTACTCCTCCAGGAGCGAAGGGGTCGCCCCGTCGGGCCAGACCGGCAGCGCCATACCCGTCCCGTCACCGCGACCCAGCCGTGCCATCCCCGCCGGAGCCGCCTGTCCGGCATGGAGCGCGAGAGGTCCGCCCGACCTGGCCCGGACATGTGCCGTCGCGGACGGCTCGGCCTCCGAGGTCCGCGCGTACGCCTCGGTGGTACGGACGTGTGCCGTCGCGGACGGTTCAAGCCCGGTTTCCGGGGGCCGCGGGTACGTCTCGGCACCGGCTTCCCCGGTCGTCAGCGGGTGCTCGGGTGTCTCGGGGCCGCTGCTCGCCGGTTCGGTCGCCGGGACCGGTACGTGCCGCGGATCAGCCGACACCGCCGGTCCTTTCCAGGCGGCCGTGAGAGAGCCAGGCGGGTTCGGCGCCAGGGGTGGCGGTGAGGCCGTCGGACCAGCGCAGGCGATAGGGAGAGTCGGGGCGCAGGTCGGCCGAGACGAGGTCGGCCAGCAGACGGCGGGCGGAGACCCACTCGCCGTCGGCGGTGAGCAACTCCTCCAGCCGGGCGGTGGAGCGCCCGGCGAGGGCGGCCTCGGCCACGGTGGTCAGGTGGTCGAGGCCGTCGGTGGCGGGGTCGTGGGTGTCGGCGGGGCCGGTGTCGGGCAGGGCCGAGCGCGGGGGAGTGGGCTGGGCGGGTGCCGGGCGAGGGCTCTCGTCCACGGCCCTGACGATCGCCGCCGGATCGTGCCAGGGGGCGGGGGCGTCGAAGACGAAGCCGTCGAGCACCGAGGCCAGCCGCTCCTTGCTCGCGGTCTGCGCGAAGGTGCGCCAGAGCTCCGCGGGGAGCAGCGTCAGGTTCCTCGTCGTGCCTGCGGAGTCGGCCAGACGCCCGGCGGCACGGCGCGAGGCGTCGCTGTAGGAGTAGATCGCGGCACGCAGCTCGGTACAGGTGCGGTCGAGGTCGGGCCAGCGGGTGAGGATGGTGCCGTGCAGGTTCTGCGCCCGCCGGGCGATCTCCTCGGTGCCCCACAGCTTGGGGGCCTGCTCGCGCAACTCCTCGATGGTGCCGCCGGTCAGCGTGATCAGCTCCAGGGCCCAGAGCCGGAAGGCGCGCGAGAGGTTCTGCGCGCTGGCGCGGGCCTCCTCCATCGTCGTGCGGGGGTCGGCCACGTTGAGGTCTTCGAGCGCGAGCAGCCGGTGCATCTCCGACTGGCCGCCGTCGTCCATCATCCGGCGGATGAACATCAGCCCCACCACGCTGGTGAACGACGCGCGGTAGCGGAGCTGGTTGGGCTTGGGAAACACCTCGCGGATCGCGCCGAGGCCTCGCAGGACCCGGAGCCGGTTCTCGAACCGGTCGAGCGGATAGGCCCGGCAGACGTTGCGCATCTGCTCGTGGGTCAGCCACTCCTCGCCGGCCTCGGCGAACGCCGCGAACAGGGTCTCGGCGATGTCGACCAGCGCGGGGTCGTCCACCACCGCGCCGCTGTCGCGGGCGAGCGCCGCGAACATGCGGCGGTAGGTCGAGAGCACGGCCTCCTCGGTGAGGGCCGAGTCGAGCGTGAGCTCATGGTTCGTCTCTGGCACGCGCCCTACCGTAAGGCTTGCGCCCGACATCCCTGACCCGCATCAGCGGAAAGCGCAGGTGGGACGGCCAATCGTAGGTCTCTCACCGACCTCGCACGGCCTGTCGCAGGCTTTCCGGATAACGGAGCGGGAGCGCGCCCATCAGCATTCCGCAACTATTCGCAACTTTCAGGACAGATCGCAACATCCGACGTACGGTCGGAGGATCAACCCCCCGCGGTGACGAGGTGACGGAGATGGCGACCTCCACAGCACGCATCGACGAGGCCAAAGGCATTCTCGCCGCCAGGCTCAGGGCGCTTCGCGCCGACGCCGGGCTGACCGGGCGAGCGCTGGCGGCCAAGACCGGCCTGGACCACACCAAGATCTCAAAGATCGAGAACGCGGTCCAGATGCCCAACCAGGCCGACATCCGGACGTGGTGCGAGGCCTGCGACGCGGACGAGCAGGTGGTCGACCTGATCGCGGCCGCCCAGAACATCGACGCCATGTACACCGACTGGCGCCGCCTTGAGGAGAGCGGCCTCGGCCACGTGCAGCGCTCCTTCCAGCCGCTGTACGACAGGACCCACCAGTTCCGCGTCTGGCAGCACTCGGCCGTCCCCGGCCTGCTCCAGACCGGTGACTACGCCCGCGGCCACCTGCGCGCCATCATCGACTTCCGCGGCATCCCCGATGACATCGACGCCGCGGTCGCGGCGAGGCTGAGACAACAGGAGATCCTGCGCAACGGGAGCAAGCGGTTCGCGTTCGTCGTCGGCGAGCAGGCACTCCGCACCCCGCTGGTCGGCCCGGCGGAGATGGCCGCCCAGCTCGACCGGCTGGCGGAGCTGACCTCGGGCGTCGCGAACGTGTCCTTCGGCATCGTCCCCGCGACGATCAGGCCGCCGCTCATGCCGCCGGAGAACTTCTGGATATACGACGCCAACCGGGTCCGCGTCGACACCGTGCCGGGCCAGATCCAGCACAAGGCCCCGAGCGACGTGGGCGTGTACGAGAAGGCGTTCCGGGCGCTGAGCGGTGCCGCGGCCTACGGGCAGGAGGCCCGCGCCCTGTTGCGGGCCGCGGCCGCCGCGTTGGGCGAGAAGTGAACTCGCAACATCGCGCAACACCGTTGAGGTGGGCATCCCATGATCTCTAGTCTCGCGAGCGTGACCGTTGATCACACACCCCCCGAAGACCTCGCGCCGCACCCAGCCGAACTCCGGGCCCGTGAACTGGCGGCCCTGCTGGCGCGAGCCCACAACATCCCGGCGGACGTCCACCGCCTGCCGTCCGGCAAGATAGTCGTCTCCGTCTACTACGGGCTGGTCGCCCGCCTCGACGACGCCTGCCGTTTCTGGTGGGTCGTCCCGGCCTCCACCGGCCGGCACAGACCGCTGTGGACGAGCGCCGCCACCCCGGTCGCGGCCGCGTTCCGGATCGCCACCCACTACCGGGAGATACGGGCCCACCCGCTGGCCCACCTGATCTGCGGCGGCTACCTGCTGACCGACGTCCTGCTGGAACACCACACCGTCGCCCCGGTCTGACGCCGCCGGGATCTCCGCCCAGCGGGCCGGGCAGGGCGGCGGGTAGCCGATGTCAGGTGTGTACAGCCGCGTCATGGCCATGCCGGTGGTGCCGCATACGCGCTTGACCACGGTGGGGATGTCGATCACGCGGAGCCGGACGGAGTCGTCGTGCGAACCGGTCACCGGGCCGCGGCCGTGGTCGTCGGCATATCGGCTTGCCGACGAGGATGGGATCCGGATGCTCGCACACCGCGTCCGTGAACACCCTCAAAGGGGCAGAGGTCGATGGGCGAGGCCATTGTGAGGCGTCGGCGGAGGACAACCCGACGGGGGTGCTAAACAGTCGGCACTTATTCGGGTTATATGTTCACGCCATTACATAGTCCACGGAGCGTGGTCCAGATGGAGCCGGTGACGGCAATCCTCCCTCGTAAGGACGATAACCTCATGTCAGGCTTTTCGGTGTTTAACGCTGGTACGCAGTAATCGGCTGAATTCTGTGGGTAGTCTCCTCGCGTGTGGGTAGTGGCCCCGGGCCAGGCACGAGCGCACCGCGAAACGACGGGGGAGACAACCCATGATCAGCGTCCTGATCGCCGAGGACATGCACCTGGTCCGGGGGGCCATGGTCGCCCTGCTCTCCACCGAGGACGACATCAAGGTCGTGGGAGAGGTCGGTCACGGCGACGAGGTGGTCCGCTCCTGCCTGCAGCATCGGCCGGACGTCGCACTCCTCGACATCGGCCTGCCCGGCACCGACGGCCTCACCGCCGCGGCGGAACTGCACAGAAGGCTCCCCGAGTGCGCCACGGTGATCCTGACCGGGCTCGCGACCCCGGCCGCGCTGCACCGCGCGCTGGACGCGGGGGCACGCGGTTTCGTCGTCAAGGACACCCCGGCGAGCCAGCTCGCCGACTGCGTACGCCGGGTGGCCGCCGGCCAGCAGGTCGTCGACCCCGAGCTGGCCGTCGCCACCCTCAACGCGAAGCCGAACCCGCTCACCCCGCGCGAGCTGGAGGTCCTGCAGGCCGCGGCCGAGGGCGCACCGGTCGGCGAGATCGCCGACCGGCTCTGCCTGTCCGGCGGCACGGTACGCAACTACCTGGCGCGGATCCTCACCAAGGTCGACGCCCGCACGCGCGTGGAGGCGGTCAGGATCGCCAAGGAGGCGGGCTGGCTCTGGTCCGACGACCTGACCGAACTCGGCCTGATCCGCTCTCGGAGGACGGGCTAGGTGTTCTGTCTCGTGCGTTCAGCCCGATCGGGCGGTGCGGGGCGGGTGCTGAGCCGGTCCCGCCGAGGAGATCAGAGGCAGCCGGTCAGGGCGGGCAGGAAGTCCGGGCACCGATGCGGTCGCCCGTGCTCCGTCACGGGCCCGACCGATCGCGGCGACGGCGGCGTCCGGGTCGTCGGCGTAGCAGCGGAGGCGCCGGGCCGTGACGACGGCTCCCAGCGGGCGCACCGCGGTCACCGGCTCCGCCAGGTCGACGACCAGGTTCGTCTGGGACGACACCGCCAGGGAGAGTTCGTCACCGGTCACCCGCAGGAGACCTTCGTGGTCGTAGCGCCGGTCCACCCGTACGGACTCGACCAGTGCCATCGGCACGCGGAGGTCGAACAGGGTACCCCAGCGGAGCCTGAGCTCGCCCGGGGCGGCGACATGGGGCCGGACGATGCCGGCGGCCGTCATCGCCAGCATGGTGACCACGGTGTACACATCTAGGACCAGCACGACCGCGTGGACGACGGGCCAGGGCAGCAGGATGGCCAGAGCCACCGTCTCGATCACGCACACCACGAGCAGGATGACCATCATGGGGGTCTGCTCGCGGGCGTAGCCGATCGCGACGGCGTCGCCGCGGACCCCCTGCCGCCGCCCGGCGACCAGATATCCGATGCTCGCCACGGCTCTCGCCTCATGCGCCGTCAACCGCAGGACCGGCTCGGGAACCAGCTCCCGCAGTGCCGCCCCGGCCGCCTCGGCGGCCGTCAGGCCCGCCGATCGGTGCCTCCTGAACGCCCCGGTCAGCAGGAACGCCTCCACCCCGACGAGAGTGGCGACGGCCACCTCGGCTACCACGATCACCGGCATCGGGATGGGGACGCCCGCGACCAGGCATACCACCAGGGCCATCTCCGCGGGGAGCACCGCGTAGGCGATCGCGCGGACCAGCCGCTTCATCTGAATACCTCCAGCGTGGAGACCCCGGGCTGCGGCCGCGGGGAGGAAGTCAGGACAGCCGCCCGCTGAGGAGCCGCAGCGTCGTGCGTACGACCTCGGCCTGGGCCGGGGGAAGATCCGCCAGGAAGGCCGCACCGAGTGGATCGGTGGAGGCCCCCGGGAGATCGGAGCTGAGGAGGGCCAGCAGGTCGGCCGGGATGTGGTCGGCGAACTCGGCGGCCAGCGGGGGGATCCGCGGATCGTCGGCGGTCGCCTCGGTCAGCTCGCCGAGCCTGCGGTAGAGCTCGTAGGAGCGGGCCACGGCGCCGGGGTCGGCGGCCATCGGCCGCATGGCGGCGAACAGCCGCTCCCGATCCTCGGGAGTGGCTGCCGTGTCCATCAGCGCGAGCAGTTCGCGGTCCCAGGCCGCCAGCGCGGGTTCCGGCAGCTCGGCCGCCGAGGTCGACATCGCGCCGAACAACCCGGCCAGCCCGGGGGAGACCACGTCGTCGGGGTCGAGTTCGGCGCCGGAGGCCTTTTCCAGCAGCACCGCCAGCCGGGACCGGCGCTCCTGGATCGCCCGCTCCTGGCGGGCGAGGTCGGCGTCCAGTTCGACGAGCACCTCGTGCAGGTCACGGCCCCGGTCGTCGGCCAGGACGTCGCGTACCTCCTCAAGGGCCAGGCCGAGTTCGGTGAGCCGCCGTATCCGTGCCAGCTCGACCGCGTCCCGCAGGCCGTACACGCGGTAGCCGTTGGGCCGCCGCGGCGGTTCTGGCAGCAGTCCCTGGTGGTGGTAATGGCGTACGGCGCGGGTGGTGATGCCGACCAGCGCCGCGACCTCTCCGATTCGCATGCCTGCATTACAGACGTTGACGTCGCGTCAAGGTCAAGCTCCTCCCTGACCGCGACCTATGATCACAGCAGCTGAGTTCCGCGGCGGTCGCCCGCTGTCCGAAGGTCACTGCCGGGCTGTGGCGTCGTAGCGGTGGCGGGCCTGCTCGATGTGGTCCAGATGCCGGCGGGTCCAGCCGCAGATGCCGTTGACGGTGTCCCGCAGTTCCAGGCCCGCGGCGGTCAGGGTGTACTCCACGCGCGGGGGAACCGTCGGGTGGACCACCCGGTCCACGAGCCCGTCGCGTTCCAGTCCGCGCAACGTCTGGGTCAGCATCTTGTGGCTGATGCCCTCGATCTCGGCGCGCAGCTCGGTGAAGCGCAACGTGCGCTCGCCCATCACGTTGACGATCAGCAGGGCCCACTTGTTGGCGATCCCGATGAAGATCTCGCGTGCCAGCGAGTCGGCACGGGTCAGGTCCGCCCGGTGCGGCACGGGGCTGAGCTGCTCGGTCACCGCGAGGTGCCTCCCTTTCCAAAAAGTACGTTCTTCCACGTCAACGCACACTCTTCTACGGTTACCGGGTAACTACAAGAGAGCGTGGCCGGAAGGCCCGCCGACCGGGAGAGGTCCCATGACGATCCTGAAGACCTATGGCCGCCTGTGGGCCGACGACCTCGACCGCGCTCTGCCCCTGTTGCGGGAGATGGTCGGGGCCGAACCCGACCTGCGGTTCGCCTTCGACGGCGTCGAACTGGTCGCCATCGGCGACCTCCTCATCGTGGCCGGACCGCAGCAGGAGCGTGCGAGGTACGCCCATGCCTCGGCGACCGTCATCGTCTCCGACCTCGATGAGCAGGTCCGCGCCCTGGAGGCGCACGGCGCCGAGATCACCACCGCGATGAGCACGAGCCCCACCGGGCGGTTCCTCTACGCCCGCCACGCCGGCGGGCCGGAGGTGGAGTACGTCGAGTGGGTACCCGAGCTGGTCGAGCGGATCATCGGGAGCTGAGCCCGGACGTGCCGCGTACGACGCGCTGAGCGGTCCGAGCGGTGAGCGCCTACTGGCGCCGGGGCAGGTCCGGCTGACCGGGAAGGACGAGGCGGGCGCCACGTGGTCACGGAAGCGGAGTCGAGCTGTCGCACCTTGAGGAGGTGTTCGGCTGCTTACATGTTCCGGGTCACCGCACCGTCGTGACACCGGCCTCGCGGGGCAGGGGGCCTGCCCCGCGAGGACGAGGGCTCAGCTCAGGAACGACTCCACCGCTTGCGCGGCGCGGTCGACGCCGCCGTCAGCCCGTACGGTCGCACGGATCTCCGCCAGGCGGGCGGCCACCTCCGCTGATCCCGCGACCTCCTCGACCGTGGAGCGCAGGGTCGCCGATGTGACCTCCTCGGTGGGCAGATGCCTTCCGACACCGAGTTGTTCGAGCATGGCCGCGTTGCCGAACTGGTCCACGGCCTGGGGGATCGCCACGGTCGGCACGCCGAACCACAGCGACTCGACGCATCCGCCCATTCCCGCGTGGGTGATGAACGCCGAGGCCTCGGCCAGTACGGCCAGCTGCGGCACGGTGCGATGCACCTCGAAGCCGTCCGGGAGCGGGCCGAGATCCGCGGGATCGACGTTCGCGCCCACCGCGAGTACCACGTGCCAGTCCGAACCGGCGAAACCTTCGAGACACGCCCGGTAGATGTCGAGCTTGTCGTTGAAGGTGGTGCCGAACGAGACGAGCAGCACCCGCCTGTCATCGCCGGGCGGCGTCCAACCGGTGTCCGCCAGCCGCTGGGGAGAAAGGCACGGCCCCACGAACCGGACGTTCGACGGCACCCGGTCGGCGTTGGGTTGCATCGCGCG
The DNA here is from genome assembly GCF_053592655.1 of Streptosporangium sp. NPDC002607. Classification (NCBI taxonomy): domain Bacteria; kingdom Bacillati; phylum Actinomycetota; class Actinomycetes; order Streptosporangiales; family Streptosporangiaceae; genus Streptosporangium; species Streptosporangium sp. NPDC002607. Next base: position 106,989 of record NZ_JBSFWD010000013.1, read on the forward strand.
AGGGATCAGGGAGAGGGCGTGGTCAGGGTGTGACTGCCAGTCCCAGGCGTCCCGCTCGATGCCGTTGTCGCGGAGCCAGGCGGTGAGCGCCGTGTAGTAGCGCTCGCCCGACTCCGACGTCCGCATCGCGTCGAGGTGTTCGGCCAGATCCTGCTCGTAGCCGTCCCACGCGACGAGCGTGGGGGAAAGCTGCACGGCGGGGATGCCGTACCGTGCGGCCAGCACGGGTGCGGGCAGCCCGCCGATGTCATAGAGCAGGAGGTCGGGTCGGTCGTCGTCGTAGCGGTCGATGAGGTGCGGCAGCACCGCGATCGCCTCGTCGAGGAAGACGTGCATGGCCGAAGCGGGGTCGTCCGGCCAGTCGGCCTCGCTGGTCGGGAGCAGCGAGGGGTGGGCGACGATTTCGGCGCCGGTGGGCTCCACCAGCCCGGTCAGGGCCTCACCGACCGCGTAGCTCACCCGGTATCCACGGGATACGAGCTCGGTGATGACGGCCAGCGAGGGATAGATGTGACTCGGCGCAGTGCAGCCGATCATGGCGATGTGTTCGCGCGTACGCATGATGTCCTGTCGGTTCTCGAACGAGGTGTTCCGACGGCGCGCAGGAGAAGACCCGAAGGACAGGGTCGCTCAAAAGGGGCCGCCCGATGGCGGGCAGGCCCGGCGGTCGCGCCGTGTCAGGCTGAACGCAGGCGAATGAAATAGATCACGCGCGAGAGCCTAACCTACCCGCCCACCTCGCCCAACCGAATTATTGCCGCAGCTTGTGCCTACGACGACTTCTTCCGGCAGCGACAAGGGGTCATCACGCCTGTCGCGTAGATGGCCACCCCTGGCGAAGCCTCTCGATCTCAGCCGCAAAGTCTCCACAAGCACTTTAACGCCATGCTGGAGTACATGATCATGGGCGAGATCATCAGCTTCGTCGACGGCCTCGACGGCGTCTTGACTCCGACCTCGATGAGCAGGTCCGCGCCCTGGAGGCGCACGGCGCCGAGATCACCACCGCGATGAGCACGAGCCCCACCGGGCGGTTCCTCTACGCCCGCCACGCCGGTGGGCCGGAAGTGGAGTACGTCGAGTGGGTACCCGAGCTGGTCGAGCGGATCATCGGGAGCTGAGCCCGGCGTGCCGCGTATGACGCGACCCTGCTGGGCGGTCCGAGCGGTGAGCACCTACTGGCGCCGGGGCAGGTCTGGCCGAGCGGGAAGGACGAGGACGGCGCCACGCGGTTGCCCGTGACGGAAGCGGAACCGGGTTGTCGTACCTGCTGGAGGGACAGATCGCCCGGCGCCTGGATCGGCCTTAGGCCGCGGAACGGTTCGTGAGCGGGCGGCGGCGTCGGGCGGTGTCGGCCAGCACCGGCGGGCGCCAGGCACCGTCCGGCTGGTAGGCGTTGGTCCCGGGCGGCACGATTTCGTCGATCCGGTCAAGGGTCGCGTCGTCGAGGGTGAGTGAGGCGCCCTTCAGCAGCGTCTCCAGCTGGTTCATCGTTCGCGGCCCTACGATCACCGAGGTGACGCCGGGATGTGCCACGGTGAAGGCCACAGCCAGTTCGGGCAGCGAGCAGCCGATGCCGTCCGCGACCTCCACGAGCTGTTCGACGATTTCCAGCTTGGTGGCGTTCACCGGAAGCGAGGGATCGAAGCGTGCCGGTGTCAGTGCCGCACGACCGGTGGTGAGATCGATGGGCCGGCCTTTGCGGTACTTGCCGGTCAGAAAGCCCGAGGCCAGCGGGCTCCAGGTCAGCACCCCCATTCCCAACCGCTGACAGACCGGCAGCACGGAGGTCTCGATGCCCCTGGCCAGCAGCGAGTACGGCGGCTGCTCGGTCCTGAAGCGCAGCAGGCCGCGGCGCTCGGCGACGTGATGCGCCTCGACGATCTCCTCGGCCGGGAATGTGGAGCAGCCGAAGGCGCGGATCTTGCCCTGGTGCACGAGGTCGCTCAGCGTGCTGAGCGTCTCCTCGATGTCGGTCGTGTGGTCGGGGCGATGAATCTGGTAGAGGTCGAGCCAGTCGGTGCGCAGGCGCCTGAGGCTCTCCTCGACCTCCTTGATGATCCAGCGCCGGGAGTTACCGCTGCGATTCGGGCCCTCGCCCATCTGGAAGTGCACCTTGGTGGCGAGCACGACGTCGTCACGACGGCCGCGCAACGCCTTTCCCACGATCTCCTCCGACTCGCCCGCCGAGTACATGTCCGCGGTGTCGACGAAGTTGATCCCCTGATCGAGGGCTGTGTGGATGATGCGGGCACACTCGTCGTGGTCGGGGTTGCCGACAGCGCCGAACATCATGGTTCCGAGGCAGTGGGCACTCACTTCGATGCCGGTACCACCGAGAACGCGGTAGTGCATGGTCAAACTCCCTTAGTGGTCGCGGGCCGGGGTGATCATGCGGCGTACTCTAGGTTCTAGAGTCGGCTCTAGGGCAAGCCCCTACTGTGAAGGGCATGCCGAAAGTCGAACAGGATCTGAGCATCGGACAGGTCGCCGAACGCACCGGTTTGAGCGTGCATACGCTGCGCTTCTACGAGCGTGAAGGCGTCCTGGCCAATCCCGTAGGCCGTGGACCCGGCAGACGTCGTCGCTACAGCGAGGACGACGTGGAGTGGCTGCGGCTCTGCGTCATTCTCCGTGCCTCCGGCATGCCCCTCCCCGAGATCCGCCAGTACACCGACCTCGTCAGACAGGGTTCCGGCACCGAGGAAGAACGGCTCGCGCTGCTGCGCCGGCACCGGGAGCACGTGCTCGCCCAGATGGACAAGCTGACCCGGTGCCTGGACCTGATCACCTTCAAGGTCGGGGTGTACGAAGACCACCTCGAACAGGGCCCCGCCCAGCAGGGATGCGACGCGTCGTCACCGTCTGAGCAGCAAGAGCAGGATTAGCGCGGTGTGTCACACCAGTCCGTCAGAGAGGGCCTCCGGGGAGTGGAGCTCGCGGCTGTCCGCCCCCGCCAAGAGCGGTCCTGTTCGAATGCCCGCGTGCCGGATGACGGGCCGTCCCAGGAGGCCGGTGCCCACCTTCCCACGCAACCGTGGGCACTGGCCTTCCCCGATCACCGCCCGCATTTCTGGCCTCGGGACCGGTGGCTATGACCGGGGCTCACGCCGTCGGTCCCGGCTCCACGGCCGTTCCCAAGCTCGGTACGGAGGCGTTCCTCACCTCGAATCAAAAGAGAGTTACCCCTCCGTAGCCCGGACGTCAGCGGTGTGACATCAGGCGGTTACCGCCGAGAAGCCGATCAGCGGTACATGCCGGGTTTGTTGGCGAACACCCAGCGGTTGCTTGCCAGGGCGTCGTTCGGCTCAGGGCGTGGGCCGCGGCCGTGGTGGCGGGTGAAGTCGAAGGGGGTATGGGTCGCGGTGGACCAGCCCAACTCCCGCAGGTGGCCGGCGGAGTCGGGGCGCGGCTCCCCGTCGAACAGGGCGAGCAGGTCGACGCCGATCTGCTGCCTGGTCGCGACGTAGACGGGGCCGTCGCGGACCTCAGGAGACTCCACCCCCAGCTTGACCTCGAAGGCCAGGGTGCTTCCCTCGGCGCTCAGATGGTCCACGGTGTCGATGAGACGCCGCTCGGCGGTCGGCGGGAGATAGAGCAGCAGGCCCTCGGCCAGCCACGCGGTCGGCACCGCCGGGTCGAAGCCCGTGCTCAGCAACGACTGGGTCCAGTCGTCGCGCAGATCGGCCGCGATCGGGCGGCGGGTGGCCGTCGGGATGGCGGCGAGGCCGTCGAGCACGTGGTGTTTGAACGCCAGGACACCGTCGCGGTCGATCTCGTAGATGATCCGCTCCGGCGGCCAGCCGAGCCGGAAGGCCCGCGTGTCGAGGCCCGCGCCGAGCAGAACGACCTGCCGGGCGCCCGCGTGGACCGAGCGGATGAGGAAGTCGTCGAGGACTCGGGTGCGCAGGCCGAAATAGCGCCCCAGCCTGCCCCACAGGGGGTTGGCGTCCCCGTCCGGCACCTCCGCCGGGTGGACCGGCCAGGCCGCGGACACCTTGGCGGCGCGTACGAAGTGCTCGGCGTAGGCGTCGCCGGCCAGGGCATCGGGCCGGTGGGTCTCGATCGCCCGCGCGGCGGCGACCATGAGGGCGGTCAGGCCGACGCCGCCTTCGACACCTGGCACGGGTCCTCCTCTCCGGCTGAGGGCGTCCACGGGTGGTTATAGCTGGTGAGGTGGGCGCCGTAGAGAACGGCCATGAAGCGCAGGATGTCCGCGTCCGGCAGGTGTCGGCTGGTGGTGCAGTCGGTCAGCACCGTGATGTGGAAGCCCTTCTGGAACGCGGTCCGGGCGGTGGAGTCCACGCAGACGTCGGTGTACAGGCCCGCGAACACGAGCCGCCCGATGCCGCGACGGACGAGGTGCTGCTCGAACCCGGCGCTGAGGAAGGCGTCGAAGCACGCTTGCTTGGTGAAGACGCGCTCCTCCGGCAGGGGTGACACCCGATGGAACTCCGCACCCCACGAGCCTTCCAGGCACTTGAGCGGCTTGTTCTGTACGCGGTCCCGGTACCGCCAGCTCGGGCCCTGATGTCCGGCGTCGCCGACGAACCGGACGAAGATCACCTCCGTGTCGCGGGCCCGCGCCCGGTCGACGGCCAGCGCGGTGTTCGTCGCGACGGCCTCCAGGGTCGCAGGGGCGCCGGAGTACCGGGCGCGGGCGGTCGGCCCGACACAGAAGTCGTTCTGCAGGTCCACGACGACCAGTGCGGTGGTCATGTGAATTCAGGAAGCCCCCCGGAGCCGGTCTGCCGGCGTGTGTTCAACATAGCCATCTGGTTGCACCTCCACATCGTGATGGCTGGGGCTGGTCAATGTGGAGCCGGCGGTGCGCGATGCGGCACTTCAAGCTCCAGCCTTCAGGCCGGGGTCGTTGACGGCCGGCTGTCCGGCGGGCTCCAGCACGTCGAGCAGCGCATCCACCATGGCGGTGGTCGAGTGCCGTCCGCCCAGATCCGGGGTGCCGATGCCCTGGTGGCCGAGTGATTCGAGGCCGCGCTCCACCATCCGCACCGCCCCGGCGCAGCCCGCGTGCCGCTCGGCGATCATCGCCGCGGCGCGTACGGTCGCCACCGGGTTGACCGTGTCCGTTCCCGTCAGGTCGTCGGCGGAGCCGTGCACGGTCTGGTACTCGACCAGCCCGGCCACGTCGGGGTGCAGGTAGACGTTCTCGGTGCAGCGGTTCTCCTGGCGTTCGGCGCCGAAACGGTCCAGCAGGACCACGTGCATGATGTCGGCCCACTCGTTGCCCGCGATGATCACCGTGCGGGGGCGCGGGCCGTGCTCGATCAGGTTGCGGTTCACCGTGTCCGGCTGGAACAGGCGGATCTCGACGCCGTGCCGAGCGGCGCTCTCGGCCACCCACTCGTCGAGGGCTCCGTCGAGCAGGTGGAACTTGTACGCCATGACGATCTGGTCGATTCCGCCGTCCGGCCACTGCCGCCGCGCACGCCGGACGGCGAAGGCGATGACCTTCTCGGTGATCTCCCGACTGAACGCCATGGTGCGGATGAGTGCGCCTGGAGCGTGGCTGTTCTCCCCGGTGTAGAAGCCCTGGGCCTGGTCCCGGACCAGCAGCAGTGACGCCTCCGGGGTGGCGATGGCGTCGACCTTCACCGCCTGCAGACGCTGGCGGACCAGGTAGAGCGACTGGGCGTTGATCGCCGTGCGGAAGATGGCCGGGACGCCGAGAGCGGCCCGCGTGCGGCAGAACTCCGCGTAGTGGTCGGCGTCCTCCCCGGTGAGTTCGCGGATCCGCTCGATTTCGGCGCCGGCCTTCAATGAGGAGTAGGAGTGGTAAACCCGTTTCGACCGGGTGACATTGATTTCGACCGAATACCCGTCGGCGACTCTGGTCAGCACCCGCTCGAAGACCGTCGCGAGTTCGGGGCCCGTTCCCCGGCCGACGGCAAGTCCGATGACTGGCTCCACGTGTGTTCCTCTGTCGAAGGCCGGATATGTCAGGCTGCCGTGATTTCGATCAGATCGGCTCACCGACCAGGTGATCGCCCGGAATTCCGGTCTTCTCCGGGTGGTAGTAGTCCTTGATGCCGGTGGCCCAGACCGAGACCATGATCTGGTCGGCGTCCGATGGCCCGAACGCGTCGAAGAGGGCGTCGATGTTCGCGCGCTCGAAGCCGATGGCCGTCATGAGCGCCACGAAGACACGCCGCTCGATGAGTCCGTCGCCGTCCGGGTCGCCCAGCGCGGCCAGCGCCTTGGCGAAGTCGGTGATCGCCGCGTCGAAACGCTCCGGGGAGAGGACGCAGGCGGTGTACTCCTCGAAGCTGATGCGGTTGTCGTCGTTGGCGTCCAGTTCGGCGGCGAGAGTCGTCCAATAGCGCCGGAAAGCGGCCAGCATGGCGGCTTTGGTGGCGTCGTCGGAATCGGGGGCCGCCGCGATGACGCGGGTCGCCATGAGTTCGAAGTCCTCGGCTTCGAGGTAGCCGGTTCCGTCCGCGTCGAGCAGGGCGAAAATGAGCTTTACCCGATCGATGGCTGCTTTCTGCATCTCCTGTTGCCTTTCTTTGGCTGCCGCTCGCAATGAGGGCTGAAAACAGGACTCCGACTGTACACGACCATGCCGGACAATGACCCTGATGTTTGCGACGTGATTGGCGACCAAAGAGACAAAATGCGACCAATAGAATAATTGCCATTAAACACCAAATAGCCTAATTGTTCAGGCTGTTTGCGTCACTGCTCTGGTCGGTCGTTCACCAGATAGATGGTGTGAAATGCGGTAAGCGCTGGGTTTGGTGATGGCGCTCAGTTGTCCGGGGCCGGGTCGATCGAGGCTGTGGCGGGCGGTCCGCATGTCGGCGGCGCGTTTGCTCCGGGCGTCCGGGGAGGGGTCGACGATCGGCGGCAGCGGTCCGCGGAACCCGCGATGACGTTCGAGGCCGACCTCGCGCGGTCGCGGCATGGGTACAGGAAGAGCCGCTGCCCGGCGACGAGCGGGGAGAGGTTGGACGGGCGTGCCGACGAGAGCTACGCTACTGGTCGTCCATGATGCGGAACACACACATCTACCGGTTAATTGTATCACGAGGAGTGCTGTTGTCAAGCGAGGCGCTGCGTGCGGAGCAGGAGTACGTGTCAATGCTGTACGGCCGCCTCGACGAGCTCCGCGAACACGTCACCGGACGGCTGACCCAGGTGCTCACGACGTCCAGTGGCAACGCCCAGGCACGTGTCGAGAAGGACGCCGCGCACGCCGCCTACGCCGAACGCCTCGCCCGGCTCAACGCGGCCGAGCACGGCCTGTGCTTCGGGCGGCTCGACATGCTCGACGGCGAGCGCCGCCACATCGGCAGGATGGGCATGCTCGGCGATGCCGGGGACGACGGGGACACGACCCCGCTGCTCATCGACTGGCGGGCGCCGGCCGCCCGCCCGTTCTACCTCGCCACCGCGGTCACGTCGGAGGGCGTCCGGCTGCGCCGGCACATCAAGGACCGCGACCGCACGGTGATCGAGGTCCACGACGAGCTGCTCGATCTCGAATCCGCGGCAGGGGCCAGGCACGAGGGGCTGGCGGGCGAGGCCACCCTGCTGGCCGCCCTGAACGCCGGCCGGACCGGCCGGATGACCGACATCGTCCAGACGATCCAGGCCGAGCAGGATCGCATCATCCGGTCCGAGCACACCGGAGTGCTCGTCGTGCAGGGGGGACCGGGGACGGGAAAGACCGCGGTGGCGCTGCACCGTGCGGCCTACCTGCTCTACACCCGCCGGCGGCAGCTGGCACGGCGGGTGGTGCTGGTCATCGGACCGAACGCCACGTTCCTGCGCTACATCGGGAACGTGCTTCCCGCGCTGGGCGAGACGAGCGTGCTCCTGTCGACCATCGGCGGGCTGTATCCCGGGGTGACCGCGGAACGGGAGGAGACGCCCGAGACCGCCGAGGTGAAGGGCCGGTCGGCGATGGCCGAGGTGGTCGCCGCCGCCGTACGCGACCGCGAGTGGGTGCCGGAGGGCCACCTGGAGGTGGAGTACGAGAGGCAGACGCTGCGCCTGGACCGGCAGACCTGCGAGCGGGCACGCGACCTGGCGCGGGGCTCTCTGTCCCCGCACAACCCGGCCAGGCCGCTCGTGGTCCAGGAGATCAGCAGAGCTCTCGCCGAGCAGTACGCCGAACGCGTCGGCACCGATCCGTTCGACGGTGAGCCCCTGCTGGACGACGACCAGGTGGAGAGCATCCGCCGGGAGATGCTCACCGACGAGGCGGTCCTGGCCGCACTCGACGAGCTGTGGCCCGACCTGACGCCGCAGCGACTGCTCACGGATCTGTTCGGCTCCCCGGATCGCATCGCCTCCGCGGCACCGGGTTTCACCCCCGAGGATCGGGCGCTGCTGTTACGGGAGCCCGGCGGTGGCTGGTCGCCTTCCGATGTGCCGCTGCTGGACGAGGCGGCCGAGCTGCTCGGTGAGGACACCCGGGCGGAGCGGATCCTCAGGGAGTACGAACGGCGTGAGCGGGTCTCCTACGCCCAGGGGGTGCTGGACGTCGCGATGGGTTCGCGGGCCACCGACCTGGAGGACGACCAGGAGGCCGAGATGCTCACGGTCAACGACCTGGTCGACGCGGAGGCGCTCGCCGAGCGGCACCAGGAGGCGGACCACCGCACCTCGGCCGAGCGCGCGGCGGCCGACCGGACCTGGACATTCGGCCACGTGATCGTTGACGAGGCGCAGGAGTTGTCGGAGATGGCCTGGCGGCTGCTGATGCGGAGATGCCCGGCCAAGTCGATGACCGTCGTCGGCGACACGGCGCAGAGCGGCGATCTGGCCGGCACCCTGTCGTGGGGCCGGGTGCTCGACCCCTACGTCAAGGGGCGCTGGCGACTTGAGAACCTCACCCGGAACTACCGGGTGCCGGCTGAGATCATGGCCGTCGCCGCCGATGTGCTGGCGGAGATCGACGCCGGCCTTGAGGCACCCGTCTCGGTACGGGAGAGCGGTGTCGAGCCCTGGGGGCTCCGCGTGCCGCCGGAGGAACTCACCGACCGGCTGATCGAGGTCGTCGCGATCGAGGCCGCCGGGCTGAACGACCGGCGGCTGGCGGTCATCACGCCGGACTCGCTGCTGGAACCGCTCGGCCTCGCGATCGCGGCGGGAGTGCCGGAAGCGTCCGTCGGTGAGGCTCCCGGTGCGCCCAGCCCCGTCGTCGTGCTGAACGTCAGGCAGGCCAAGGGCCTGGAGTTCGACGAGGTGCTGGTGGTCGAGCCGGGCCTGATCGTCGCCGAGTCGCCACGCGGGCTCAACGACCTGTACGTCGCCCTGACCCGTGCCACCCAGCGGCTGGGTGTGCTGCACAGCATGGAGCCTTCGCCGCCGTCGGCCATGCCGCGTGCGCTGGACGCGTGGCTGTTCGCGGAGGACTGAGGCTTTTGGCATCCACGGCCCTGGTCGCAGCAGGTCCGCGGAGGGTGCCGGTCGATAAGAGAAGGCCCCGGGTAAGACGGCGGTCGACCAAGATCCGATGTTCCGGCCGGGAGCCTCGTCGCCGTCTCACCGCAGCCCTGCCACGGCGAACCGGTACGGATCTTCCACGCGATGCCGTTCAGTACCCGGCGATCGTTACTCCCGTCAGGGCGGCTCGACCGCCCTGACGGGAGTAACTCTCATCGGTCAGTTCATGACGGTGAATCACCCGGACATGATCTCGTACGACCTGGATCCTTTTGACGGCGCACCTTAGCGGCCCTGCAGCGCCTTGACGTTGTCACCGAAGGTCCAGCCCTTCGAGCCGTCCCAGTTGATGGACCAGGTCATCAGCCCCTTGAGGTTGCCGCTGAAGCTGTTCCAGCTCTGGGAGACCAGTGAGGGCGACATGTATCCGCCGCCGGCGCCAGGCTGGGCGGGCAGGCCGGGGACCTGCTTGTCGTAGGGGACCCTGATCGTGGTGCCCTGGATGACCAGCCCGTTGTTCAGGCAGGTGGTCTGGGCGACGAAGCCTTGCACCGTGCCGGCGGAGTAGGAGTCGCCGGCGCAGCCGTACATGCTGCCGTTGTAGTACTGCATGTTCAGCCACCACAGGCGGCCGTTGTCCGCGTACTTCTTGATGATCGGCAGGTAGGCGCCCCAGATCGAGCCGTAGGTCACGCTGCCGCCGGTGACGTAGGCCGTCTCGGGTGCCATGGTCAGGCCGAAGTTGGACGGCATCTGGGCGAGCACGCCGTCGATGATGCGGATGAGGTTGGCCTGGGAGGCGGAGAGCTGGTTGATGTTGCCGCTGCCGGTGAGGCCGGTCTCGATGTCGATGTCGATGCCGTCGAAGTTGTACTTCTTCAGGATCGGCACGACGGTGGCGACGAAACGGTCGGCGACGGCGCTGGAGCTGAGATCGATGCCGGCGGTCGCACCGCCGATGGACATCAGTATCGTCGCGCCTGCCGCCTTGGCCTGGCACATCTCGGCCGGGGTGGCGACCTTGACGGTGGCGTCCATGCCGTCTTCCCACAGCACGGTGCCGTCGGAGCGGATGACCGGGAACGCCGCGTTGATCACGTTGTAGCCGTGCTGGCGAATGCGGGGGTCGGTGATCGGCGTCCAGCCGAAGGGCGGGTGCACGCCGTTGACCGCGCCGTCCCAGTTCTCCCAGTAACCTTGCAGGACCTTCCCCGCGGGCTTCGACTTCACCGGGCACGTCGTGTCACCCGTCGGCGTCGGGGTGGGAGAGGCCGTGGGTGTGGGGCTGACCGTCGGCGTGGGGCTGGCCGTCGGCGAGGTCGTGGGAGTGGGCGTGGCTCCGGGACCGTCGAAGCTGACGTCGTCGGCATAGTACGTGCCCTGGCCGTACCAGCCGTGCAGGTAGACCACGGCGGTGGTCTGGTTGGCCGCGGTGGTGAAGGGGACCGTGAGCTGGCTGTACGCCGAGGGCGAGGAGGTCCAGGTGGAGCCGCCGCCGTTCACGCCGAGGTACACGTAGCCGCCACGGACCCAGGCGGTCAGCGTGTAGGCGGTGTTCGGCTGGACCGACACGGACTGGCTGCACCGGGCGGTATCGGAGGAGCTGGCGGCGCCGGCGAGCGCCTTCGTGCCGGAGCGGACGGGGGAGGCGACCACGGATCCCAGGCCGCCGGTGCAGGACCAGGGTGACAGGGCGCCGGTTTCGAAGCCCGGGTTCGCGAGCAGGTTGGCCGCGCGGGCCGAGGTCTGGATGACCAGGACCCCCAGGGCCGCGAGCAGTAATGAGACGACCAGCACGAGCGGGCGCGGTATTCGCGTCATGTGGATAACCCTTCTCCAGCCCGGGGACCGGGCTTTGGCGGGCGCGGCGCAGGACTGGCGGCCGCGATGATGGGGGGTGCGCGGTCCCTCATTATTGTAAAGAAACTTACCAATTGTCTACGGTGGCTCAGGTGCGGGCGCCTCGGCGCACTGGCCACGGCCCTGGACGGCCGGGGCCGACTCCTCGACGTTGGCTGCGGGCCGGGCGTCGTGACGCTCGCTATGGCGCGGTTCTTCACCGAGGTGGTCGGCGCTGACCCCGATGAAGACATGCTCGCCGAGGCCGAGCGGCAGGCCAGGCGTCGCGGGGTGACCAACGCGCGGCGGGTAGCGGCCCGCGCAGAGGAACTGCCGGCCGGTTTGGGGGAGTTCCGGGTTGTCGTGTTCGGCGTCGGAGATCTGCAGTTCCGGTGTCGGTGTCAGCAGCGAACGCTCGGTCCGGGCGGCCAGGTCGGCGGGCTCGTGTAGTACCTCATACCGCCGGTGGTGAGCAGTTCCAGGCACAGGGTGCCGGGGTCGAACCGGTAGGTGACGCCGGTGTGGGAACGCAGCGTCAGCCCCGGGTTGCGGTGAATGCCATGTAACCAGTATGACTGGTTACATGGCATTGAGTTGGAAACTGGTCATCGACAGTACGAACGCACCCGCGCTCGCGGACTTCTGGGCCGCGGCACTGGGCTACGAAGTGGAAGATCCCAGCGTGCTCATCGAACAGCTGCTGGCCGCCGGCCATATCGGCGAGGAAGCGGTCACCGAGCATCACGACCGTAAGGTCTTCCGTGGCTACGCCGCGATCCGCCACCCCGAGGACCCGTTCGACAAGACCAGCGGCGTCGGCCGCGGGCGACGTCTGCTCTTCCAGGACGTACCCGAGAGCAAATCCGGCAAGAACCGTCTGCACATTGACGTACACAGCGAGCCCGGTGGTCTTGACGCGCTGGCGGCACGGCTGGAGGGCCTGGGCGCCACCCGCGTCCGCGAAGTGAACAAGGGGCCCGCCGGACACTGGTGGATCATGCTGGACCCGGAAGGCAACGAGTTCTGCGCCGCATAGGCCCTTTCACGCGGTCCGGGATTTCTGCCCGAACTCCGGTCGCGATGCGGCCGCGGCTCAGGAGCCGGCAGACTTCGACCTTGATCTTCTCCCCATGCCTGGAGGCGGGGGTCTCCACGCTCAAGGAGATTCGATGACCGCAAAGACGATCACCGCCGCGGCAGCGGGCGTCTTCGAGCTCGGCGACCTGCCGGTCAACCGGATCGGGTTCGGCGCGATGCGCCTGGCGCAGCACGGCACGGTGTTCGGGAACAGCGCCCCGAGCGACCGTGACCGGGCGATCACCGTGCTGCGCCGCGCGGTCGAGCTCGGGGTGAACCACATCGACACCGCGGCCTTCTACTTCTCGGCGCTGCGCTCGGCGAACGAGCTGATCAACCGCGCGCTGGCGCCGTACCCCGATGATCTGGTCATCGTCACCAAGGTCGGGCCGGGCCGGGATCCGTCGGGTGAGTGGCTGTGGGCCAGGCCGGAGCAACTGCGTGGCCAGGTCGAGGAGAACCTGCGCCAGCTCGGCCGGGACCACCTCGACGTGGTGAACCTGCGCATCCCGCGGAGCCTGGGGACCGGCTCGATCGCCGAGCACTTCGGCGCGCTGGCCGACCTGCGCGACGCCGGGCTGATCCGGCATCTGGGCATCTCCAACGTCACGCCCGCACATCTCGCCGAGGCCCAGACCGTCGCGCCGGTGGTCTGCGTGCAGAACGCCTACGGCATCGGCGCACGGCCCGAGGACCACGAGTTCCTGCGTATCTGCGGGGAGCAGGGGGTGGCGTTCGTACCGTTCTTCGCGATCGCCGGTGCCGGGCGCGAGGCGGGCGCGGGGGTCACCGACAGCGAGGAGGTGTTCGCCGTCGCACGCGCGCACGGCGTGACGGCCGCGCAGGTCCGGCTGGCCTGGACGTTGCAGCGCGGACCACATGTGCTGGCCATCCCCGGCACCGGCGACCCCGATCACCTGACCGACAACGTGGCCGCCGGCGCCCTGCGGCTCTCAGAGGACGAAATGATCCGCCTCGACTCCCTCCAGCAGGGTGGGGAGTGAGCAGAAAGAGAGCTCCCAAAGGCCGGGCGGAGGTTTCAGGCGTCGGCCTCCAGACCGGTGTGGGCCGCGAGGAAGGTGAGCATGTCGGCGGCCAGGGCGACCGCGCGGCCGGTTGCGCGGGAGCCGTGGCCGACGTCCCCCTCGTGGCGGAGCAGGATCGGCCGTGAGCCCGAGGTCGCCCACTGCAGGGCCGCGCACATCTTGCGCGCGTGCAGGGGATCGACGCGGGAGTCGCCGCCGAAGGTGGTCAGCAGCGTCGCCGGGTAGTCGACGCCCTCGGTGACGCGGTGGTAGGGGGAGTAGTCCAGCAGCCGGCCCAGCTGCTCGGGGTCGTCGGCCGAGCCGTACTCCGAACGCCAGGCCGGGCCGAGCCCCGAGCGTTCGTAGCGGACCATGTCGAGCAGCGGTGCCGAGCAGACCGCGGCGGCGAACAGGTCGGGGCGCTGGGTCAGCGCGGCGCCGACCAGTAGCCCGCCGTTGGACTCGCCGCAGGCGCCCAGCTGCGCGGGAGTGGTCCAGCCGCCGGAGACGAGCGCCTCGGCCGCCGCCGCGAAGTCGTCGAAGACGTTCTGCTTGCGCTCCAGCATGCCGTCGCGGTGCCAGGCGGCGCCCTCCTCGCCGCCGCCGCGCAGCTGGGCGAGGGCGAACACCCCGCCGGCCTCGACCCAGGGCAGGATGTAGCCGGAGTACGAGGGGGTGAGCGAGAGCCCGAAGCCGCCGTAGCCGTACAGGATCGTGGGCCGGGGGCCCGAGCCGGGCCGTGCCAGCACGACCATCCGCACCGGGGTGCCGTCCGCCGAGGCGAAGACCACCTGCCGGGCCTCCAGCTCCGGCACCTGCACCGCGCCGGGCGCGGCGCTCCACAGCGAGGTCTGCCCGGTACGGGTGTCGTAGTGGTGCACGCTCGGCGGAGTGACGCTGTCGGTGTAGGTGAACCAGACCTCGTGGCCGCCCTCGGGACGGGTGGACATCGCGCCGGCCGAGCCGAGCCCCGGCAGCGGCACCAGGCCGCGCCGCTCCCCGGTCGCCAGGTCGTGGACGCTGATCTCGCCGACCGCGTGCCGGGTCCAGCCGACGAGCAGCGTCTGTCCGGCGATCGCGAACTCGCCGATCACCGCCTGCGGGTCCTCGCCGACCAGCTCGATCCAGTGCTCGGTGCCAGGCCGCGCGGGGTCGGCCACGCAGAGCCGTCCCCGTGGCGCGTCCAGGGTGGTGAGCAGGTACAGGCGCCCGTCGCGGCCGACCGCGGACAGCGTCACCGCGCCCGCCGCCCGCTGGACGACCCGCAGGTCAGGGCGCTCGGGGGAGGAGGTGGACAGGTCGGCCAGCCAGAGGTCGTTGCCGTCGTCCGCCGCCGCCGAGACGGTCAGCCAGCGCCCGTTGTAGCTGATCCCCAGCCCGTAGGAGCGGTCCTCGCCCATGATCACGGCATCGTCCTCGGCCGGGGTGCCGAGCCGGTGCAGGCGGACCTGGCGGGCGCGGACGTAGAAGAACGCCTTACCGTCGGGCAGCCACGCCACCGGCGCGTACCGGCAGCGGTCGATCGGGCCGTCGACCACCCGCCGGGTGGCGACGTCCATCACTCGCAGCTCCGAGCGCTCGTCGCCGTGCGTGGAGAGCTGGTAGGCCACCAGCCGGCCGTCCGAGTCGGGCTGCCAGTGGTCGAGCGTGGTCAGCCCGCTCGGGTCCAGCTCCACCGGGTCGATCAGCGCCTCCTCGACCCCGTCGGGGCCGGTGCGATAGAGGACCGCGTGCTCCTGGTCGGCCGTACGGCGCAGCAGGAACCGGCTTCCACCGCGCCACATCGGCACGCCGACCATCCCGGCGCCGGTCAGCGCGGCCACCCGCGCGTGCCACAGGTCGCGCCCGGGCAGCGCGGCGGCGTGGCCGCGCCACAGCTCCTCCTGGGCGGACATCCAGCCCCGCGTCTCCGGGCTGTCCGCGTCTTCCAGCCAGCGGTACGGGTCGGGCACCATGTGGCCGTGCAGGTGGTCGACGACCGGTTGCCGCTCGGCGGGAGGATAGATCATCGAATCTCCTTCGGCGTGGACACCCAGGGCTCTGGCTTCGGGGAGAGTCAAGGCACCAGCTCCTGTCTGCTCGACGGATTCCACTGTCCGGCCAGGTCGGCGTAGAGCGGGGAGGCGGCGAGCATCTCCTCGTGCGTGCCCAGCCGGACGCTGGTGCCGTCCATCACGAGGATCCGCCGCGCCCGCAGGGCGGAGGTCAGCCGGTGGGCGATGACGAGGAGCGTGCCGCCCCGGCGGGCGAACGCCTCCTCCGCGCGGGCCTCGGCCGCCGGGTCCAGATGGCAGGTCGCCTCGTCGAGGATCACCAGCCGGGCCGGGGCCAGGTAGGCGCGGGCCAGGGCGACCAACTGCTGCTCGGCGGGTGAGAGCAGGCCGGAGTCGATCTCGGCGGAGTAGCCGCCCAGCCGCGCCACCAGGTTCGTCAGGCCGACCGCGGCCACGGCCCCGTCCACCGCCTCCTTCGGGGCGTCGGACAGGTAGGTCAGGTTCTCCAGCAGGGAGCCGCGGAAGACGTACGCCTGCTGGGGGATGAGCACCCGGTCGGCGGGGTCGAGGCGGTCGGCGGGCACGCCGCCCACCATGACCTGGCCGGAGCCCGGCAGCAGCACGCCGGTCAGCAGCGCGGCGAGGGTGGACTTGCCGATGCCGCTCGGCCCGACCACGGCGATGTGGTCCCCCTCGGGGACCGACAGGTCGAGGCGGTCGATCACCGGTTCGGCGTGCGGGCCGTAGGCGAACGTCACACCGCGCAGCTCGGCACCTCCGCTCTCGGCCGCGAGCCGTCCGCGTGCCCGTACGGGCGGGTCGCCGTCGCGCAGCAGCCGGTCGAGTGCCACCCGGAGCCGGACGCCGTTGATCCCCAGCCCCTCCACGAGGTTGCCGAGCGCGGGCGCCAGCGACTGGGTGACGTAGGCCAGCGCGCCCAGGATCACCCCGGCGCCCGCGCCCTCGCGGAGCAGCCAGGGGGTCCCGGCCAGCACCAGCAGTACCGGCAGCCAGCCGCCCACCGCCAGCGACGCGGTGCGCAGCGCGGTCACCCGCGCCAGCGACCTGGCCGCGCGGGCCTGCTCGGTCACCCGGAGGCCGACGTCACCCGCGACCCGCTCCTCGGCCCGGCAGGCGGTGATGTCGCGCAGCCCGCCCACCATGCCGGCCAGCGCCCCGGCGGTACGCTCATCGGCCAGGATGAAGTCCCGCTGCCGCCTGGCCAGGGCACGCAGCGACAGTGAGAAGAGGACGAGGCCCGCGCAGAACGGCGGCAGCACCAGCGCGAGCACCCCAGGGACGAGGGTCGCCAGCCCGAGTACCACGCTCACCACGGTGAACGCGAACGACCTGACCACGGTGATGACCGAGGCGAAGGCGTCGCGGGCCAGCTCGACCTGGAGGTTGGCGCGGGCCACCGCTCCCGCCCCCGGCCCCTGCCCGGAGGCGGCCGAGTGGCGCAGTGCGTCGTCGACGACATGCGCGAGCAGCTCCTCGCGGAACGGCTCCACGATCGCGGCGACGGCCAGTACCACCTGACGCGCGCCGACGGCGGCCAGCAGCCAGGCACCGCCGAGCAGGGCCAGCCAGGTGAACCCGGTCGCGGGGCGTCCCGCGCCGAAGCCGTCGTCGATCGCCCGCGCGATGGCCAGGCCGATGACCAGCGCGGGCGCGGTCTCCGCCACGGACCAGCCCGCGAGCCTGACCAGCTGGTACGGGTCCCTGGTGAGCGCCCGCCGGATGGGCCGGTTCACCGGGCGCCCACCCGGAAGACGGCGCCGTCCCGGAGCCGGTACGGGTCTGTGGCGGTCATGAGGCACCCGCCTGGAAGACGGCGCGGTAGGCCGGGTCGGCCCAGAGGGCATGGTGGCTGCCGCAGGCGCGTACCCGCCCGTCGTCCAGCCAGATCACCCGGTCGGCGGCCGCGGCGGTCGCCACCCGGTGGGTCACGATCAGACGGGTGCGGTCGCGCAGCTCCCCGGACAGTGCCCGGGCGACCTGGCGCTCGGTGACGGTGTCCAGGCTTGAGGTGGCGTCGTCCAGGATGAGCAGGCGCCGCCCCTGCGCGAAGGCGCGGGCCAGGCCGAGCCTTTGCCGCTCACCGCCGGACATGGGCGCCTCCTGTAGTGGCGTGTCGTATCCGAGTGGGAGGCGCCGGACGAAGGTGTCGGCGCGGGCCGCCCGCGCGGCGGCCCGCACGACCTCCCTGTTCGCGCCTGGTTGTTCGACCCGGCCGCCTCCGGTGCGGCGGCCGTGGCGGCCGGTGCCGGGGGCGCGGGCGGGGGTTTCGGTGCCCAGGGCGATCGCGGCGGCGACGGTGTCGCCGAGCAGGACCGGGCGCTCGAAGGCGTACCCGACGGCCCGGCGGAGCGCCTCGCGGGAGAGTTCCGGCAGCGGGACGCCGTCGAGGTGGACCGTGCCGTGGCGTGGGTCCACCAGCCGTCCGGCGACCGCGGCGAGCAGCGACTTGCCGGCGCCCGAGCGGCCGACCACGGCCACCGCCTGCCCGCCGGGGACGACGAGGTCCAGCTCGCGCAGGCCGCCCGCGTCCACGCCGCGGAGCTCCAGCGTGCCGGGGCCCGGCGGCAGCGGCCGTGTGCCATAGGCCCGGGGGCTCTCGGCGACCAGCTCATCCACCCTGGCGGCGGCGGCCCGCGCCCGGGCCAGGCGGCCGACGTAGCCAAGCGCCGAGCCGAGGCCGGCGCCGAGCACGACGTAGCGGGCGGCGGCGTACAACTCGCCGGCCGTGAGGTCTCCGGCGGCCAGCCGCAGCCCGCCCACCCCGAGCACGGCGACCTCCAGCAGCGGGACCACGGCACCGGCCTGCACGCCGGCCCGCGCGTTGGCCCGCCACATGGCCATGGCATGCCTGCGCAGCAGGGGCAGCGCGGTCAGCACCCTCGCCCGCTCCCGATCGGCGGTACCGGCCGCGGCGATCGTACGGGCCCCGGCGAGCGCGTCGACGAGACGGGCGGCGATGTCGCCCTGTGCCGCCTGGTAGTCGCCCGCGATCGCGGTGCTCACGGTGAGGAAGGCCCGCAGGACGAGCGCGATGAGGACGAGCCCGACGACCAGCGTCGCGGTCAGCAGGGGGTCGATGAGGGTGAGGGCCACGATGCCGCCCGCGGTGGGGATGACCAGCGCCGCCCCGGTGACGAGCGACTCGGGGACGTGCCCGATCTCCTCGGTGTTCAGGCCCATCCGGGTGACCAGGTCCCCCTCGGGGAACCGGCGGGTGATCGCCGGCCCGATGCCGAGGACGCCGCGCACCACCCGTTCCCTGAGCCAGGCCGAGGAGCGCGCGCCGCTCGATCCCGAGGCCCAGACGCCGAGGGTGTCGCAGGCCACGGTCAGGATCACCACGCCCGCGCAGGTGCCGAGCCAGGTCGCCGTGTCCGTGCCGCCGGCCACGAGCTCGTCGACGGTCCTGCCCAGCACCAGCGGGAGCGCGAGCTGGGCGAACGCGCCCAGCACGGAGGTGACCGCGAGGACGGCCAGCCAGGGTCCGCCACGTCGTACGGTCTCGGCCACCAGCCGGTCGGCTGCCCGCACGGTCCCTCCTTCCTGGAACGGGTGTGCCCGGGGCGGCCGCCGTCGCTGGCCGTCCCGGGCACGGGGTCTCACTAGTGGCAGAGCAGCAGGCTCAGGTTGCTGGGCCGGCCGGACTGGCAGCCCAGGACGGTGAGGGTGCTGCCGCCACCGCCGCCGTGGCCGCCGCCGGGGGTTTCCAGGGACTGCAGGTCGAGAAGGACCATGGGAATGGCTCCGTTTCTAGGTTGTCTGGGTTTTCGTGGAACGGGAGGACTAGTGGCAGAGCAGCAGGCTCAGGTTGCTGGGCCGGCCGGACTGGCAGCCCAGGACGGTGAGGGTGCTGCCGCCACCGCCGCCGTGGCCGCCGCCGGGGGTCTCCAGGGACTGCAGGTCGAGAAGGACCATGGGATTGCCTCACTTGTAGATGGGAACCGATATGGGGAGGACTAGTGGCAGAGCAGCAGGCTCAGGTTGCTGGGCCGGCCGGACTGGCAGCCGAGGACGGTGAGGGTGCTGCCACCGCCGCCGCCGGAGCCGCCACCGGGGGTTTCCAGGGACTGCAGGTCGAGAAGAACCATGTCGTTACACCTCCTTCGGTGAGTCGCAGGAGCCAAACCGCCCGGCGGATCCGTGCGCGGACGCCCAGGCAGGGGCGTTCGTGCCGCCGGGCGGCTCGATGAAGGGGAGGAACGCCGGCCGGTCGTGCAGCACGGCGCTCATCGCGAACAGGACTCCGGCCGTGCCGGTCGCGAAGTCCATGGAGAGCCTGAGCAGCTGGTCGCCGGGGAAGGCCAGCCCGCCGCCGTGGGGCAGCGCGTGCCAGCCGAGCCCGCGCAGCTGCACGGCCAGGTCTGGGTGGTCGGTGCGGGGGGTCTCGGGTCCCAGGCCCCAGCCGAGGGCGGCGAGCACGCCGCTCCTGCCGGTGAACAGGCCGGACTGCACGAAGTACCGTCCCCGGGTGACGAGCCGGCAGCCGTCGAGCGCGGTGCGGAGGTCCGCGTCGTGGCGGTGGGCCAGGTAGCGGGCGAGCACCATGCCGATGCCCACGGACCCCTCGTCCAGGTAGGGCAGCGTGCGCCAGCCCTGGTCGACCTGGAGGGTTCCGTCCTCGCCGGTGACGCAGCGCCGCAGGTCCTGCCGGAGCGCCACGGCCGCCCGGTCGAGCAGCGACGTGTCGCCGGTGCGCTCGTAGGCGTGCAGGAAGAGAAGGGCGGGCCCGGAGGAGCCGTACATCAGCCCGGCGCGGGGATGGCTGCCGCCGCTGATCTTCGGCACGTCGTCGGGCCCGCCCAGCCTGTCGGAGCAGATGTCGACGATCCGCAGGGCAAGGTCGGCGAAGGTCCGTTCGCCGGTGGTGACGCCCAGATGGAGAAGGTTCAGGCCCATGCCCGCCAGGCCGCCGAACAGCCCCAGCTCCAGCGCCTCCCACTTCTCGCGCAGGCACAGGTCGACGGTGTCGATCGCGTCCTGGCGGTGCCCGAGCAGGTCGAGGACGTAGGCCACGCCGTGCAGCCCGTCGTAGAAACCGACACCGGTCCCCGGAGCGGGGGCCAGCGCCCTGCGGCGCAGCCAGTCCTCGTGGGCCGGGAGGCGCTCGGCCCCGGTCACCGCCAGCGCGTAGAGCACGCCCGCGGCGCCGTACGCGAGGTTGACGCCCCCGCCGGGCTGGAACTGGGCGACGTCGCCTGGGAAGAGCCGGTCGTCGCGGTCGGGAGTGGCACTCGCCAGGATGGCCCGGGTCATCGCCTCCCTGAGCTCGGGCCAGCCGTCGTGGCCCGGCCTCGGGAACGGTGTGACCGCCGCCGGAGCGGGGCCCGCGACGGTCAGGACCGCCTCGTCGATCACCTCGGGCGGCACGGGAAAGGTCTCGGTGATGAGCCTGGCCAGGTCGACCACCTTGGCGCGGTCGAGCGGCAGCATGATCGTGAGCTGGGGGGCGAACAGGCCGAGGCAGAGGCAGGCGAGGGCGTAGCGGTCGACGTCCGTGCCCTGCCGGTCGGCCGGCGCGCCGAATGCCGGATGGGCGAGCGCCGCGCGGCCGCGATCGGTGCTGAAGGTCGCCACCTCGTAGTCGATCAGCACCAGGCGGCCGTCCGCGGTCACCAGGATGTTGTTCGGGTGCAGGTCGCCGAAGACCACCCCGCGTCCGTGCAGGGACTCGATCGCCCGCCGCACCTTGGGAAGCGTGTCGAGCACCCAGGCGGTGTACTCGGCGAGGGCCGCCTCGTCGCAGGTGGCCCTGGTCAGCGGGTATCTCTGTACGAGCTGCCGCTGGAGCGGGTTGCCGTCGACGAACTCCTCGACCAGGAAGTGGTGGCCTCCCAGGGTGAAGTAGCCGATCAGCGCGGGCACCGCGTCCAGCCCGGACAGGTGCTCCAGCATGTCGCGCTCGTGTGCCAGCCGTGCCACGGCGTCCCGGCCGGCGGCGTCGAGACCGGCGTGCGGGCGGGCCTCCTTCAGCACGACCCGCTCCCCGGTGCGCAGGTCCTCGCCGAGGTAGACGCCGCCGCCGTTGGAGAACTGCATGACGCTCTCGACCCGGTACGGCAGGTTCTCGGTGGTGACCGCGTTACGGGCGGCCAGGTGGGGTTCGAGGAAGGCGGGCAGCGTCACCCAGGACGGCACTCCGAAGGAGGGCTCGCGCACGTCGGGGACCAGCCGCCCCTCGCCGTCCTCCATGGCCGGCACCAGCTCGCCGTTGCCGGCCAGGCAGCGCCGCGCGGCGAACCCGCCGTACCGCACGAAGAGCGGGCCCTCGCCGTAGCGGAGGTCGCTGAGGATGTACGGCCCCTCGACGCCGGCGAGCAGCTCGTCGAGCTCCTTCAGGGTGAGCTCCAGCTGTGCCTCGTCCACCGGGTAGATCGTCACGAGCTTGCCGCTGGCGCCGCGGGGGGCGGCCTTGGAGTTCAGCATGGTCATGACCGGCAGGCTGCGCAGGAACTTGAACGCGATGCCGCGGGGGACGCAGTAGTCCCAGACCGTCTCCAGGGCGCGCTCGGCGTCCTCGGCGCGGGCCGAGACGTGGACCTTCCAGCCCTGGGCGGGGATGCGGCCCGCGAGCGGCGCGTAGTGCATCCAGGTGTCGGTCGCCTGGTGCTGCCAGCCGTCCGGGACCTCCCGGGCCGCGAGCGCGAAATCGGGGTGGTCGCTCCGCCGGCCGTCAAGCGTGTCGTAAAAAAGCGGGTCCGCCAGGCAATAAAGCTCATACTGGTCATCCACGGCATTCTCCCCTGCTGTCTTCCAGAAGAGAGAATTACGGATAACCCGAGAAACCACTAGTTACAAACTAAACCACTCGTATATGCGAAACGCACAGTGTCGACCGTGAAGGTGGGTGCTACCTGTGCTTTTGTGAGAGACATGAAGGTTATTCGGAATAATTGCCGGGAACCTCGGCTATCAGGGTGAACCACCCGTCCGCACCGCCCGTCACCTTTACCGTGCCGCCCAGCTCGCCCAGGCGGTGGCGGAGGTTGCCCACCCCGCTGCCGATGTCGCCGCCGATGTCGCCGCCGGTGGAGGGCGCCTCCCGCCGGGGTGCCCCGTCGTTGACGACGGTCAGGCGTAGCAGGCCGCCGTGCTCGACCAGTTCGATCGCGCACCGCTTCACCTGGCTGTGCCGCAGCATGTTCGTCACGCCCTCGCGCACCACGGCGCCCAGCGCCGCGCTCACGGGCTCGGGCAGCTCGTCGGTGTCCACCCGGACCGAGCAGTAGGCTCCGAACCCCTCCATCAGCGCTCTGGCGCGGGCGGCCTCGCCGGGGAACGAAAGCCGGTGGCGGGCCGCGGACACGTTCCGTACGGCGTGCGCGGCCTGCCGTACCGCCTGGAGCACCTCTTCCAGATCCTCGCGCAGGCGCGCGTCGCCGGCGGCCCGCCGGTGGGCCAGCTCTCCCTTGATGGACGCCAGCCAGAGCCAGTGCCCCACGATGTCGTGCATGTCGCGGGCGAACCCCTCGTAGGCCCTGGCGAGGGCGCGCTCCCGCTCGACGCGCAGGCGCCTGATCCGCAGGGTGAGGGCGAGCGTGACGCCCAGAGAGATCAGCAGGATGCCCGCCCCGGCCGTTCCGACGAGGTAGGCGGGATGCGGCATGAAGCGCCTCTCACAGCGGAAACTATATTCCTTCTAATAAACTCAAAAAGGTGTTAAATGTCAACCGAGAAGGGCGGCTTGCCGCTTTATTCGGAGGTGGGACATAATTATGACTAATGAGCTGGAAATGCGATGGTCTGAACTGGATGGCGAGGGAGTCGGCCGCTGGTCAGGGGTTCTCCTGGCGCACGCCGTGCGTCACCGCGAAATCACCTGGGCCGGTCCGGGGGGGGGGCTTACCAGGAGAGCTTGAACGCCGGAGGCAGCAGCAAATAGGTCCCGGCCACCAGGCAGGCGCCCGCGACCACCAGGAAGAGGAACACCCAGAACCCGCCGGGCAGGAAGGTCAGCCGGGCGAGCTGATCGGCGTCGGAGTCGGGTGCCCGGCCGTAACGCCGCTTGCGCTGCAACTCCACGATCGGCCGCACACCCCCCAGCAGCAGGAACCACACGGCCAGATAGGCGAGGGCGGCGTCCATGTCGGGCTCGGCGTACCAGGTGAAGACGGAGATCGCGCCCCCGGTCGCCAGCAGGCTCACCACGCCGAACAGGTTGCGGATCAGCAGCAGCATGCAGAACAGCAGCACGATCACTATTGCGATCAGCACCTCCACGTAGCCGGAGGAGGTCAGCCATGCCCCGCCCAGCCCCAGCAGGGACGGGGCGACGTATCCGGCGGCGGCGGTCAGGATCATGCCGGGCCCGCGGGGCCTGCCCCTGGTCAGGGTCACGCCGGAGGTGTCGGAGTGCAGGCGGATGCCCTCCAGCTTGCGCCGGGTGAGCAGTGCCATCAGTGCGTGCCCGCCCTCGTGGGCGATGGTGATCAGACCTCGCGACAACTGCCACGAGGTGGACCACGACACCACGCCCAGTGCGGCCAGCGCGGACAGCAGCACGACCCAGAGGGGCGGCCCGGAACGGGCCGTGGTCAGGGTCACCCAGAGGTCGGACAACGCTCACTTCTCCTTCGCGGCATGAGAGCAAAGCGTCCCACGACTGCCGGTGTGCTGGCGATAAAGTCGAGGTCGTGCAGAATATGATTCCGGAACTCGCGGACGCCGGCGTCCCCGCCTGGTGGCGTGGGCTTGGCCTGCCCGGCCTGGCGGACGTGCACGTCCACTTCCTGCCCGAGCGCATGGAGCGCCGGGTCTGGCACCACTTCGAGCACGGCGGTCCGCTGATGGGGAAAGGGTGGCGGATCCACTACCGGCTGCCCGTCGAGGAGCGGGTCGATCGGCTGCGGGCGCTCGGGGTGCGGGCCTTCTCCGCCCTCGCCTACGCGCACCGGCCGGGCATGGCCGAGAGCCTCAACGAATGGACGCTCGACTTCGCCCGCCGTACGGCGGAATGTCTGCCCTCGGCTACCTTCTACCCCGAACCTGGAGTCCTTGGCTATGTCCGGGACGCGCTCGGCCGTGGGGCGCGGATCTTCAAGGTCCACCTCCAGGTCGGCGACTTCGACCCCAGGTGTGAGGAGATCGACGACGTGTGGGGGCTGCTGGCCGAGCGGGGCGTTCCCGTCGTCGTCCACGCCAGCTCGATCCCGCTGCCCGGCCGCTGCACGGGGCCGGTGCCGGTCCGCGGGGTACTGGAGCGCCATCCCACCCTGCCGCTGGTCGTGGCGCACCTCGGCATGCCGGAGTACGACGAGTTCTTCGAGCTGGCCGAGACCTTCCCGAACGTGCGGCTCGACACCACGATGACCTTCACCGACTTCGCCGAGCGTGGTACGCCGTTCCCCGCGCGCCTCCGGCCGCGCCTGCGTGACCTCGGGCTGGCCGGCAAGGTCCTGCTCGGCAGTGACTTCCCCAACATCCCCCACCCCTACGCCCACCAGCTCCACGCGCTGGACAGGCTCGACCTGGGCGACGACTGGCTCCGCGCGGTGTGCTGGAACAATGCGGACAATCTCCTTGACCTTTCGGCGCACTACACTCGGTCAGCAGGACATTGATGATCGGGAGAGACTCGTGAACGACCGAAACGCCGAGCTCATCAAGACGTTCTATGACGCCTTCGCACGTCGTGACGCCGACGAGATGGAGCGCTGTTACCACCCCGACGTCACGTTCGGGGACCCCGTCTTCCAGGATCTCGAAGGACGCGACAAGGTCATGGGGATGTGGCGGATGCTGCTCGGTCGCAGTACCGACCTCGGGGTGGAGGTCCGCGACATCGCCGTCCGCCAGTACGAGGGCACCGCGCACTGGACCGCCAGTTACACCTTCGGCAAGACGGGCAGGAGGGTCGTCAATGAAATCGACGCTCTCTTCCGTTTCGAGGACGGACTTATCGTTCGCCACCACGACGACTTCGACCTGCGGCGCTGGTCCAAGATGGCCATGGGCCTGCCGACCGGGATCATCCTCGGCTGGACCCCGATGCTCAGGGCCAAGATCCGCAACACCGCGATGCAGTCGCTGCAAGAGTTCATGACCACCCGATAAGGAGACACGTGTGACCGACCGGCGAGTGCGGGGCCTGCGAAGCCTGATGCGTGGGCGTCCCGGCGCCGGTCGGGAGTCTCCCGAGCGTTCGATGGACCCCAGATCCGCCGGTGACGGGCTGCCGGTCCCACCCCGCTCGCGCGTCATCGACAACGCGATCTACGTCAACGGGCATCGCGCCGCCACCCCCGAGTCTCTTCCCGACGCCTTCGAGTGCCTGAAGAACACCCCGGACAGCATGGCCTGGATCGGCTTCTACCGGCCGGAGGACAGCGTCATCCTCGACGTCGCCGAGAAGTTCGACCTGCACGAGCTGGCGGTCGAGGACGCCATCGTCGCTCACCAGCGGCCCAAGGCCGACCGCTACGGCGACACCCTGTTCGTGGTGCTCCGCCCCGCCAGGTATCTCGACGAGGCCGAGGAGGTCGACTTCGGCGAGCTGCACGTCTTCGTCGGCCAGAACTTCGTGATCACCGTACGGCACAGCGAGGCCCCCGACCTGTCACAGGTCCGCCGCAGGATGCAGCACGACCCCGACCTGCTCGGCCAGGGCCCGCAGGCGGTGCTCTACGCCATCCTCGACGCGGTGGTGGACGGCTACGCCCCCGTGGTCGCCGGTCTGCAGAACGACATCGACGAGATCGAGGTGCAGGTCTTCGGCAACGAGCCCGGGGTCTCCCGCCGCATCTACGAGCTGTCGCGCGAGGTGATCGAGTTCCAGCGGGCCACCCAGCCGCTGCTGGGCATGATCGAGGGCTTCATCGCGGGGGCCGCCAAGTACGGGGTGGACGAGGAACTGCAGAGATACCTGCGGGACGTGGCCGACCACGCGATCACCGTCGCGGAGCGGGTCAGCGGCTTCCGCCAGATGCTCCACGACATCCTCGTGGTCAACTCGACCATGGTCGCCCAGGCCCAGAACGAGCACATGACCAGGCTCACCGAGGCGAGCAACGCCCAGAACGAGGAGGTCAAGAAGATCTCCGCCTGGGCCGCCATCCTGTTCGCCCCCACCCTCGTCGGCACCATCTACGGAATGAACTTCGACGTGATGCCCGAGATCCACTGGACGTGGGGCTACCCCTTCGCGGTCCTGCTCATGGCGGGCGTCTGTCTCACCCTGTATCTGGTGTTCAAACGCCGAGACTGGCTCTGAGTGCACTCCCGGCGAGGCGGGGAGTGCACTCAGCACATCCGCACCGTCAGTTGAGCTTGGCCAGAATCAGGTCGAGCTTGCCTTCCATGGAGTCCATACGAGTCTCCATAGAGTCCATGCGAGTATCCATGGAGTCCATACGGGCGTCCATCTTCGTCTCCAGGTTGTCGACCTTGGTCTCCAGACCGTCGACTTTGATGTCCAGCCCGTCGACCTTGGTCTCCAGGCCGTCGACCTTGGTGGAGAGAGCGGAGAGGTCCTCCTTGGTGGCCATCCTGTTCATGATCTCTTCGAACATCGGCGCGGTGTAGGTCATGACCTCCTCGCGGACGATCTTAGGGAGATCATTCAGGGTCTCCTTGATGTACGCCAGGTCTGCGCTCGTCTTGAAGGCATGAGCCTCCAACTCCGTCAGGCGCTGACCTGTGTTTCCAATCGCCACTCCGGGCATGGTACCTCCTGCTCAGGGGGAAACGGAGGGCTGTCCGGCTACGAGCCGGAGTCGCGATCCGTAACAGTGCGCATCCAATTGAACACGTATGGGTGACATGGTGGAGGCGGGTTCCGGGATTTCGGTCCGGAGGAATCAGCTGAGCAGTTTGCGGGCGGCGGCCTCGATCTCGGCCTCCGACAGCAGCACGTGCCTGGACGCCTCGCCCAGCGGGATGAAGCTGTCAAAGGAGGTCACCCGGGCGATCCTGCCGGTGAAACCCGCGTCGATCAGCTCGGCGACGATACTCTCCGAGACCCCTCCGCTACGGCGGGTCTCGTCGGCGATCAGCACCCTTCCGGTCAGCTCGGCGGCCCGCATCAGATCCTCCACCGGCAGGGGGGAGAGCCAGCGCAGGTCGAGCACCCGGCAGCTGTGCCCCTCGGCGGTGAGCCTGACCGCGGCGCGCAGGCTCATCCGCAGGCCGTTGCCGAAGGTCACGATCGTCAGGTCGCGGCCGTCGCCGTAGCTGCGGGCGCGCCCGATCGGGATGTGCGTCTCCGCCCAGCGGGCCGGGGGCGCGTACGGGGAGAGCCAGCCGTTGTCGCCCTCCTCGAACATGTCGCGGGTGCTGTACAGCGCGATGGGCTCAAGGAAGACGCAGACGCTGCCGTCGGTGCGGGCGGCGGCCAGGCAGGTGCGCAGCATCGAGGCGGCGTCATCGGGACGCGCGGGGGAGGCCACGACCAGGCCGGGGATGTCGCGCAGCGCGGCGACGGAGTTGTCGTTGTGGAAGTGGCCGCCGAAGCCCTTCTGGTAGGCGTAGGAGGCGACGCGCAGCACCATCGGGTTGCGGAAGGCGCCCCGGGAGAAGAACTGGAGCGTCGCGGCCTCGCCGCGGATCTGGTCCAGGGCGTTGTGCAGGTAGGCCAGGTACTGGATCTCGGGCACCGGCAGCAGGCCGGAGACCCCCGAGCCGAGTGCCAGGCCGAGCACCGCCTGCTCGTCGAGGTGGGTGTCGAAGACCCGGCCGAGACCGAAGCGTTTCTGCAGGCCGCGGGTGACGCCGTAGACGCCGCCCTTGCGCGCCACGTCCTCGCCGAAGACCAGCACGTCGGGGTGGGCGGCCAGGGCGTCGGTGAGGGTGCGGTTGATGGCCTGGGAGAGGGTCAGCGGACCCTCCTGCTCGGGGAGCCTGCCGCCGAAGGCCCTCGCCCTGGCCTCGGGGGCCGCGACGTTCCTGCCGGCCGCGGCGACGGCGGCGGGGGTGCGCGGGGCCAGCGGTTCGACGATGTCGAGGGCGGAGACCAGCCGGGGCCGCCGTGAGCTCTCCATGGCCATCTTGAACAGGTGTTCGCGCGTCGTCTCATAGCGGAGCAGCAGTTCGTCGGGGGTGGTCAGACCGGCCTCGACGAGCAGCCTGGCGGTCGTGACGAGCGGATCGCGCGCGAGGTCGGCGTCGATCTCCCGTTTGCTCCGGTAGGAAAGCTCCACGTCCGACCCCGCGTGGCCCATCAGCCGGACGGTGCCGACGCGCAGCAGGGCCGGGGCTCGATTCGAGCGGACGTGGTCGGCGGCGGCCAGCGCCACGTCGTGGACGTCGGCCAGGTCGCAGCCGTCGGCCTCGAAGTACCTCAACAGTGGGTGGTGGGCGGCCTTGACCCAGCCCTCGGGGGTGCGCACGCTGATGCCCAGGCCGTTGTCCTCGCAGACGAACAGGACCGGCAGCGCCAGCTTCTGGTAGGAGCAGTAGGCGGCGGTGTTGAGTCCCGACAGGGCGCTGGCGTGGTTCGTCGAGGCGTCGCCGAAGCTGCACATCGCGATCGCGTCGGCCGGCCACGGCCCCGGCAGGCCGAGCTGGCGGGTGCGCTCGATGGCGAAGGCCACGCCCACCGCGCGCGGCAGGTGGCTGGCGATCGTGGAGGTCTGCGGGATCACCGCCAGGTCGGGGTGGCCGAAGACCTTGTGCCGCCCGCCGGCCATCGGCTCCTCGGCCGAGGCGGTCAGGCCGAGCAGCACATCGCGCATCCCCTCCTCGGGCAGCCGTCCCGCCATCGCCGACCGGGTCAGGTAGAAGGCGCCGGACCGGTAGTGCGGGAGGACGGGGTCGGTGACGCGCAGCGCGGCGGCGATCGCGGCGTTGCCCTCGTGTCCGGCCGAGCCGATGGTGTAGAAGCCCTGCCCCTGCTCACGAAGCCAGCGGGCGGTGACGTCCAGCAGCCTGCTGCCCAGCTGGAACTCGAACAGCTCGCGGCAGCGGGCCCCGGTCAGGGTCGTGCCCTCCCGTACGGGAAGGCCGGGATCGCGCGGCGCCCCGGGGGAGAGGGCGGCCACGGCCTCGGTGAAGTGGGTCTCAACAGTGTCGCGCGCCACAGCCCGATTATGTCCTCCTCGGCGGACGCCGTCCTCAACCTTGACATCTTTGGTGCGGCGGGGTCGTGGATCGGCCTCATGTAACAGCTTTCCATGACAGGTTGTCAGAATTTACTGCTGATTATCGGAAACAATGGTCAAGGAGGTGCCTTTGCCGGTGCGAGCCGGAAAACGAGGCAAGACTTGTGAATGGTCGCCTTACCGAGCGTGAGGATCAGTGAAGTATGGAAGGTGAGTGACGCGGGAGGGGAGCCGCAATGCTGGTACAGGACGATGAGCGGCCGGTGGTCGTCGGATACGACGACTCCGTGGAGAGCCGGCGGGCGCTGCGCTGGGCCCTTGAGGAGGCCCGCCTCAGATTCCTCCCGTTGCTGATCTGTCACGCCTGGCAGTGGCCCTACCCGATGCTCTCCGTCACCCACGAGACCACCGCGGTCATCCGGCGCATGGGCTCGCACATCCTGGAGAGGGGGCTGGCCCTGGCGCACGATCTGGCCCCCCGGGCACAGGTGCGCGGCCAGCTGGTGGAGGGGTCGCCGGGGGCGGCTCTGGTGAGCGTGTCGGGTGCGGCCGAGCTGGTCGCGATCGGCCCGCGCGGCTCCGGCGGTTTCGACGAGCTGAAGATCGGCTCGACGACGGTCCAGGTCGCCTCGCACGCCCGCTGCCCGGTGGCCGTCGTCAGGCAGCCGGGCCACCTCCGCACCGACCGCGTCGCGATCGCCGTGGAGGACGCGCACCTGGAGTCGGCGGAGCTCGGCCTGGCCTTCGAGGAGGCGAGGCTGCGCAGGGCGACGCTGCTGGTGATCTGCCTCTGCCCCGAGGGCGCCGACGACACCCGGCGGGTGGCGGTCCGCTTCAACACCAACGTCGCGCTGTGGGAGGAGAGGTATCCGCAGCTGGAGGTGGAGACCATGATCGAGACGAGATCCCACGTCGAGGTGCTCCGTGCCGCGGCCGACCGCTCGGACCTGATGGTGGTGGCCGACAGGGAGCACGACGACCCGCCGGGCCTCCCCATCGGCCCGGCCTGCCAGATGCTGCTGCGCGAGGCGCCGTGCACGGTCATGGTGAACCCCTCGCAGGCGTGGCTCACGTCCCCGCGCAAGGGTGCCCACATCATGAGTTAGTGATTGCTAACCTTGGGATGTGGCCAGCGCCGCGCGGGCCATGCCGCGCAGCAGTTCGGCCATCGCCGCGGGCGGTAGTTCCCCGGCGCTGTGCGGTGTGGAGTTGAGCAGCCCGAAGACGGCGTGGGTCGCGGCGCGCAGCTCGGCCTGGGAACGGCCCGGGTAGAGCTCGCTCAGCACGGTGACCCACTCCTCGACGTACAGTCTCTGGAGCCTGCGGATCCGTCGCCGGGCGGGCTCGGGTACGTTGTCCAGCTCCCTGTCGTGCACCGTGATCAGCGCCGGGTGGCTCAGCGCGAATTCGATCTGGCAGCTGAGCAGGGCGTTCAGGGCCTGCTCGGCGCCGGCTGCCTCGGTCACGCGGCGGGTGCCCGAGGCGTGCAGGCGCTCGCTGACGTCCAGCAGCATCTCGGAGAGCAGAGCCTCCTTGCCGCTGAAATGCCGGTAGAGGGCCGGACCCGAGGTGCCGACCGCGCCGCCGATGTCCTCGATCGAGACACCGTGGAAGCCGCGCGCCGCGAACAGTCTCGCCGCGGCGTCCAGGATCTCGGCGCGCCGCGAGCCGCGATTGCGGGTAGCGGGCTGGGCAGTCGTCACCTTCCGCATGGTAGACGGTAACGTTAATAATGACTAACATCTGCGGTGAAGTTAGTGATCCTTAACCCAGCGGCGACGGAGCCGGACAGGAGGGCCCGCATGAGTGGCTGGCCGGTGCTGCGAAGCACCTGCGACCCGGGTGGCGAGGGTTTCAGGCGCAACGCCGAGGTCAATGAGCGGCTGGTCGCCGACCTCGGGGAACGCGTCGCGGCCGCGAGACTGGGAGGCCCGGAGAAGTCGCGCGCCAGGCACGTCTCCCGGGGCAAGCTGCTGCCCCGCGACCGCGTCGACTCCCTCCTCGACCCCGGCTCGCGATTCCTGGAGCTCTCCCAGCTGGCCGCGGGAGGGATGTACGGGGACGAGGCGCCCGCCGCCGGGATCATCACCGGGGTGGGCCGGGTCTCCGGCCGCGAGTGCGTGATCGTCGCCAACGACGCCACCGTCAAAGGCGGCACCTACTACCCGATCACCGTCAAGAAGCACCTGCGGGCCCAGGAGGTCGCCCTCCACAACAACCTGCCCTGCGTCTACCTCGTCGACTCCGGGGGCGCGTTCCTGCCCAGGCAGGACGAGGTCTTCCCGGACCGCGAGCACTTCGGCCGGATCTTCTACAACCAGGCCACCATGTCGGCGCGCGGCATCCCGCAGATCGCCGCGGTCCTCGGCTCCTGCACGGCGGGCGGCGCCTACGTCCCGGCGATGAGCGACGAGGCGGTGATCGTCCGCAACCAGGGCACGATCTTCCTCGGTGGCCCGCCGCTGGTGAAGGCGGCCACCGGCGAGGAGGTCAGCGCCGAGGACCTGGGCGGCGGCGACCTGCACGCCCGGGTCAGCGGCGTCACCGACCACCTCGCCGACGACGACCGCCACGCGCTGAGGATCGTCCGGGACATCGTCTCCACCCTCGCGCCGCGCACGCCCTCCCCCTGGGAGCGCCTGCCATCGGAGGAGCCGGTCTGCGACCCCCGCGACCTGTACGGCATCGTCCCCGCCGACACCCGCACCCCGTACGACGTCCGTGAGATCATCGCCCGCGTCGTCGACGGCAGCAGGTTCGGCGAGTTCAAGGCCGAGTACGGCAGCACGCTCGTCACCGGGTTCGCCCGCATCCACGGTCACCCCGTCGGGATCATCGCCAACAACGGCATCCTGTTCGGCGAGTCGGCGCTCAAGGGCGCCCATTTCATCGAACTGTGCGACCGGCGCAACACCCCGCTGGTCTTCCTGCAGAACATCAGCGGGTTCATGGTCGGCCGGGCCTACGAGGCGGGCGGGATCGCCAAGCACGGCGCGAAGATGGTCACCGCCGTCGCCTGCGCCCGGGTGCCCAAGTTCACCGTGGTCGTCGGCGGCTCGTTCGGGGCCGGCAACTACGCGATGGCCGGGCGCGCCTACTCGCCCCGGTTCCTGTGGATGTGGCCCGGAGCCCGGATCTCGGTGATGGGCGGCGAGCAGGCCGCCAATGTCCTGTCCACGGTCGGCAACGCCGACCCCGACGCCATCCGCGGGCAGTACGAGGAGCAGGGCAACCCCTACTACTCCACGGCCCGCCTCTGGGACGACGGGGTCATCGACCCCCTCGACACCCGAACCGTCCTGGGCCTGGCCCTGTCAGCCTCGGCCAATGCCCCCCTCGACCCTGTCGGCTACGGCGTCTTCCGGATGTGACCGCACCCATGACCCAACCATCAGCACCCCGCCGGATGTTCGACACCGTCCTCGTCGCCAACCGCGGCGAGATCGCCCTGCGGATCACCCGTACGCTCAGCAGACTGGGCATCCGTTCCGTGGCCGTGCACAGCGACGCCGACGCCGGGGCGCGGCACGTCCGCGAGGCCGATGTCGCGGTACGGCTCGCCGGCGGCTACCTCGACGTCGACGGCATCCTCGCCGCCGCGGCGGCGACCGGAGCCCAGGCCGTGCACCCCGGCTACGGCTTCCTCGCGGAGAACGCCGCCTTCGCCCGGCGCTGCGCCGAGGCCGGGCTCGTCTTCGTCGGCCCGCCGCCGGAGGCCGTCGAGGCCATGGGCGACAAGATCCGCGCCAAGGCCACCGTCTCCGCGGCCGGCGTCCCCGTCGTCCCCGGCGGAGCCGAGCCGGGCGACGACCTGGCCGAGGCCGCCGAGCGGATCGGCTTCCCCGCGCTGATCAAGCCCTCGGCGGGCGGCGGGGGCAAGGGCATGGTGCTCGTGCGCTCCGCGGCGGAGCTGCCGGAGGCGCTGGCGTCCGCCCGCCGCACGGCCGCCGCCGCGTTCGGTGACGCGACCCTGCTGATCGAGCGGTTCGTGGAGAACCCCCGGCACATCGAGATCCAGGTGATGGCCGACGCCCACGGCGGCGTCATCCACCTGGGCGAGCGCGAGTGCAGCCTGCAGCGCCGCCACCAGAAGATCGTCGAGGAGGCACCCTCCCCGCTTCTCGACGCCGCGACCAGGGCCGCGATGGGCGCCGCGGCGGTCGAGGCCGCCAGGTCCGTCGGCTACACCGGTGCCGGCACCGTGGAGTTCATCGTCCAGGGCTCCACCGGCGACTACTACTTCATGGAGATGAACACCCGCCTGCAGGTCGAGCACCCCGTCACCGAACTGGTCACCGGCCTGGACCTGGTCGAGCTCCAGCTCAGGGTCGCCGCCGGCGAGCCCCTCCCGCTCACCCAGGAGCAGGTGCGGCTCGACGGTCACGCCGTCGAGGCCCGGGTCTACGCGGAAGATCCCTTCCGGGGCTTCCTGCCGACCGGGGGCCGGGTCCTCGCGCTGCGCGAGCCGCCCGGCGTGCGGGTCGACTCCGGTCTGCTGGCCGGGGGCGTGGTCGGCAGCGACTACGACCCGATGCTGTCGAAGGTCATCGCCTGGGGGCCGGACCGGGCGAGCGCCCTGCGGCGGCTCGACGGGGCGCTCGCGGCCACGGCCGTGCTCGGGGTGCCCACCAACATCTCCTTCCTGCGCGCCCTGATCGGCCATCCCGCGGTGGTCGCGGGAGACCTCGACACCGGCCTCGTCGAGCGCCACCTCGACGAGCTGGTCTCCCGTGCGGGCGTCCCCGACGACGTGCTGACCGCCGCGGCCCTGGTCCTGCACCGCGAGCACGTCCCCGCGGGGCACGCCGACCCGTGGGACGTCCCCGACGGCTGGCGGCTGGGCGAGGCGGCGTGGACCGTCTACCGGCTGGAGAGCCGCGACGGGGTCCACGAGCTCAGGGTGCGCGGCCTGCCCGCCTCCGGCGCCGAGGTCCTGCTCTCCGGCGACCTCTCCGGCGACGGCGCGGGTGCCGGCGCCGAGACGGTACGGGCGCTGCTGGCCGACGAGGGCGACGACCTGCTCGTCACCCTCGGTGAGACCGCGAGGCGCTACGCCGTCGCCAGGGACGGCGACACGGTGTGGCTCGGCCGCGACGGCGACGCCTGGGCGTTCACCCACCGCCACCTGGGCGACCCCGGCGACCGGGCGGGCGCGGGCGGTCCGGGGGACGGTCTGGTCCGCAGCCCGATGCCGGGCACCGTTCTGGTGGTGAAGGTGGCCGCCGGTGACCGGGTCACCGAGGGGCAGCCGCTGCTCATCGTGGAGGCGATGAAGATGGAGCACACCGTGACCGCGCCGATCGACGGGGTTGTCGCCGAGCTGCGGGTCCGGACGGGCCAGGCGGTCGGCATGGACGCCGTGCTGGCCGTGGTCGGCGGACAGGAGCGGTGATGCGCGCCGTACCGGAACGTCAGGGAGACGAGGGGGCATGATGCGCGAGCCGCAGAGGATCGGGGCGGAGGGACTGCCCGAGCGGGTCACGATCTACGAGGTCGGGCCGCGCGACGGGCTGCAGAACGAGGCGGCGGTGGTCCCCGTCCGGGTCAAGGCCGAGTTCATCGCCCGGCTGGCCGCCGCGGGACACCGGGTGATCGAGGCCACCAGCTTCGTGCACCCCAAGTGGGTGCCCCAGCTCGCCGACGCCTCGGAGTTGCTGACGGTCATGGAGCGGGTCCCCGGTGTGCGCTACCCGGTGCTCGTGCCCAACGAGCGCGGCCTGGACCGCGCGCTCGAACACGGCGTCCAGGAGATCGCGATCTTCGCGAGCGCCACCGAGACGTTCGCGGGCCGGAACCTCAACCGGACGCTGGAGTCGCAGTTCGACATGTTCGAGCCGGTGGTCGCACGGGCGCTGGCGCACGGCCTGAAGGTCAGGGCGTACGTGTCGATGTGCTTCGGTGACCCTTGGGAGGGCCCGACGCCGATCGCCCAGGTCGTCTCCGTCGGGCGCAGGCTGCTCGACCTGGGCTGCTTCGAGCTGTCGCTCGGCGACACCATCGGCGTCGGCACCGCCGGCCACGTCGCCGCGCTGATCGAGGCCTTCGGCGACCCCTCCCGGCTCGCGGTCCACTTCCACGACACCTACGGCCAGGCCCTGGCCAACACGCTCACCGCGCTGCGGGAGGGCGTGAGGGTGGTCGACGCCTCCACCGGAGGCATCGGCGGTTGCCCGTACGCCGAGAGCGCCACCGGCAACCTCGCCACCGAGGACCTGGTCTGGATGCTGCACGGTCTCGGCGTCGAGACCGGCCTTGATCTTCCGTCGCTGGTGGAGACCAGCACCTGGCTGGCCGGCAGGCTCGGCCGCCCCAGCCCGTCGCGGGTCGTCCAGGCCCTGGCCGGGAGCCCGTCCCGCACCCCCGTGGAGAAGGAGTGACCATGCCCAAGCTGACCGGCGAGTACGAGGAGCTACGCAAGACCGTCGAGGCGTTCGCCCGCGACGTGGTGGCCCCGGTGATCGGCGACCTCTACGAGC
The DNA here is from genome assembly GCF_053592655.1 of Streptosporangium sp. NPDC002607. Taxonomy (NCBI): domain Bacteria; kingdom Bacillati; phylum Actinomycetota; class Actinomycetes; order Streptosporangiales; family Streptosporangiaceae; genus Streptosporangium; species Streptosporangium sp. NPDC002607. The sequence continues at coordinate 142,865 of NZ_JBSFWD010000013.1, forward strand.
GCGAGGAGTTCCCCTACGACATCGTGCGGCAGATGGGCGCGATGGGCCTGTTCGGGCTGCCGATCTCCGAGGAGTACGGCGGCATGGGCGGCGACTACTTCGCGCTCTGCCTGGCCCTGGAGGAACTGGCCAGGGTCGACTCCAGTGTGTCGATCACCGTCGAGGCCGCGGTGTCGCTGGGCGCCATGCCGATCTACCGGTTCGGCACGGCCGAGCAGCGCGCCGAGTGGCTGCCCCGGCTGACGTCGGGCGAGATGCTGGGCGCCTTCGGTCTCACCGAGCCGGGCGGCGGCTCCGATGTGCCGGGCGGCATGCGCACCACGGCGGTGCTGGACGGCGACGAGTGGGTGATCAACGGCACGAAGGCGTTCATCACCAACTCCGGCACCGACATCACCGGCGTCATCGGTGTGGCCGCGATCACCGGCGAGCGGGCCGACGGCAAGAAGGAGATCTCCACGATCCTGGTGCCGGCGGGCACCCCGGGCCTCACCGTGGCCAAGAAGTACTCCAAGGTGGGCTGGAACTGCTCCGACACCCGCGGGCTCTCCTTCGACGACTGCAGGGTCCCGGCGCGGAACCTGCTCGGCGAGCGCGGGCGCGGCTACGCGCAGTTCCTGCAGACCCTCGACGAGGGCCGCATCGCCATCGCCGCGCTCTCCACCGGGCTGGCCCAGGGCTGCGTGGACGAGTCGCTGCGCTACGTCCGCGAGCGCCGGGCGTTCGGCCACCCCATCGGCCACTACCAGGCCATCCAGTTCAAGATCGCCGATATGGAGGTGCGCACCCACACCGCCCGCCTGGCCTACTACCACGCCGCGGAGAAGATGCTCGCGGGGGAGCCGTTCAAGAAGGAGGCGGCCATCGCCAAGCTCGTCGCCGGCGACGCCGCCATGGACAACGCCCGCGACGCCACCCAGATCTTCGGCGGCTACGGGTTCATGAACGAATACCCGGTCGGCCGCTTCTACCGCGACGCCAAGATCCTGGAGATCGGCGAGGGCACCAGCGAGGTCCAGCGCATGCTGATCGCCCGCGAGCTGGGGCTCGGCGACCTCTGAGTGCTGGAAGGCGGCGGGCCCGGTCGCGGGTGAGGAGGCCGGGCCCGCTTCGACAAAGCCGGACGGGTTGATGATCGCCCAGGACTGAGGCGACTCAGTCCACACGGGTGAAGGTGATGTCGAGCTCCGCCACCACGCGCTCGCCCACCTCGGCCCAGCAGCGGAAGTCATGGTCAGCGCCCTCGCGGGTACGGCGGTGCGCGCTGAACCTCATCGTTTGCCCCGCGTAGGCGAGGCTATGCGCTACCAGGCGTACGCCCTTCGTCATGCAGCGAGCCGATGGCGCACCCTCCAGCCGGCGCAGCAGTGTGGTGGCCACTCGCGTCATGCCACCGGCGACAACGGCCACCGGCATCGCCGGGTGCAGGGCAAAGTGGCCCTTGCACATGTCCGCTGTCACCGGGCCCAGTGTGGCACTGAGGCATTCGCCGTCCGGGTGCCAGTCGCGCAGCGCCAGGGGCTTGCCGTACGGGTTCTGCCGCAGCTCGGCCCACTCCTCGGGCGTGCGCCGGACTCCGTCGTCGAGGCGCGGCTCGCGACGCATGTCCACACGCGCCTTGGCGAACAGACGTGCGAAGGTGGCGGCCGGCAGCACGTCGTAGTCCACATCCAAGCGCATCAGTGGAGTGCCGTCGGGCGAGGACAGCAGCGTGTGTGCTTTGGCGGTGCGCTCGCCGGTGTGCTCCGCCTGCGCCGAGCCCCGGAGCAACTCCGAGGCGCGCGCCTGCGGCTCCGGGTTCAGCCACTGTCCGCGGGCGCCCGTTGCCAGGTAGAAGTGCTGGCCCTCCCGAGGCGCCGCCACGGCCGCGGCGCATGAGCCAAGAATCGCCAGGTGGCGGCCCGCTTCGGCGATGCCGATGCAGCCGGCCTCCATGTCTGGGTCCTGTTGCACGGGCACCCTGGCCGCCACCTCGCCCTGCCGCATCACCGTGACGTCCTTGAGGGCGAAGTAGGGATCTCTCACGCAGATGCGTGAGTAGAGCTCGGATGCCGTCAGTACCGTATGCGGCTCCAGCACGGACAGGCCCCGGGCAGGCCCAGGGGCCACAGAAAAGGCGGCAGGAGCGGCGGGCGTATCGGATATGGAAGCCGACCTCGTTTCGGAATGCCGCGCCGAAGAGCCTTGATCGGCAACTTCCGTATTTCCTGACAACGGAAACCTCCTCTTTGTTATTAAATTCGGAAAAATATGCAACTCTACACGATTTCCGGCCGACGTCGTTTCTGAATCGACGCAGAACTGAAGTGACCCTTCGTGGATTCCGCGGTCGACCGGTTGCTCGACATCGTTGGACTCGGCTGCGCGGAGCGATATGAGATGTCTCCGACCTGGTGAAACACCAGGAAGGTCGAGAGTGCGCGCCCAACGGATCGTCGTGGAGCGTTATGAGGTGAGAGCGATTTCCGAACTCCGGTCAGGCCCTGGAACGGCCTGACCGGAGTGCGCTCGCCGACATGTTCTTCAAGCGGGGTTCGTTCCTGAAGAAGACGGACAGTTGCCGCCGGTGTTCCTTCATCGGGTGTAGTGGCCGGTTGTCCCCGCGGTCGTTTACCACGGATGGTTGTCGGGGCACTTGAGGAACAGGTTGGTGCCGGTCCGTGGTTCCAGGATCTTGCCGGTCCTGATGGTGATGATCGGCGGCCGAGGCCGGGAGCGCCGGGACGAGGAGCCCACCGGCCGGGGCGGCGGCGACCGCCACACCGATGATTCCGCGTGTTCTCATGACTTTCTCCTTCACTTCCTTGCCCGAGGGCGGGGAAAGTCGTGCCGGAACAGCGTGAGCGGGCGAGACCGCAGATTTCCGCGCCGTCGTATCCGGTCACCTGATTTCTCCCTCAGGAGATCTCCCGGAGAAGTCTTCTCACACGATCTTGGGTACGACTTGAACTTCACTTGGACACCGGTCCGAACAGGTCGGTGCGTCGTCGACCGCCCGGCGGGAGCGGTGCGGGATACCGGAGGATGAGCGGGCGAAGGCGAGGGCGGCGTCCGCGGGCCTGCCTGCCTCCGCGAGGAGGGCGGGTGCTCACGGCTTCTCCGTGGTGTCGGGCAGTCCTTCCAGCTCGCGTACCCGCTCGATCATCTCGGTGATGGCGTTCAGGCTCTTGGGGGAGAGACCGGCCGCGCGCAGCGCGAGCTGCCGGACGCGCGTGTCCCGGATGGCGGTCAGCAGCGCGAGTTCGGCGTCGATCCGCTCGGCTGCCGTTTCGTCGAAGAAGTAGGCCGGAGGGACACCGAAGAATCCCGCCAGGGCTTCAAGATGCCGTTTGGTCGGGTTGTCGCGGATGCCTTTTCGCAGCTGCCAGATGTAGGTGGCCGATATGGTCGGGCCGCCGGCCGCGCGAAGTGCCTCGGCGACCTCCTCGAAGCTGTACTCGCCGCCGTCACGCGGGTGGACCGTGTGGAAGAGATGGTCCAGCTTCGCCGCGAGGGTCCGCCGTGTGTCCGGCGAGCCGGCCGGCGAGGTGTCTGGCATGTGTCCTTCCCGCGCGGACCGGCCTGGGCAGGCCCGGGTCGCAGGTCGAAGGATACCAGGGCGTCAACTGGGGTGGGTGGCAGTGTGTATATGGACCAACGACAGTTTGTTGTTCTTGTAGATCGGTTGCTGCGAGGTCCTCCGGGCGGAACATTAGATGAAATATCCTGATGTTTTCCCGGGGGTGCCGTCACCTGTCGTCATCCGTCAGCGGCCGGCCGTGATGCAGCGTCTCCGCGTAGGAGAACACGTACCCCCTGCCCACCTCGACGGGGGCCAGGCCGGCCAGGTCGGCGTCCGGCACGTCGAGGAGGCGCAGGTCGGCCGATCCCGCCCAGATGTCGGAGAACTCGATGTCGGTGACCTCCGAGACGACGAGCCGGTTCAGCGGCGCCTCCGACGGCACCCAGGAGGGGAACAGCCGGGTGTGCACCAGCGGGACCGTGTGCAGAAGCGGCGGCCGGTCGATCCGGCCGTCCAGGGTGACGGTCGCCTCGGCGGTACGCCGTCCGTCCACGGACAGGACCCCGCCGAACCGTCCCCCGCCGGCCAGCCGGGGACCCGCGCGGCCGACCGCCACCGGCCGGATCTGGTGGACGGTGCCGAACTGCTTGGGCATGCCCTGGATCCAGCCGCGCATCAGCGGGACCGGGCTGTCCACCCAGGCGTACGGGCATCGCGCGAGATGCCGCCCCCGGTACCGGCAGGAGATCAGGATCAGGAACTCGGCGAACCGGCATCGCGCCGGGTCGGCCAGTTCGGCCCCGGACTCCGAGCACCACTGCCACTCGGCGAAGATCGCGGCGGCCTCGCCGGGGTCGGGGCCCGGCTCCAGTTCGGGCGGCAGGAACCGCGCGGCCGCGGCCGGGTCCACGCGGTAGTCGACCATGATGACGTCGCCGGAGAAGTGCCAGGGCGGCGGGGTGACCATCGCCGAGCCCCCGGAGGGGGAGAGCGGCAGGGTGTAGCCGTGCGGGCCCGCCATCGGAGTGGAGGGGATGGTCGTCTCGATCGATCGCATGCGTCAGGTCCGATCCGTGTGCGCCGGTAACGCGTTCCAGGCCGCGGCCAGCCGCCGGGCGGCGAAGGCCAGCCGCGAGGGGGAGTTGAAGCTGTAGGCCAGCCGGATGGCCGGCCGCGCCGTGCCGCCGAAGCGGGAGCCCGCGGCCACCTCGACCCCGGCACCGCTTGCCGCGCCGAGCAGGTCGGGCTCGCGCCGCCGGTGGCGGGCGCGGAGCCAGACGAAGAAACCGCCGTCCGGCCGGTCGAGTTCGAAACCGTCGTCCAGGTTGGCCAGCAGGGTGTCGACGAGCGTGTCACGCCTCTCCCGCAACCGGGCTCGCAGCCAGTCCAGGTGACGGTCGTAGTCGCCGGCGCGCACCAGGGCGGCCACCGCGAGCGCGGCGGTGTGGTTCAGGCAGCCGCCGCTGCGGAACAGCCCGTGACCGGCGAGCCGGTCGACGGTCTCGGTCCCGGCGAGCAGCCAGCCCAGGCGCAGCCCGGGGGCGAGCGTCTTGGAGAAGGTGCGCAGCCGGATCACCCCGTGGTAGCTCGCGAGCCCCGCCATGGAGGGGGGAGCGGGGGCCTCGCCGAGATGCAGCTCGGCGTAGGCGTCGTCCTCCACGACCGGAGTCCCGTGGCGGGACGCGACGGACAGCAACTCACGTCGCCGAGCGACGGGGACGACCCGGCCGGTGGGGTTGTGGAAGGTGGGGTTCAGGTAGACGAACGCGGCTCGTTCCTCGGCCAGGGCCTCGCGCAACGCGTCCGGGTCCATGCCCCCGGAGTCCGAGCGCACCTCGCGCAGCCGCATCCCGCAGTCGGTGAGGATCAGGCGTCCCAGGTCGTAGCAGGTCTCCTCGACGAGGACCACATCCCCCGGATCCGCCAGGGTGGTGGCGAGCAGCTGAAGAGCCTGCGAGATGCCCGCGGTGACCAGCACGTTTCCGGGCCCGCAGGCGATGCCGTCCGCCTGGGCGGTCCGTTCCGCCAGCGCGGCGCGGAGGTCGAGCGCGCCCCGGTCGTCGCCGTAGCCGAGCGCGGCCGAGCCGTACTCCTCCAGTGCCCGCGCGTAGGCGGCTCCCAGCAGGTCGACCGGGAGCAGGCCGGGTTCGAGGTAGCCCGGCCCCAGGTCGAACACGCCGGGAGGGAGGAGCGACTGCACGACCCCCGCCCGCCAGGAGCGCGCGTGCGACAGGGGTCCCGCGGTCTCCGCCGGAACCGTCGCGGCCTCGCCCGCGTCGGTTCTCATCGTGAGAGCAGTACGGAGCGCAGCGCCCGGGTCGCCTCCCTGAGGGGAGCGGCGGACCTGGCCAGGGCGATCCTGAGGGTACTGTTCCCCTCGGGCGGGTTCGCCCAGTGGAACTTCTGGCAGGGCAGCACGTACACGTTGTGGTCCCGCAGGCTGGACCACACGTCCAGGGCCGACCGCGCGCCGACGTTCACCCGTTCCACGCTGGCCCTGCTGTGCGGGTCGGGGAAGTGGATCCCCGGCACCCCGGCCAGCCCTTCCCGCACCAGGGCGCGGTTCTCCGCCACGAAGCGGTGCAGGTCGGCGAGGCCGCCGTCCGCGGCGTCCTCGGAGAACCGCTGGACCAGCGCGAGCACCATCGGGGACACGCCCAGCAGGATGTCGGAGTAGATCTTGGCCACCGGCAGGCCGAGGTTGGCCGCCGTCACCAGCCAGCCGACCTTGAGGTCGAGCGTCGGCCACAGCTTGCCGGTGTCCTCGATGACGACCCAGCGGCACCCGCTGTCCCGCAGCACCCGGTAGTGGTCGTAGTGGCCGGCGGGGTCGAACCCGCGGAACGAGGTGTCCAGCGCCAGGACCAGGTCGCGCTCCGCGCACTGCCCGGCGAGCCTGCGCAGGCCCTCCTCGGACAGCACCCGGCCGGTCGGGTTGTTCGGTGTGGTGACGAAGACGCAGCCCACCGAGCCCAGGACGTCGTCGAGGTCGTCCTCCCCCAGCCGTTCCTCGGCCACCGGCACCAGGTCCAGCCCGACACCGCGGAGGATGTCCGGGATGTTGTCGAAGGTGGGGTGGATCAGCGCGACCGAGCTCATCGCGCCGGCCAGGGAGCGGGCGAGGATCTCCATGGCCACGGAGGAGGAGTAGCAGGCCAGCACCCGGCCGTCGTCGCCCGGGTAGCTGTGCTGGCCGAGTAGCCCGAAGTACGCGCGGTGGGCTTCCCGCTCCACCTCCTCGACCGGGAGTTCGGCGGCCTTGAGGAACAGGTTCGGCAGGTCGTCGATGATCCGGGCCTGTCCCGCGGTGAGCCCCTGGCGGGCGTGCGCGTCGGCGATGTTCAGCGGGCTGTTCAGGGCCAGATACTCGAACTGGGTGAGATTGCCGACGTCCAGCCCTGAACTGGCGGGCACCGTTCGGGTTTCCTGCATTCCGTTCACCTCACATGGGTGGTTCGGGAGTGTGGGGCAGCCGGGGACATCTGTTTTCCGGCATTCGAAAAATCCCTGTCGAATCCGGGGGTAACCGTTCGTGGACCGCCGGTCGACCGGCGCCGCGGAATGCGGTTATCGATCACACGAAACGACAGGGGTGTTGAGGGAAAAATAATGCATGAAAAGAATGTTCGCAAGCGTCTGGTTGCTCAATACGCGAGCTGCATATTTTCCCGAGGATTCAATGTCGTTGCCCGTCTGCGACGCCCCCGTCATGCTGTCACCAGCGGCTGTACTGTCGGCATGACGGTTCAACATGGAACGCCTGTTTTCGCGGACGAGAATGTCCGGCATGCCGTGGCGGGTCGTGGATCGAGAATGAGAGGTGCTCTTAAATGTCGACCGTGACGGCCATTCCGGAACCATCCGCGGAAAAAAACGGGGCGGCGATGTCGCCGGTGCGCCGGGGACCCCTCGCGGCCGTCTCCGGCGGAGCGGTCGCCGTGTTCCTGCTGCTTTCCGGAGGACAGGGGTACTACGTCGACGAACTCTACTTCCGGGTGGCCGCGGGGCATCTCGACTGGGGATACGTGGACCAGCCGCCCCTGATCCCGCTGCTGGCCCGGGCGCAGATGGCGCTGTTCGGCGACAACCTGGTCGCGATCCGCGTCGTGCCGGCGCTGCTGGCCGGAGTCGCCGTGCTGGTCGCCGGGCTCATCGCCCGCGAACTCGGCGGGGGCGGCAGGGCGCAACTGCTCGCGGCGTGTGCGACGGCCGGCTCGCTGGCGTCGTTCGCCGCCGGGCACGTGCTCCACCCCACCGCCGTGGACCACCTCGTCTGGGTGACCGCGTGCTGGCTGGTGATCCGTGTCATCCGTACCGGCGAGGAGCGGCTCTGGCCGGTCGCCGGCGCGGTGGTCGGGATCGGACTGCTCGCGAAGTACCTCGTGGTGCTGCTGGTGATCTGCCTCGCGGCGGGGCTGCTGGTCACGGGGCCCAGACGGGTGCTGCGCAGCGGGTATCTGCCGGCCGGCGCCGGGGTCGCCGCGCTGATCGCCGCGCCCGGCCTGGTCTGGCAGGCGCTGAACGGCTGGCCCCAGTTCGCGATGGCCGGGAGCCTGTCCGAGCCGTTCGGGGTCGGAAGCGTGATCAACTTCTTCGTGGGACAGATACTGATGATCGGCCCGTTCCTGACCCCGGTGTGGGTTGTGGGACTGCTGGCCCTGCTACGCCGGCCCGAGTGGCGCGCCTACCGCTCGCTCGCCGTGGCCTACCTGGTCATGGTGGTGGTCCTGCTCCTGGCCGGTGGCGCCCCTCGGTACACCGAGGGTCTGCTGACCGTGCTGCTGGTGGCGGGATGCGTCCGCGCCGCCGGTTGGGCGGCGACGATCCCGCGCCGGATCTGGGTCGGGTTGGCGGTGGCCGGGAACGCGCTGCTGGCGATGGTGATGGTGATGCCGGTCCTCCCCGCCGCCGTGTACGCCCGCGATCCCGTGCTGGCGGCGCTGGGCGAGGAGCAGTTCGGCCAGACGGGCTGGCAGGGGCTGGCGGGACAGGTGGCCGCGGTCTACCGGTCGCTGCCGGAGGCCGACCGGGCACGGGCTGTCGTCTACGGCCACAACTACGGCGAGGCGGGTGCCGTCGCGCTGTACGGTCCCGGTTACGGACTGCCGCGGGAGTACAGCGGCAACAATTCCTATGCTGATTTCGGTCGTCCGGCGGACGATAAAACGGTTGTCATAGCCGTCGGTGTGGACCGTGCCTCGTTCTCCAGGCTGTTCGGGCGGTGCGAGCTCGGTGGCACGCTCGATTTCGAGTTTCCCCATTTCGAGCAGGGTAAGGAGATCCTGGTGTGCCGTGACCCCCGTGAACCGTGGTCGCGGATATGGCCTGAACTGCGCTGGCTGGGTACATTCTGAGACCACGACCCAATTTCCGGCCTGCTAGGCTCGGCCGGGATAGGACATGGAGAACTCACGGGGGTGGGTCAGTCGATGAAGACATTGGTCCGCGGGCTCGAAGAGTCCGCGGACGTCGCCGTTCTGGAATTCTGACCGTGGTTCTCCGGGGGCGGAAAGCATCCCTCGGGTGGTGCGGCGGGTCCACTCTCGTCCTTTTTCGAGAATCACGATGACCCGTTCAGGGGCGAGTTTCAGGCGGCTGCGCCGCAGGTGTGACGAGATACTGAGCGAGCTCCCGCTGCCCATGCCGTTCGACGCCGGGAAGCTGTGCGACACGGTGGCGCGAAGGCGCAGCCGCACCATCCGGCTGGAGCCCATGAGGAGCCGGCGCGGCGTGATGGGGCTGTGGGTGGCCGTCGACGGTGCCGATCTGATCTTCTACGAGCAGGTGACCACGCCACCGCACCAGGAACACATCATTCTCCACGAGCTGAGCCATCTGCTGTGCGGGCACGATGTGACCGACCTGTCGGCCGCCGAGCAGGTACGACTGCTCATGCCCAATCTGGACTCCGGGATGGTGCACAGGGTTCTGAGCCGCGGCTCCTACTCGGGCGTCGAGGAACGGGAGGCGGAGCTGCTCGCCTCGCTCATCATGCAGCGATCCAGACGAATGTTCCCCCTGAGCGGCGACGTCTCCGCTGGAATCGGGCAGAAGCTGGTCGCCGCCGGCCTGGCCGCGGCCCTGGCGTACCACGTCAACAAGGCGCTGCTGCCGGCCGTGGCCGCCTTCGGGGACGACCACGCCCGGCCGCTCGGTCACGCGCTGGACGCCGTGCTCGCCCTGGTCGCGTTCGTATGCGTCCCGCTGGGCGCCACCATGCCGGCGTGGGGGGCGTTCCTGCGGGTGCCCGCCCTGCTGGAGTGGTTCCATCGCTACCGCGTCTACACGGTGCTGCGCCCGCTCTGGGGAGATCTGTACCGGGCCAACCCGCAGATCGCCCTGCTGCGGCCGCCGCACCGGCTGGCCGGCCTGCTGCCACCGCGCGACCTCGGCCTGCGCCTGTACCGGCGGGTCATCGAGATCCGGGACGGCCGGATGATCGTACGGCATCACCTGGACCCCGCGGTCGCGGCCGCGGCGCGGGAGCGCGCCGCGGCCGCGGGGATCACCGGCCGGAAGCTGGACGCCGTCGTGGAGGCGGCGACGCTGTCGGCCGCGTTGCGCGCCGCCTCCGGAGACGAGGCGCCCGCCGGGGAGCCGCCCCGGGACACCGTGCCGGGCGGGGACGACCTGGCGGGCGACGTCGCCTTCCTCTGTGACGTCGCCCGCGCCTACCGCCGTTCGCGGTGGGCGTGGCGGCTGTCCCGGCTACCCGGCGCGCGCCGTCTGCGGCGTCTCAGGCAGGCAGGCCGCCGGTCGGCCGCGGGCCCTCCGGACGACGGGGGGCGGGCGACCAGGAGGAGTACTCCCTGAGCCCGTAGAGCAGCGGTACCGCCCGAGCCCGCTGCTCCACCCGGAACACCTGGCCGAACACCACGGTGTGGTCGCCCACCTCGACGGTCCGGGTGACCCGGCAGTCCGCGAACGCGTGGGCCTCGTCCACGAGGTGCGGCCCGCCGAAGGAGGGTTCCGTGCGCCACCTGACCCGCTCGAAGCGGTCCGGGGTCCCCGAGGCGAAGAGTTCCGCCGCGTACCGCGCGCGGTCGTGCAGAAGGTTCACGGTGAAGGTCGACAGCTTCAGCATCGCCTTCAGCGTCGGGCTGAGCCTGCGGACGCACACGAGCAGGGTCGGCGGGTCCAGCGCGACGCTGCACACCGAGGAGCAGGTCATCCCCCACGGCCTGCCGCCGGGCTCGGCGGTCGTCACGATGGCGACCCCGCTGGGGAAGGCGGACATCAGCGACCGGAACCGCGTCGGGTCGACCGCCGGCGGCGCCGAGGGGGGCTCGAAGGAGGGCTCGAAGGGGATGTCGAAGGGAGAGAGGCCGACCAGCGGGTCCTTCATCGTGGTGCTCCGTGCGCGGCCCGCCGCTCGGGGGGCAGGTCGTGCAGGCGCGCGAAGTACTCGTACTGGCTGGGCAGCCTGTCGACCAGTTCACGGGACTGGTCGCGGACGATCCGCAGTTCCCTGGAGGCCGCGGCGCCGTCGAACAGCCTCAGCGCCGGCGGGGCCTGCACGGGGAGGCCGCCCAGCCCCAGGAGCATGGCGGTGTAGGAGTAGGGCTCGAACCCGTGGTAGTGAGGGAAGACCGTCTCGGGGTCGGGCAGCTTGACCTGCCACTGCTCCAGACGTTCGGCCAGCCCGTCGGGTACCTGACGGGTCGTGGCGTCCTTCCAGTAGTCGTTGTCGGCTCGCGCCGCGGCGTGGTAGTGCAGCACCAGGAACTCGCGCACGCCGTCCATCACATTGGCGACCTGGCGGTTGTAGGACCGGCGCAGCCGGTCGTCCCAGCGCTCGCTGGGGAAGTGCTTGACGAGCTGTTCGACGGCGTTCTGGATGAAGAAGATGCCGGTGGACTCCAGCGGCTCGACGAACCCGCTCGACAGTCCGATGGCGACGCAGTTGTTCACCCAGGAGTTCTCGCTCCGGCCGATCCGCATGCGGATGTGGTTGGCCTCGAGGTCGTCCGCGGCCGGGCCGACGAACTCGCGGAGGGTCCGCTCCGCCTCGTCGGGCGTGCAGTAGTCACTGGCGTAGACGTAGCCGGTGCCGACGCGGCCGAAGAGCGGGATCGTCCAGATCCATCCCGCCTCCTGAGCCGTGGCCGTGGTGCAGGGGCGGATGCCCCGCTCGGCCATGTTCACCGGCACCCGCAGCGCCACAGCCCGGTCGTTGGGCAGGGTGTCCTGGTACGACATGAAGGGCACCGAGAGGGCCTTGTTCAGCAGCATCCCGCGAAAGCCGGTGCAGTCGATGAACAGGTCGCCTTCCAGCGCGCCGTGCTCCCTGGTGACGACGTCGCTGATCCAGCCGCGCTCGTCGAGGTTCACGTTCACCACGTCGTCGAGCACGTGCCGGACGCCGCGGTCGGTGCCGTACTTCGTGAGATACCTCGCCAGCAGCGCGGCGTCGAAGTGGTAGGCGTAGGGGAACTGTGTGTTCTGTTCGGTCAGCGTGGTGCGGTAACCGCGCTCCGCGCCGCCCTCGGTGAAGTCCTGCTCGAACAGTGCTCCGGAGAGATAGCGGGGAGACCGGTTCGCGTCGCAGAGCGAGGCGATGACGAAGCAGTCCTTGTCGAACCGGCCGCCGGGGCGCTCGTTCAGCCACCAGTCGGTGAGCGGGAATCCGTTCACGGTGCGCAGGCGCTCGAACGGGTGGTAGAAGTGGTGGCCTTGGGAGCGCCAGTTCTCGAACCGGATCGCCAGCTTGTAGGTGGCCTGGCACTCCGGCATCCACTCGCGCTCGTCCAGGCCCAGATAGTTGAAGAAGTGGCGGATCGTGCTGAAGGTCGCCTCTCCGACCCCGATGGTGGGCACGTTCTTCGACTCGACCAGTGTCACGTTGATTCGGTCGCCGAAAGCCGCCCGCAGGTACGAGGCGGTCATCCAGCCCGACGTGCCACCTCCGACGATAACTACGCTTTTGACCATTCTGAACCCTTATCCCTGCGCGTGAGAACGGAACACCGGGAGAACACCGGGAGAACGCCGGGTGATGTGAAAGGCGCGGCTCGGCGGTGTCATCCACCCCGGCATTGTTGAAAGCCTCTACCAAAAGCGTGGTCCGGCTCCACATCATTGACTCGATAGCTAAACAGGGCGGTCAGGCGTGCTTTCAGTACGCTGAGTAATGGGCTGGTCGCCGATTCGGGGGAGGCGTGTTCCCAGCCGTCCGGCTGCCGGGAATCGGTGCCGCCGTGCTCTGGATGGTCGAGAGATCCGGGGGGCAGCGCAGTTCAGAGGCTGTCCCGAAGGTAAGTGCATCAACTGGTGTGTATGAGATTTGACGCTTTCTGCAACGAGAGTTGACTTCCGATCGGCGTCGGAGTTAGGTTGATCTTATTGACAGAGCCAATGGGAGAGTGATGAGAATATCACTCTCGGTTTACTGGGGGATCCTCGCGGACGGTCCTGGGCATTGCCCGGCGCCCGCCGAGATCGATTAGTCCGCGCGCCGGCCGGCAGAGCGGGCCATCATTTGCCGGAGCCTCCGCTGAGAGGCGTGACCTGCTTTCCAACAACACAGAAAACCAATCTTTCTACAACGCTGGGGGCCGCGGTGTTGAGGATTCATTTCACGGTTGAGGACCTGGCACGCCTGCGCATGGTCGCGAGCCTCGGGCCGGTGGCCGAGAGCGTGTTCGCGCTGGACATCTTCGGTCGCAACGGAGGCGCCGCCCTGAACGGGTGGCGAAAGCATGTGCGTGATCGGCTGGGCGAGGGCGTCGGCAGCGTGGAGCAGCTGGTCCGTGAACGCCGGGCGCCGACGGAGCTGCTGGAACTGGTCGAGCGCTCTCCCGGCCGAGCCGAGCCGCGCTCCGTGGCCGACGAGTGGGCCGGCCGGCGGGTGAGCGCCACCGTGCTGGGGTTCTGTCAGGTGGCGGTGCTGCCGTACTGGAGCAGGGTGCGAGGTTACCTGGAGTCCGAGCGCGAGGCGTACGGCCGGATAACGATCAGCAACGGCGTCGAGTGCCTGCTTGAGACGCTGCACCCCAGGCTGTGCTGGAACCCGCCGGTACTGGAGATCCCCGACAGCGAGGACCGTGACGTCCACCTGCGCGGACGCGGTCTGCTGCTGAGCCCCTCGCTGTTCCTGCAGGGCAGGAACTACCTCTTCCTCGACGCCGAGCACGAGACGGGGCTGCCCGCCCTGGTGGTCTCGGCGCCGTGCACCCCGGCCTTCCTGTCCGACCTGGCCGGGGCGCCGGTGCCCGACGACGAGGCGCTCGGCGCCCTGGTCGGGCACACCAGGGCGGCCGCGCTCCAGGCGCTGGCCGAGAGCTGCACCACGGGCGGCCTGTCCGAGCGGCTCGGCATCTCTCTCGCCGGGGCCAGCAAGCACGCCACCGTACTGCGCAAGGCCGGACTGATCACCACTGCCCGCAACCGCAACACGGCGCTGCACACCCTCACCTCCCTGGGGGTGGCGCTGCTGCACGGGGAGCTCTTCCTGTCTCCCCAGCGCAACTGACCCCCGCTCCGGCACGCCTCGTGAACGGAGAACCTCCAAAAAGGAGAGCGCCATGAACTCGAACCCCTTCGAAGACCCGGAAGGCACCTACCTCGTGCTGGTCAACGACGAGGGGCAGCACTCCCTGTGGCCCGCGTTCGTCGATGTGCCCGCGGGGTGGACGGTGGTCCTGCCCGAGACGGACCGGCAGGCCGCCCTGGACTACATCACGGACAACTGGACCGACATGCGTCCGAGGAGCCTGGCCGAGGCGATGGGGGACCGGCCATGACCGGCCACGAACTGCCCCTCGTCATCGAGGGCGGGGGTGCCCGGATCTCCGACCTGGTGAGATCCGACCGGCAGGAGATCCGCAAGAGCCTCACCGCGCACGGCGCCGTGTTGTTCCGCGATTTCGAGGTCGGCGGCGTCGACGGTTTCGACGAGGTCGTGCGCGAGCTGTCGGGGGCGCCGCTGACCTACGCGGAGCGCTCGTCCCCGCGCAGCGTGATCAAGGGCAATGTCTACACCTCGACCGACTACCCCTCGCAGGAGGAGATCTTCCTGCACAACGAGAACTCCTACCAGACGGTCTGGCCGATGGTGCTCTACTTCCACTGCCTGCGACCGCCGTCGTCCCAGGGCGCCACGCCACTGGCCTCCACCCGTGCCGTCCACGACAGGATGGACCCGTCGATCCGCGAGGAGTTCGCGCGGCGAGGGTGGATGGTGGTCCGTAACTACAGCGACGAGCTCGGCATGTCGTGGCACGAGGCGTTCAACACCGACAGCGAGGACGAGGTCACGGACTACTGCCGGAGCAACGGCGTGCAGACGGAGTGGCTCGGCGGCGACCGGTTGCGGACCAGGGCGGTCCGCCAGGCCGTGCACCGTCACCCGGTCACCGGCGACCCGGTGTGGTTCAACCACGCGACCTTCTTCCACATCACCACCCTTCCCGAAGGGGTGCGGCTGGGGCTGCTGGAGATGTGCGGGGAGGAGAACCTCCCGAGCAACACCTACTACGGCGACGGCGGGACGATCCCCGACGACGTCGTCGGCCACCTGCGAGACTGCTACCGGTCGGCGTCCGTGCGGTTCGACTACCGTCAGGACGACCTTCTGGTCATCGACAACATGCTGACCTCGCACGGCCGCGAGCCGTTCACCGGGCCGCGGAAGATCGCCGTGGCGATGGCCGAGCCGTCGTCGACCTGACCGCCGATCGACGGTCGATTCGACGATCAGGCCGACGACGGCCGGCCGTCGCGCCCCTCAGTCCGGCTCGCGCAGCCGCCGGACCTCGGCGGAGATGATCGCCAGGAGCAGCAGGTCGGCCGCCAGGCCGGGCACCGCGGAGAACTGGTTCATGACGAACGCGAAGACCTGGCCGAAGAGGATGTCGACCAGCAGCGCGGCGTTGAGCAGCCGGAAGGCGGCCATGCGGTTCCCGCGCAGCCGCACCGCGCCGCACAGGCCCAGCGCCACCGTGATCGCCGCCGAGACGGCCATGCCGATCACCGCCCCCCACTCCTGCTCGCCGTCGAGCGTGCCGTAGGCGTTCTCCAGCCCGAGGCCCACCAGGGGCAGGAGCGCCTGAACGATGAGATACACCACCGCGAGGGTGACGAGCAGGGGGCGGCGCGTCAGGCCGTCGAGGGCGACGCGGGCGCGGGCCAGGCCGGTGCGCAACGGCCCGGGAGCCGTCTCCCGGGCCGGGACCATGCCCAGCAACCGGACCGCCGCCGCGTCGAGCGCGTCGTCGGAGCCCTGGACCAGTCGCACGGCGGCGTGCCGCTGCTCCACGGTCAGCCCCGAGGTCACCCCGACGAGTGCCGCGTAGACGGCGTTGGCCGTGCGCTCGCGCTGGGAGAAGTCGGTCCGGCCCTTCAACCACTGGGAGAGCACGACCAGGAGGGCGAAGACCAGGTAGATGATCCCCGCGGCCGGCCGGTAGAAGTAGTCGGTCGTCTGGGTGACGAACTTGCCGACCTCATCGACGAACAGCCCGAACCCGACCCCGCCGAGGACGGCACCCCAGGTCCGCGCGGCCTGGCCGAGGAACGCGAGCGTGATGCCCATGCCCACCGTCATCAGCAGGCCGCCCCACAGGACGTGGGCGATGTGCAGGCTCCCTCCGCCGAGCTGGGGATAACCGGCCCGTTGGAGATAGGCCCTGGTCAACAGCACCGCACTGATCCCGGATATCGCGAACACCTGCAGATGCGCGGCGGCGCTGGTCACCCGGGTGAGGCCCGATAGGCGCAATGTAGTTCTCCCTAATGCTGCCGATGGCGTTCTGGGAAACGGCCGGCCGAGAAGGCGACGGCCTCGGCTCCGGAGGTGCCTGACCTACGGTGTCCCGCGTCGGCGGATCGACAGGGCGGCGACATGGAAAAGGTCGGTCCGGAGGATTAGAACCACATACGACGTTAGCACGAAGCCCGCTCTGACTGCGCTGTTTAGCCCCTAAGTCAAAGACGTTGAACCCGCCCCCCGTCATGCCGGAGGCTCGATTAGGGCCGGGGACGAATGGCCGCCCCGGCCACGGTGATTCCCAGGAACCGATTGCCGTTGGCAGAGGGAGTTAATTGTGCTGGCATTACATCTGCTGGACGACGACGTCATGGTGATCGAGGAAATCGTCCGGGACCTCTCCCAGCGTTACCAGACCGTCGAGTCCGCTGATTTCCAGCGCGAGAGCCGGACGTATGCCGAGGAACTTCCGCGACGTCTCCGCAGGGCGCTCAACGAGTTCCGCCTCGCGGAGCCGTCCGGAATCCTGCTGATCTCCGGGCTTCCGGTGGACGACGCGAGGATCGGCCCGACCCCCGCGGACTGGAAGAACAAGCCGGTGCCCTCGCCCACCATCGGGCACGACATCGCGTTCTTCCTCATCGCGTCCCTGCTGGGAGACCCCATCGGATGGGCCACGCAGCAGGGCGGCTACATCATGCACGACGTCTTCCCGATCAAGGGCTACGAACACGAGCAGATCGGCTGGAGCAGCGAGGAAACGCTTGTCTGGCACACCGAGGACGCCTTCCACCCGTTGCGCACCGACTATCTCGGCCTGCTGTGCCTGCGCAATCCCGACGAGGTCGAGACGACCTATGTCGACGTTTCCGACGTGCGTATCGACGATGATGTCAAAGCCATTCTGTCACAGGAACGCTTCTACATTCTTCCGGATGACTCGCACCGCCCGGCGAATCGGGCCGCGGTGACCGACGAGGATACGAAGGTCGCGGATCTACGGAAACGCAGTTACCGGCAGGTCGACCTGGCGCTGGACACTCCTGAGCCTGTTGCGGTCCTTTTCGGCGACCCTGACGACCCATATATCCGCATCGATCCGCACTACATGGGCGGGATCCAGGAAGAGAACGCGGGTAAAGCGCTTGCCGCATTCGGGACGGCGCTGGATTCCGCGATGACCGGGGTCGTCCTCAAGCCGGGTGACATCTGCCTCATCGACAACTACAAGGCCGTCCACGGGCGCAGCCCCTTCAGCGCGCGCTTCGACGGGACGGACCGCTGGCTGCGCCGTCTGAACGTGGCGAGGGACCTGCGCAAGTCCCGGGAGTTCAGGCTGAGCGCCTCCTCCCGTGTCATCTACTAGCCGAACCGTCATCGGACACGTCCCCGAAGGCAGGAGTCAGCGTGACCCACGACGCACCGTCCGTACCCGCGCCCGAGGGCGCCGCCACACCGCCGTTCGGTGAAGGCGCCGAGTCACCGGGGGACCGGTGCCTGCTCGAACTGTTCGCCGAGCGGGTGCGCCGCGCCCCCGAGGCGACGGCCGTCGCCTCGGACGGGGAGTCGCTCGACTACGGGCGGCTCGACGCGCGGGCCAACCAGCTCGCGCACCACCTTCGCGCCTGCGGCGTCGGCCCGGACACGCTCGTCGGCGTCTTCGCGGAGCGCGGCGTGGAACTCGTCGTGGCGCTACTGGGAGTGCTCAAGGCCGGCGGCGCCTATCTGCCGCTGGACCCGGACAACCCGGCCGGCCGCCTGGCCTTCGCCATCGGCGACGCGGGCGCGGCCGCCGTCGTGACCCAGGCGCACCTGCGGGCTCGGCTGCCCGCGACGGCCGCGCGGGTGGTCTGCCTGGACGACGAGGGGCCGACGATCGCGGACCGGCCGGTCACCGAGCCCGACCGCCGGGCGGGCCCGATGAACCTGGCGTACGCGATCTACACCTCCGGCTCCACGGGGCGCCCCAAGGGCGTGCTGGTCGAGCGGCGGCAGCTCGCGAGCTACCTGGCCTGCTGCGAGCGCGACTACCCGGGGCTGGCGGGGGTCGCGCTGCTGCACTCGTCGACGTCTTTCGACCTGGCGGTGACCGCGCTGTGGGGCACCCTCGCCGCGGGTGGCCGGATCGAGGTCGGCGAGCTGGACGGCGGCCGTCCCGGCGGCTCCGGAGACCGGCCGTCGTTCCTGAAGATCACCCCCAGTCACCTGCCGATCCTGGAGAACCTGCCGGAGGACCGCTCGCCGACGGCGGAACTGGTGA
This sequence comes from Streptosporangium sp. NPDC002607, assembly GCF_053592655.1. Lineage (NCBI taxonomy): Bacteria > Bacillati > Actinomycetota > Actinomycetes > Streptosporangiales > Streptosporangiaceae > Streptosporangium > Streptosporangium sp. NPDC002607. The sequence goes on from NZ_JBSFWD010000013.1 coordinate 161,333, forward strand.
TCGGCGGGGAGGCACTCCAGGGCGAGGTGCTCGACCGGTGGCGGGCACGGCATCCCGGGGTGACGGTGGTCAACGAGTACGGCCCGACCGAGGCGACGGTCGGCTGCGTCTCCTTCCGGGTCGAGCCGGAGGCGGGGCCGCTCCGGGGACCCGTCGCGATCGGCCGCCCGATGCGCGGCACCCGCGCCTACGCACTGGACCGATCCCTGCGACCCGTCCCGGAGGGCGTACCCGGAGAGCTGTACGTGGCGGGCGCCGGGCTGGCCCGCGGCTACCACGGCAGGCCGGGAGCGACCGCCGAGCGCTTCGTCGCCGACCCGTACGGCGGGCCGGGCGAGCGGATGTACCGCACCGGAGACCTGGTGCGGCGCCTGCCGGGAGGGGATCTGGAATACCTGGGGCGCACCGACGACCAGGTCAAGATCCGGGGCTATCGCGTCGAGCCGGGCGAGGTCGAGTCGGCGCTGGCCGGACATCCCGCGATCGCCCAGGTCGCCGTGGTGCCCTCCGGTGAGGGCTCGGGAGACACGCGCCTGCTGGCCTATCTCGTCCCGGCGGGCGAGGCGGCCCCGGCGGCGGCGGAGCTCCGCGAGTTCCTGGCCCGGACACTTCCCGAGCACATGATCCCCTCGGTGTTCCGCACCCTGGACCGGCTGCCGCTGGCGGCCAGCGGCAAGCTCGACCGCGGGGCACTGCCCGCGCCGACCCGGCAGGACGGCACGGACGCCGGTTACGGAACCCCGCGCAACGACGCGGAGCGGGCGATCGCCGGCATCTGGGCCGAGGTACTGGGCGTCGACCGGGTCGGTGTCGAGGACGACTTCTTCGAGCTCGGCGGGAACTCCCTGCTCGCCTTCCGGGTGCTCCCGCGGATCAGGGCGGCACTCGGCGCCGAGCTTCCCGCCCGTGCCATCTTCAAGCTGCGCACGATCGCCGCGCTGGCGGCGTCGGTCACCCCGGCCGCCACCGGGACCGGCAGTGGGGCCGGCAGTGGGGCCGACGGTGCCGTCGTGCCCGTGCCCCGCACCGGGGACCTGCCGCTCTCCTTCGCGCAGCGGCGGTTCTGGTTCTTCCACGAGTTCGACCCCGAGGCCGCCGACTACAACGTCCGGTTCGGCTACCGGCTGCTCGGCGAGCTCGACCCCGCCGCGCTGGAGTCGGCCCTGCGCGAGTTCGTCGCCCGGCACGAGTCGCTGCGGACGACCATCTCCTCGACCGGCGGCGAGCCGGTCCAGGTCGTCCACCCCGCAAAGGGCCTTCAGGTCCCGCTGACCGTCGTGGACGCCTCCGGGCTCGGCGAGGAGGAACTGGAGCGCCTGCTGCGCCGGGAGGTGAGCCTCCCGTTCGACCTGGGACGCGGCCCCGTGCTGCGGATGACGCTGCTGCGCCGTGCCGAACGTGAGCATCTGCTGGTGCTGGCCGTGCACCACTCGGTGATCGACGCCTGGTCCATGAACGTGCTCGCCGACGAGCTGAGCAGGCTGTACGGCGCCGCCAGGGAGGGCGGCCGGGCCGAGCTGGCACCGCTGGCCGTGCAGTACGCCGACTACGCCGTCTGGCAGCGCGAACGCTGGACGGAAGAGGCCATGCGGGACCAGCTCGGCTACTGGCGGGAACAACTGGCCGGTCTGTCACCCCTCGAACTGCCCACCGATCGGCCGCGCCCGGCGGTGCGCTCCTCCGCCGGAGCGGCACACCGCTTCACCCTGCCCCCCGAGCTCACCGCGGCGCTCAACGGGCTCGCCGCGCGCAACGACGCCACGCTGTTCATGACGCTGGTCGCCGCCTGCCAGGTACTGCTCGCCCGCTACTCCTCCCAGCGGGACATCGCGGTCGGCACCCCCATCTCCGGGCGCGACCGCCCCGAGCTGGAACCGCTCATCGGCTGCTTCATCAACACCCTGGTGCTCCGGTCGGCGGTCGACGGGAACCTGTCCTTCACCGACTTCCTCGGCCGGGTGCGCGAGACCGTGCTCGGCGCCTTCGGCAATCAGGACGTCCCGTTCGAACGCCTGGTGGACGAGCTGAGCGACGGCCGCGACCCGAGCCGGACCCCGCTGGTCCAGGCGATGGTGGCGCTGCAGAACGTACCGGAGAGGCCGCTGGAGTTCACCGGCGCGCGCACCGAGGGCTTCCGGCTCCCGCACGTGTCGGCGATCTTCGACCTCACCCTGGAGTTCGTCGAGCGCGACGGGGCGCTGGACGTGATGATCGAGTACAGCACCGACCTGTTCGACCGGGAGACGGCCGAGCGGATGGCCGGTCATCTGGAAGTCCTGCTGGCCACGGTGGCCAAGGACCCCGACCGGCCGCTCGCCCGGCTGCCCCTGCTGACCGAGGCCGAGCGGCGGTCCCTGGCCGGATGGAACGGCCAGGTCAGGGACCGCCGCGCGGACCTCCCCGTGCACCGCCTGTTCGCCGAGCGGGTCCGGCGGGCACCGGACGCCGTCGCGCTGGAGTGCGGGGAGCGAAGGTGGACCTACGCCGAGCTGGACGAGCGCGCCAACCGGGTGGCCCACCGCCTGCGCGCCCTCGGCGTGGGTCCTGACGTGCCCGTCGTGGCGTGCGCGGAGCGCGGCCCCGAGCTGGTGGCGGGGCTCCTCGGCGTGCTGAAGGCCGGGGGCGCGTACGTGCCGCTCGACCCGGACACCCCACACGCGCGGCTGGCCTACGTGGTGGCCGACACCGGCGCGCCGGTCGTGCTGGTCGATCGCGCGACGGAGGTCCGGGCCCGCGGCCTGGACGCCATGGTCGTGCCGCTGGACGCGGGCGACCCCGGCGAAACCCGCCAGGCGGTCACCGAGCCGGACATCGCCGTGGCCGGCGGGGACCTGGCCTACATCGTCTACACCTCCGGTTCCTCGGGCCGTCCCAAGGGCGTGATGGTCGAGCACCGGAACCTGTCCGACCTGTGCGCCTGGCATGTGGCGGAGTTCGAGGTGGTCAGCGAGGACCGGGCCTCGCAGGTCGCGTCGCTGGGATTCGACGCCGCCGTGTGGGAGGTGTGGCCCTACCTCTGCGCCGGAGCCCGGGTGGCCCTGCCCGACCGGGAGACGCTGGACGATCCCGCCGCGCTGGTGGACTGGTTCGCCAGGATGGGCACCACGATCTGCTTCCTGCCCACGCCCCGGCTGGACTCCGTCCTGGACGAGCCCGGATTCGCCGCCACCGGACTGCGCGCGATCCTGACCGGCGGGGACGTGCTCCGCCGCCGCCCGCGCCGGGGGACGCCGTACCGGCTGGTCAACAACTACGGTCCCACCGAGGCCACGGTCGTCGCCACCGCGGGCGACGTCACCTGGCAGGACGCCGGCCGGGCCGGGGGGCTGCCCCCCATCGGCTCGCCCGTCGCCAACACCGCCGCGTACGTCCTGGACGGCTACGCCAACCCGGTGCCCGTGGGGGTCGCCGGTGAGCTGTACCTCGCGGGCGCCGGTCTCGCCAGGGGCTACCTGAACCGGCCGGACCTGACCGCCGAGCGGTTCGTCGCCGACCCGTTCGGAGCCCCGGGCGGCCGGATGTACCGCACCGGGGACCTCGTCCGCCGGCTGCCCGGAGGGGAGCTGGAGTATCTCGGCCGCACCGACCAGCAGGTGAAGATCCGCGGCTTCCGGGTGGAGCCGGGGGAGATCGAGAGCGCGCTGCAGAGCCACCCGGGCGTGGCCGGGGCCGTCGTCGTGGCCACCGAGGCCAGGCCTGGCCACGAGCGCCTGGCGCTGACCGGATACGTGGTCCCCGCCGGTGACGCGGAGCCGGATCCCGCCGAGCTGCGAGCCTTCGCGGGCACGGTGCTGCCGGACCACATGGTGCCCGCTGCGATCGTCGTCCTGGAGGAGTTCCCACTGACCGTGCGGGGCAAGGTGGACCGTGCCGCCCTGCCGGCTCCCGGCGCCCCGCGGGACTCAGACGGCGGGTACGTCCCGCCGGGCGACTCGGTGCAGCGGGAACTGGCCGGGATCTGGGCCGAGGTGCTGGGCGTCGACCGGGTCGGTGTCGAGGACGGTTTCTTCGCCCTCGGCGGCGATTCCATCCTCGCCATCCAGCTCACCTCCAGGGCGCGGGGGGCGGGTCTGCGGCTCACCTCCAGGGACCTGTTCCGCTGGCAGACGATCGCGGCGCTGAGCCCTCACGTGACCGAGGTGCGAAGCCCCGGGAGCACGGAGGGCACAGAGGGCACGGAGAGCGCAGGGCCGGGCGGCCGGGCGCCGCTGACCCCCATCCAGCACTTCCTCTTCGAGAGGTTCACGGTTCCCGAGGTCTTCAACCAGTTCGTCACCGTGGAACTGGCGGACGACGTCGACGAGACGGCCCTGCGGGCGGCGGTCGCGGCACTGGTCGAGCGGCACGACGCGTTGCGGTCGCGCTTCGAGGTCACTCGGGGAGAGTGGTCGCAGCGCGTCGTGCCGGCTGGGGAGGAGGTGATCCTGCGCGGGGCCGACCTGTCCGGCGTCGCCGACGCCGAACTCGACGCCGCCGTCGAGCGGGAGACGGCGGCCGCGCAGGCCCGTGTCGACTTCGGCGACGGGCCGCTGATCGCGGCGGTACTGCTCAGCACCGGCCGTGGGCCGCGGCTGCTGCTGACCGCGCACCACCTCGTGGTGGACGGCGTGTCGTGGCGCATCCTGCTGGAGGACCTGCGCACCGCGTACCGGCAGATCCTTCAGGGAGAGAGCGTCGACCTCGGGCCCAGGACGACCTCGTTCCAGAACTGGAGCCTCCGCCTGGCCGGGCACGTCCAGGCCGGGGGCTTCGACGACGAGCTCGGCCACTGGGCGAAGGTGAGCCGTGCCGGGGCCGCGGCGGCCCTGCCCCTCGACGGCCCCGGCAACGGGCCCCTCGGCGGGCCCCTCGGCGGGCCTTTCGGCGGGCGGGGCCCGAACACCGTGGAGAGCGTCCGCGAGGTGTCCGTCGAACTCGACGAGACCACCACCCGGGCCCTGCTCCGCGAGGTTCCCGGCGTCTACCGCACCGAGATCACCGACGTGCTGCTGGCCGCCCTGGCCCGGGTCGTGTCCGGATGGGCCGGGCGCGACCGCGTCCTGCTCGGTCTGGAGGGCCACGGACGGGAGGAGATCTTCCCCGACATGGACCTCACGCGCACGGTCGGGTGGTTCACCAGCTACTTCCCCCTGGCACTGGACGTCCCCCGCGGACAGGATCTGGGCGGCCTCCTCAAGTCGGTCAAGGAGCAGGTGCGGGCGGTTCCCCGGCGCGGCCTGGGGTACGGCGCGCTGCGTTACCGGGACGGGTCCGCGCTCGCCGGCGATCCCGTCCCCCAGATCTGCCTCAACTACCTCGGCCGGTTCGACACCGAGGCCGGGGACGGGGACCTCTACCGGGAGATCTCCGGCATCGAGCTGTTCCAGGATCCGCGCGACAACCGGCCGCACGTGCTCGACGTCGTCGGCTCCATCAGGTCCGGACGGCTCCAGGTCACCTGGTACTACTCGCCGAACCTGCACGAGCCCGCCACCGTCGAGCGCCTGGCCCACGAGTTCGCCGCGACCGTGGAGCGGATCGTCGGGCACTGCGCGGAGCCGGGCGCGGGCGGCCGCACCCCCTCGGACTTCCCGCTGGCCCGTCTGGACCAGGCGAGCCTCGACGCGCTGGTCGGCACCGGCCGCACGGTGGCGGACGTCTACCCCCTCACCCCCACCCAGAGCGGCATGCTCTTCGACTGCCTGATGGCGCCCGGCTCCGACGTCTACACGGCCCGGTTCGAGATGGTGGTCGAAGGGGTGGCCGCCCCCGAGGCGCTCGGCGAGGCGTGGCGGCTCGTCGCGGAGCGGACCCCGGTGTTGCGCACCTCCGTCGCCTGGGAGGGGCTCGACCACCCGCTCCAGGTGGTCCACCGGAAGGCCCGGCTGCCGATCGCCCATCACGACTGGCGTGACCTGCCGGAGGAGGAGCAGGGAGCGGAGCTGGAGCGGCTGCTCGCGCGGGACCGGCAGGCCGGGCTGGACCTCGCCGCGTCCCCGCCCACCCGGCTGGCGATCATCCGGCTCGACGACACCCGGGTGCGGGTCGTCTGGACCCTGCACCACATCCTGCTGGACGGGTGGAGCGTCCACCGGCTGCTCGCGGACGTGCTCTCCTGTTACGCCGCGCGCCGCGAGGGGCGGGACTGGCGGCCGGCGGCCCGCCGCCCCTTCCGCGACCACGTCGAGTGGCTGCTCGGCCTGGACGACACCGACGCCGAGGCGTACTGGCGCGAGGCGCTCGCCGGGTTCACGGAGCCGACGCCCCTGCCGTACGACCGGCCGCCCGCGCCGGACCACCGGCCCAGGGCGGCGGGCCGGGTGAACGTGAAGCTGCCGGCCTCGGTCTCCCGGCGGCTCGCCGAACACGCCAGGAACGGCCGGCTCACGCTCAACACCCTCCTGCAGGGAGCCTGGGGGATCCTGCTCTCCCGCTACGGCGGCGAGCCGGACGTCTGCTTCGGCGCGACGGTCTCCGGCCGTCCCGCGGACCTGGCCGGCGCGGAGTCCATGATCGGCATATTCATCGAGACGCTGCCGGTCCGGGTCGCCGTGGACGAGAGCCGCGCCCTGCTGCCGTGGCTGCGCGAGCTGCAGGAGGAGCAGGCGCGGGCGCGCGAGCACGACTCCGTGTCGCTGCCCCGGGTGCGCTCCTGGAGCGAGCTGCGACCCGGCGCCCAGCTCTTCGAGAGCGTCGTGGTCTTCGAGAACTACCCGATCGACCACGCCCCGGCCGGCGCCGCCGGCGTGCGGCTGCGGGACGTCGACGCCGCCGAGGTGAACGGTCACCCCCTCAACCTGGTCGTCTATCCGGGCGAGGAGCTGTCCTTCGTGCTGCTCCACGACGGGGCGCTGTTCGAGGCCGCGACCGTACGGCGGCTCGGCGAGAACCTGGCCGCGCTGCTGGAGGAGATCGCGGCCGACCCGGAACGGACCATCGGGTCGCTGCCCTCGCAGACCCGGCGCGAACGGCGCCGGATGCTGGTGGAGTGGAACGACACGGCCCACGACACCCCCGCGCGGTGCGTGCACGAGCTGTTCGCCGAGCGGGCGCGCGCCGTTCCCGGCGAGCCGGCCGTGGTGTCGGAGGGGGAGAGCCTCGGCTACGCCGAGCTGGACGAGCGCGCCGACCGGCTGGCGCGCCACCTGGCGTCCCTGGGGGTGACCGTGGAGTCGCGGGTGGCCGTCCTCCAGGCTCGCACGGCCGACGCGCTGGTCTCGATGCTCGCGGTGCTCAAGGCCGGCGGCACCTACGTCCCCCTGCACCCGAGCTACCCGCCCGACCGGCTGCGCTGGATCCTGCGGGACACCGCGGCGGTGGCCGTGCTGACGGACCGGGCGACGGTCTCGAAGATCGGCGGGCTCGGGGCGCGGGTGCTGGTGGTGGACGGCGACGCGGCTCTGGACGGTCCCCCGCTCGCGGGCCCGGCCGCCGTGGCCGACCCCGACCGGCTGGCGTACGTGATGTACACCTCCGGCTCGACCGGGGTCCCCAAGGGGGTGGCGGTCACCCACCGCAACATCGTGAGCCTGGCCACGGACCGGCGGTGGCGCTCGGGAGGGCACGAGCGTGTTCTCTTCCACTCCCCGCACGCCTTCGACGCGGCCACCTACGAGATGTGGGTCCCGCTGCTGGCCGGCGGCCGGGTGGTGGTCGCCCAGGGCGAGCTGGACGCCCGGAGCCTGCGGCGCCTGGTCGCCGGGCACGGCGTCACCGGGATGTTCCTCACCACGGCGCTGTTCAACCTCTTCGCCGGGGAACTGCCCGAGTGCTTCGCCGGGCTGCGCGAGGTGTGGACGGGAGGCGAGGCCGCCTCGCCGGCGGCGATGCTGCGGGTGATGGAGCGCTGCCCGGCGACGGAGGTGCACCACTGCTACGGCCCCACCGAGGCCACGACCTTCGCCACCTGCCGTGAGATGACGCCGGAGCTCGCCGGGTCCGGTGCCGCGCCGATCGGCCGCCCGATGGACAACACGCGTGCCTACGTGCTGGGCCGCGATCTCGCTCCGGTACCGCCTGGCGCCCCCGGCGAGCTGTACCTCGCGGGAAGCGGTCTGGCCAGGGGCTACCTCGGCAGGCCCGCGCTCACCGCCGAGCGGTTCGTCGCCGACCCGTTCGACGCCGGGGGCCGCCTGTACCGCACCGGGGACAGGGTCCGCTGGAGCGCGGACGGCGACATCGAGTTCCTCGGCCGGACCGACGACCAGGTGAAGATCCGCGGGTTCCGCATCGAGACCGGCGAGGTCGAGGCCGCGCTGCGGGCCCGGCCGGACGTGGCCGAGGCGGTGGTCGTCGTGCGCGAGGAGGCGCCGGGGCGCAGGTATCTCGTGGGCTACGTGGTGCCGGTCGCGGGATGCGCGCGGCCCTCGCCCGCGGACCTGGCCCGGTCGCTGGCCGAGCGGCTGCCCGCCTACACGGTCCCCTCCGCGTTCGTGTCCCTGGAGCGGCTGCCGCTGAACGCCAGCGGCAAGGTGGACCGGCGGGCGCTGCCGGAACCGGAGAGCAGGGGAGCCGTGTGCGCCGCCTACGCCGCCCCGCGCACCCCGACCGAGGAGGCCCTCGGCCGGATCTGGGCGGAGGTGCTCGCGGTCGAGCGGGTCGGGGTGGACGACAACTTCTTCGACCTGGGCGGCGACTCCATCACCAGCCTGCGGGTGACCTCCAGGGTGCGGCGCGCGTTCGACGTCGAGATCTCCCCGAGGGAGCTCTTCACCGCCCCGACCGTCGGCGCCCTGGCCGAGGTGGTGCAGGACATGATCCTGGCGTCCTTCGAACGGGTCGCCCAGAGCCAGGGCTCGTGAACAGGCCAGCGGAACCCGGACGGGAGAACACATTGAACGCCCCCTCTTCGCGTGACGGCCGGGTGGCCGCACTGCCCGACCACCTGCGCGAGGCGATGCTCCGGCGGCTGGCCGGCGAGGCCCCCGCCTCCCCGGAGAGGGAGGGGATCCCGCGGACCCCCTCGCGGGAGGCGTCGCCGCAGTCACCGGCCCAGCAGCGGCTCTGGTTCAGGTACGAGCTGGACCCCCAAAGCGCCGAGTACATCGTCCCGCTGGTGCTCCGGCTGACCGGTGACCTGGACCTGGACGTGCTCAGGCTCGCCGTCGACCGCCTGGTGGAGCGGCACGAGTCGCTGCGCACCACCTTCGACTCGGTGAACGGCAGGGGCGTGCAGACCGTACAGCCGGCCGCGGAGGTGCCGATCCAGGTCACGCGGGCGCGCGTGCCCGCGGACGGCGACCGTGAGGCGCCGGTGCGCGACTGGCTGCTACGGGAGGCGGAGCGCCCCTTCGACCTGCGCCGGGGCCCGGTGTTCCGGGCCGGACTGCTGAGGCTCGGGCCGGATGAGCACGTGCTGGCCCTCAGCACGCACCACATCGTCACCGACGGCTGGTCCATGGGCGTGTTCGCCGAGGAGTTGAACGCGCTGTACGCCGCGGGGATCGCGGGCGAGCCGTCTCCGCTTCCGCCGCTGCCCCTGCGTTACGCCGACTTCGCCTCCTGGCAGCAGGACCGGGTGTCCGGTACGGCACTGGACGGCATGCTCGCCCACTGGCGCGAGCGGCTCGACGGGCTCGCCCCGCTGGATCTGCCCACCGACCGGCTGCGGCCGCCGGTCAGGACCTCGGCGGGCGCGGCCCATGTCTTCGAGGTGCCCCCGGCCGTGCTGTCGCGGCTGAGGGAGACGAGCCGCGAGCACGGCGCCACCCTGTTCATGACCCTGGTCGCCGCCGTGCAGATCCTGCTCGCGCGCTACTCCGGGCAGCGGGACGTCGCGGTCGCCACCGCGACCAGCGGCCGTGGCCGGGTCGAGCTGGAGGGGCTGATCGGCTTCTTCGTCAACACTCTGGTACTGCGCTGCCAGGTCGACGAGTCCCTGCCGTTCACCGCCTTCCTGGGCGAGGCGCGCTCCACGGTCCTGGACGCCTTCGACAACGACGAGGTGCCCTTCCAGCGGCTCGTGGAGGTCCTGCGGCCCGAGCGCGACCCCAGCCGGCTCCCGCTCGCCGAGGTCGCGGTCAACCTGCAGAACGCGCCGCGCGGGGCCGTCGAGCTGCCCGGCGTCCGGGTGGAGGAGATCCGTCCGCCGGTGCTGGTCGCGCCCATGGACGTCTCGTTCGACTTCTACGAGCGTGACGGCGCGCTCGTCACCCACCTCGGATACAGCACGGACCTGTTCGATCCGGCCACCGCCGGGCGCATGGCCGGTCACCTGCTGACACTCCTGACCGCGATCGCGGACGACCCGGACCGGCCGATCGCCGACCTTCCCCTCCTGGACGCCGCGGAACACCGGCTGCTGACCGACACCTGGTGCGGCGAGGGCGGCGGCCCCGCGCCGCGCACGGTTCCCGAACTGTTCGCCGAGCAGGTCGCGGCCGACCCCTCGGCGGTCGCCGTCGTCCACGCCGGGCGGAGCCTCACCTACGGCGAGCTGGACGGGCGGGCGGACCGGCTGGCCCGGCTGCTGGCCGGGCGGGGCGCGGGTCCCGAACGGATCGTGGCCGTGGCCGTCCCCCGGTCGGCCGAGACCGTCGTCGCGATCCTCGCCGTCCTGAAGAGCGGTGCCGCGTACCTGCCGCTGGATCTCGACCACCCGGCCGAGCGCGTCCGGACGATGGTGGAGGACGCCGCTCCCATCCTCATCCTGACCACCACCGAGGTGGCGGAGCGGCTGCCGGGGGGCGTCCCCCTCGTCACGCTGGACGCGCCGGAGACCGTGGCCCCGCTCGCCGAGCAACCCCGGACGCTCCGCTCCGACCCCGCGCATCCCGCCTACGTGATCTACACCTCCGGCTCCACCGGGCGACCCAAGGCGGTCGTGGTGCCCCACACCGGCCTGTACGACATGGTGCTCACCCAGCGCGAGCGGCTGGGCGCGGGGCAGGGGACGCGGGTGCTGCAGTTCGCGTCCTTCAGCTTCGACGGGGCCTTCTGGGAGCTCATGCTCGCCCTGCTGTCCGGTGGCACGCTGGTGGTCGCCACCGCGGAGGAGCGGGCGCCGGGAGCTCCGCTGGCCGAGCTCATCGGCTCCGAGCGTCTCACCCACCTCACCCTGCCCCCGACCGCGCTGACCGTGCTGCCCGCCGACGCCGTCCCCGAGGGGACGACCCTGGTCGTCGCGGGTGAGGCGTGCCCCCCGGGCCTGGTGCGGGACTGGTCGGCCGGACGGCGGATGTTCAACGGCTACGGGCCGACCGAGTCCACGATCGGCGCCACCATGACGCGGGCGCTGACTCCCGACGACGCCCGCACCGGGACGGTGCCCATCGGCCGCCCGTTCCGCAGCGTCCGCGCCTACGTGCTGGACGACCGGCTGCGTCCGGCGCCCGTCGGCGTCCCCGGTGAGATCTATCTCGCCGGGCCCCGCCTGGCCCGCGGCTACCTGCGCCGTCCCGGACTGACCGGCGAGCGGTTCGTCGCCGACCCGTACGGCCCGCCGGGCACCCGCATGTACCGCACCGGCGACCGCGCGCGCTGGCTGCCGGGAGGCGAGCTGGAGTACGCGGGCCGCGCCGACGACCAGGTCAAGATCAGAGGTTTCCGGGTCGAGCTCGGCGAGGTCGAGGCCGTCATGTCCGGGCACCCCGCGGTGGACACGGCGGCGGCGGCCGTCAGCTACGGCACCCGGGGCGACCTGCGCCTCGTCGGTTATCTCGTCCCCGCCGCCTCCGGCGGACCCGACCCGGCCCAGCTGCGCGCCTTCCTGCGGGCGAGACTGCCCGAGCACATGGTGCCCTCGGCGTTCGTCACGCTGGAACGCCTGCCGCTGACGGTCAACGGCAAGGTGGACCGGCGCGCGCTGCCCGAGCCCACCGGCGACCGCGAGGCCGGGACACGCTACGTCGAGCCCCGCACACCCGCGGAGAGGATCATCGCCGAGGTCTGGTCGGAACTGCTCGGCGTGGACCGGGTGGGCGTGGACGACAACTTCTTCGACCTCGGGGGCGACTCCATCCTGGGCCTGCGGGTCGTGGCCCGCGCCCGCGAGGCCGGGTTGCGCGTGACGGCCAGACAGACCTTCCTGCGCCAGACCGTCGCGGAACTGGCCGCGGAGGCGGTCGCCGAGGAACAGCCACGCGCCGAGCAGCGGGCGGTGTCGGGAGAGGTCCCGCTCACGCCCGTGCAGCACTGGTTCTTCGAGAACCTCGCCGACAGCGTCGACCGGTTCAACCAGGCGATGTTCGTCGAACTCGATGAGGAGCCCGACGAGGAGGCGTTGCGCGCCGCCCTGGCCGCGCTGCCCGCCCACCACGACGCCCTGCGCCTGCGCGCCGAGCACGACGGCGGGCGGTGGCGGCAGCACAACGCCGCCGCCGAGGACGGCGAGCCGCTGCGGCGGATCGACCTGTCCAAGATCGGTGCCGCCGACCGGGAGACGCGGATGCGCGAGGAGATCCTGGTCGCGCAGCAGGGGTTCCGGCTGGACACCGGCCCGCTTTTCCGGGCGCTGCTCTTCGTGCTCGGCGACGCGCACCGCCCCCGGCTGTTCCTGACCGCCCACCATCTCGTGGTCGACGCCGTCTCCTGGCAGATCCTGCTGCCGGACCTGGAGACCGCCTACCGGCAGGCCGAGGCGGGCCAGGACATCCGGCTCCCCGCCAAGACGACCTCCTTCCTGGAGTGGGCCCACCGTCTCGCGGACCACGTGGCGGCGGGCGGCCTCGACCACGAGCTGGACCATTGGACCCGCCTGGACGAGGTCGCGGCCGGGGCCGCCGCGCTGCCGGTGGACATCGCCGGAGAGCACGGGACCGGCGGGCACGGCGGGCACGGCGGGCACATCGAGAACACTGTCGCGTCCACGCGTACCGTGACCGCGCGGCTGAGCGCGGAGAGCACCCGGGCGCTGCTGCGCGACGTGCCCGAGGTCTACCGAACCCAGATCAACGACGTGCTGCTCGCCGCGCTGGGCAGGGTGCTGTGCGAGTGGACCGGCGGCGACACCGCCCTCGTCGAGATGGAGGGCCACGGCCGCGCCGACCTGTTCCCCGGCGTCGACCTGTCGCGGACCGTCGGCTGGTTCACCACGGTCTTCCCCGTCGCGCTGCGCCTCCCGGCCGCGCCCGGCTGGGGGGAGACGCTCAAGTCGGTCAAGGAGCAGCTTCGCGCGGTGCCGAGCCAGGGGCTGGGATACGGCGCGCTGCGCTATCTCGGCGCGCCCGGCGGCCGGCCGCCGGGCCGCGTTCCCCAGGTGGGGTTCAACTACCTCGGGCGCGTCGAGGCCGGATCCGGCGGCCGAGGCGGGCTGTTGCGCGGGCGGCTGCCCCACCCCGGCGCCGAGCGGAGCCCGGGGCAGATCAGGCGGCACCTGCTTGAGATCACCGGGCTCGTCGACGGCGACGAGCTGGAGTTCCGCTGGACGTACTCGGCGGCCGTGCACCGCGGGGAGAGCGTCGAGGCGCTGGCGGAGCGGGTGATGTCGGCGCTGGCGGAGATCGTCGAGCACTGCGCGGAGCCGGGCGCGGGCGGCTGCACCCCCTCGGACTTCCCGCTCGCCGGGCTGGACCAGGCCACGGTGGACCGGCTGGCCGGCGACGGCAGGGGAATCGAGGACGTCTACCCGCTGACGCCCATGCAGCACGGCATGCTCTTCCACTCGCTGGCCGAGCCCGAGTCGGACATCTACGCCGGTCACTACTCGATGGTCCTGGAGGGGGTCACCGATCCGGTGGCGCTGGCCGAGGCATGGCAGTGGGTCGTCGACCGCACGCCCGCCCTGCGTACGGCGGTGATCTGGGAGGGCGTCCCCGAGCCCGTGCAGGTGGTCCACCGCGGGGTGCGGCTCCCCGTCACCCACCACGACCTCCGGGACCTGCCGGAGGCCGAGCGGCGGCAGGCGGTGCGGCGGCTGTGGGAACGCCGGGCCGAGCGGCGGCTGGACCTGGCCGTCGCGCCGCTGGCCAGGCTGGACCTCGTGCGGCTGTCCGAGACCGAGGTGCGACTGCTGTGGGCGGCCCACCACATGACGCTGGACGGCTGGAGCTCCTCGCACGTGCTGTCGGAGGTGTTCGAACAGTACGCCGCCCTCACCACGGGGCGGACCGGCACGGTGACGCACCGGCCGCCCTACCGGGAGTACGTCGGGTGGCTGGCACGCCAGGACCAGGCCGAGGCGGAGCGGCACTGGCGGGGGGTGCTCGCGGGCATGACCGCGCCGACCCGGCTGCCGTTCGACAGGCCGGTGGCGCGGGCCCACGGGGCGCGTTCCTCCAGGGAGGTGCGGCTACGGCTGCCGGAGGAGCTGTCCGGGGCGCTGTACGAGTGCGCCAGGGACGCCCGGCTGACCGTCAACACCCTGTTGCAGGGCGCGTGGGCGCTGCTGCTCTCCCGCTACGCGGGGGAGCGGGACGTCTGCTTCGGCGCGACGGTCTCCGGCCGGCCGGCCGGGCTCGCCGGTTCGGAGTCGATCATCGGGCTCTTCGTCGACGTGGTGCCGGTCAGGACGGAGGTGGCCGGCACCGAGCGGGTGATGTCCTGGCTGCGGGGCCTGCAGGACGCGCAGGCCGCGTCCCGCGAGTACGAGTACCTGTCGATGGCGCGGATCCACGCGTGCGCCGAGGTGCCCAGGGGCACCAACCTGTTCGACAGCGTCGTGGTGTTCGAGAACTACCCGTACGACCCCGACGCGGCGGCCAGGCACGGGTTGCGCGTGCGCGACCACCGGGGCGAGGAGCAGACCAACTACCCGCTCACGCTCACCGCCCACGCGGCACAGGAGCTGACCCTGGCGCTGGGGTACGACCCCGCCTCGTTCGACGAGCCGACGGTGGAACGCATGGCGGGGCACCTGGAGACGGTCCTCGCCGCGATCGTGTCCGCCCCCGAGAGCCCGGTGGCGGACCTGCCGGTGCTCACCGCGCCCGAGCGGGAGCGGTTCCTGGGGGAGTGGAACGGCCCCGCCGTGGAGTTCACGCCCGCCAGGTGCGTCCACGAGATCTTCACAGAGCAGGCCGGGCGCACCCCGGACGCCGTCGCCGTCAGCCACGGTGACGGCGAGCTCACCTTCGCCGGGCTGGAGGAGCGGGCCAACCGGCTGGCCCACCGCCTGGTGGAGCTGGGGGCGGCCCCCGGCATGCCGGTGGGGGTGTGCGTCGAGCGCGGCGTGGACGCCGTGGTCGCGCTGCTGGGGGTGCTGAAGGCGGGAGGCGCCTTCGTGCCGCTCGATCCCGGCTACCCGCCCCGGATGCTGGCGACCATGCTGGAGGACGCGTCGGCCCCGGTCGTGGTGACCCAGCGGCGGCTGCTGGACCGGGTGGCCGGGTCCCCGGCGTCCTTCGTCTGCCTGGACCGGGACCGGGCCGTCCTCGACGGCCTGCCCGCGTCGCCGCCGGACGTCGCCGTGACCCCGGCGGACCTGGCCTACATCGTCTACACCTCGGGATCCACCGGCCGCCCGAAGGGGGTGATGGTCGAGCACCGCAACGTCCACCACATGGTGCGCGCCTGGGACGCCCGCTACGGACTGTCCGGGACGCGGCCTCGGTCCCTGTCGGTGTCGAGCCTCTCGGTGGACCTGTTCTTCGGCGACTTCCTGCTGTCGGCCCTGTTCGGCGGGACGATGGCGGTGTGCCCGGCCGAGGCGGTGGCGGACCCGCCCGCCCTGCTGGAGACGCTGGCCCGCACCCGGGCGGAGATCCTGGTGACGGTCCCGTCACTGGCCAGGGCACTGGTCCAGGAGGCCGGGCGGCGCGGCGTGCGGCTGGATTCGCTGCGCGTCCTGATGGTCGGCTCGGAGGGCTGGCCGGCCGGCGACTCCGAGGAGGTGTTGCGCGGGGTGGGACCGGACACCGTGGTCGTCAACGCCTACGGCGCGACCGAGACGACCGTGGACTCCACGGTCTTCCAACTGGGCGGCGATCCGGTGGGCGAGGCGGCGTTCGTCCCGATCGGACGGCCACTGGTCAACACCCGCGTCTACGTGCTGGACGGGGAGATGCGCCCGGTGCCGCTCGGTGTCGCCGGAGAGCTCTACATCGGCGGCGACGGGGTGGCGCGGGGCTACTGGAACCGTGCCGAGCTGTCCGCGGAGCGGTTCCTGACCGACCCGTTCGCGCCCGGCGCCGAGGGCCGGATGTACCGGACGGGAGACCTGGTGCGCCGCCGCGCCGACGGGAACCTGGAGTTCATGGGACGGGCGGACGACCAGGTCAAGATCAGGGGATTCCGGGTGGAGCTGGGCGAGATCGAGTCGGCGCTGGCCCGCCACCCCCGCGTCGCCGCCGCCGCGGTCGCCGCCTGGGAGGACGCCCCCGGCCGCGTCCGGCTGACGGGCTACGTGGTGCCCGCGGGCGAGCCGGCGGACGCCCGGGAGCTGAAGGAGTTCCTCAGCGGGGTCCTGCCGGGACACGCCGTACCGTCGGGGTTCGTGACCCTGGAGGCGCTGCCGCTGAGCCCGAGCGGCACGCTGAACCGCCGCGCGCTGCCCGACCCCGGCAGGGGCGCCGACCCCGGCGCGGCGTACGTCGCCCCCCGCGACGCGACCGAACGCCTGCTGGCCGCGACCTGGGCCGAGGTTCTCGGAGTGGACGCCGCCCGGGTCGGGGTGCACGACAACTTCTTCGACCTCGGCGGCGACTCGATCCTCAGCATCCAGATCATCTCGCGGGTCCGGGCCGCGCTCGGCTCGGCGCCGCCGCCCAGGCAGCTCTTCGACACGCCGACCATCGCGACGCTCGCCCCCCTGCTCGGCGGGGCCGACCCGGGCGGCGGCCGGCGCGAGATCGAGGTGGTGGACCGCGACGACGACCTGCCGCTCTCCTTCGCCCAGCAGCGGCTGTGGTTCCTCGACGCGTTCGAACCCGGCGGCACCGGATACAACACGGCCCTCGCCCTGCGACTCCGCGGCGAGCTGGACGCCGGTGCGGCGCGGATCGCCCTGCGGCGGCTGGTAGGGCGGCACGAGTCGCTGCGCACCACGTTCGGTGACGTCGGGGGACGGGGCACGCAGACGATCCATCCCCCCTCCGAGGCGGCCTTCGAGGCGGCCTTCGAGACGGTGGACCTGGAGGGGACACCCGCGGGCGAGCGCGAGGCCGCGATGTGGCGGCAGCTCGAACAGGAGGCGTCGCGCCCCTTCGACCTGCGGCGTGGCCCGCTGTTCCGGGCCGTGCTGATCCGCCTGGACGCCGCCGACCACGTGCTGGCGCTGCTCATGCACCACATCGTGACCGACGGGTGGTCGATGGGGGTGCTCACCGAGGACTTCGCCGCCTTCTACTCCGTCGAGACGCGCGCCGAGACGCGCGGCGAGCGGCGCGAACCCGCGCCGCTCCCCATACGGTACGCGGACCACGCCGCCTGGCAGCGGGAGCACCTGGAGGGGCCGGCGCTCGACGGGCACATCGGCTACTGGAAGCGGCGGCTCGACGGGATCGCCCCGCTGGCACTGCCCGTGGACCGGCCGAGACCCGCCGTGCGCGCCTCCGCCGGCGCGACGCACACGGTGGAGATGCCGCCCGAGGTGGTGGACCGGCTGCGGACCGTGGCGCGCGGGCACGACGCCACCCTGTTCATGGTGCTGGCCGCCGCCACGCAGCTGCTGCTCGCGCGCTACTGCGGCCAGCAGGACGTCGCGGTGGGCACGGCGACCTCGGGCCGCAACCGGGCCGAACTGGAGGGGCTGGTCGGTTTCTTCGTCAACACCGTGGTGCTGCGCTCCCTGGTGGACGAGTCCTCGTCCTTTGGGAAACTGCTCTCCCAGGTCCGTGCGACGGTACTTGACGCGTTCACCCACGACGACGTGCCGTTCGAGCGGCTGGTGGAGATCATGCGGCCCGAGCGGGACCCCAGCCGCACCCCTCTGGTCGAGGTCATGGTGGTGCTGGAGAACACCCCGGCGCGGGAGGAGGACCTGCCGGGGCTGCGCGCCGAGACGCTGCCCGTCACGAGCGGCGAGGTCAGCCACGACCTGATCGTGAACTTCTACGAGCACCGGGGCGCGCTGACCGTGGCCGTCGCCTACAGCACCGGCCTGTTCGACGAGACCACGATCGAGCGCATGACCAGGCACCTGGTGATGCTGCTCGACGCCGTGGCGCAGGATCCGGAGCGCCGGTTGTCGGAGGTTCGCCTGCTGACCAGTGCCGAGCGCGAGCGGTCGCTGGTGAAGTGGAACGACACCGGCAGGGAGATCCCGCGGGCCGACCTCTCCAGGCTCTTCGAGGACCAGGTCGCCGCCACCCCGGACGCGACCGCGCTGGTCCGCGGGAACCTCACGCTCACGTACGCGGAGCTGAACGCGCGCGCCAACCGGCTCGCCCATCATCTGGGCTCGCGGGGTGTCGGCCCGGAGACGCTGGTGGGGCTGGCCTTCCCTCGGACGGCGGACCTGGTGGTGGCGGCGCTCGCGGTGCTCAAGACGGGCGCCGCCTACCTGCCGCTGGACCTCGACCACCCGCCGGAGCGCGTCGCGCTCCTCCTCCGGGACGCCGGCCCCGCGCTGGTGCTGACCGCCGGAGCCGAGGCCGAGATCCTGGCCGGTGCCTTCGAGGGGGTGCCCCGGATCCTTCTCGACGACCCCGAGGTGCTCGCCGCGCTGGACGGCTGCCCCGTCACCGACCCCGTCACCGGCGGATTCCATCCGGACGGCGCGGCCTACACCATCTACACCTCGGGCTCCACCGGCAGACCCAAGGGGGTGGTGGTCTCCCGGGGCAACCTGCGCAACTTCCTGGTGGACATGCGGGACCGGTTCGGCCTCGGCCCGGGCGACCGCCTGCTGGCGATGACGACGGTCGGGTTCGACATCGCGGGCCTGGAGCTGTTCATGCCGCTGATCAGCGGTGCGGCGGTGGTGCTGGCCGGCCGCGAGCTGGTCCACGACCCCTGGCGGCTGCGACAGGTCATCGCCGAGGAATCCGTGACGGTGATACAGGCGACGCCCAGCCTCTGGCGGGCGGTGGCCGAGGAGACCGGCCAGGTCCTCGCGGGCGTGCGGGTCCTCGTCGGCGGCGAGGCGCTGCCGGCGGACCTGGCCGGGACGCTGGCGGCCTCGGCGCGGTCGGTGACCAACCTGTACGGGCCGACGGAGACCACGATCTGGTCCACCACGGCGGCGGTCGAGGCGGGGAACACGGTGGCGCCCCCCATCGGAGTGCCGATCGCCAACACCCGGGTGTACGTGCTGGACCGGCTCTGCCAGCCGGTGCCCCCGGGCGTGCCGGGGGAGCTGTACATCGCCGGGGACGGCGTGGCCCGCGGCTACCTGGGCCGGCCCGCGCTGACCGCCGAACGCTTCGTCGCCGATCCGTTCGGTCCCGCCGGGGCGCGGATGTACCGTACCGGGGACATGGTCCGGTGGCGGGCCGACGGCGTGCTGACCTTCCTGGGCAGGGTCGACGACCAGGTGAAGATCCGGGGGTTCCGGATCGAGCCCGGTGAGATCGAGAGCGTCCTGCTCGGCCACCCGGGCGTCGCGTCCGCGGCGGTGGTGGTCAGGGAGGACCGGCCGGGCGACCGGCGGCTGGCCGCGTACCTGGTGCCCGCGGGGGACACGCCGCCGTCGGTCGCGGAGCTGCGCGACCACGCCAGGCGTTCCCTGCCCGGTTACCTGGTCCCCGCCTTCTTCGTCCTGCTGGAGGAGCTTCCGCTGACGTCGAGCGGGAAGGCCGACCGGCGCGCGCTGCCCGCTCCCGAGGGCGGTGCGGGGGCCGGGCGCGTCGCCCCGCGCGACGCGGCCGAGCGGCTGCTCGCCGGGATCTGGGCCGAGGTCCTCGGCATCGAGGCGGCCAGGATCGGTGTGCAGGACAACTTCTTCGACCTCGGCGGCGACTCGCTGCTGACCATGCAGGTCATCCACCGGGCCAGACACGCGGGGCTGCGCCTCTCGCCCAAGGATCTCTTCCTGCACCAGACCGTGGCACGGCTCGCGACGGCGGCCGGGCCGGGAGAGGCGCCCGGCCCGCGGGTGGACGGCCCGGCACCCCTGACACCCGGCCAGCGCGAGTTCGTCGAGACCAGGGGGGCGTCCCCGCACCTCCTCGCCAGGCCGGTCCTCGTCGAGCTGGCCGAGGGGACCGCCGAGAAGGGACTGCGCACGGCCCTGGCCGCGCTGGTGGCCCGGCACGACGCGCTGCGCTCGCGCTTCGAGCACACGGACGGCTCCTGGTGGCAGCGGGCCGCGCCGTCGGCCGCCGCCGGTGACCCGCTACGCCGGTTCGACCTCCGGGCCGCGGCCGGATCCGGGGCGGGAGAGGCCGCGGAGTCCGGCCCGCCGGAGATCACGGCCGTGCGGGAGGCGGTGGACAGGTTCGCGGCCGACGAGGCGGCCCGCGGCCTCGATCCGGCCGGGGAGTCGTTCCGGGCCTCGCTGCTGGACTTCGGGCCGGGCCTGCGGCCGTGGCTCTGCCTCACCGTGCACCCGCTGGCGGCCGACACCCGGTCCTGGCGAATCCTGCTCGACGACCTGGAGCGGGCCTATCGGCAGTCGGTGGCGGGAACGCCGGTGGACCTGGGACCGGAGCCCTCCTCCTTCCAGCACTGGGCGGGGATGCTGGCCGGGCACGCCGCGGAGGGCGGGTTCGACGAGGAACTGGCCTACTGGACCGCGCTGCCCGAGACCGCGCCGCCGCCCGGGGGGCCGGGTGAGGTGCCGCCGGTCGCGGGCGAGGTGTCCGTCTTTCTCGGGGAGGGCGAGAGCGGCGCGCTGCTGCGCGCGGCGCCCGCGGCGTTCCGCGCCGGGACCGGGGACGTACTGCTCGGCGCGCTGGGGCGGGTGCTGTGCCGCTGGACGGGCGCTGACCGTGTGCTGGTCGAGCTGGAGGGGCACGGCAGGGAGGAGATCTTCGACGGGGTCGACCTCTCCCGCACCGTCGGCCGGTTCGCCGGCACGTTCCCCGTCGTGCTCGGGGACACGCCCGGCGGGGCCCCGCCCGACTGGCCCGCGATCGTCAGGGCCGTACGTGGGCGACTGCGCGCCGTTCCGAGCGCCGGCCTGGGCTACGGGGCGCTGCGCCACCTCGCCCCGCGGGGCTCGGCTGCCCCGCGACCGCCGGGAGGGGACCGGCCAGGGGTGGCCTTCGCCTTCCACGAGCCGGTCGACCCGGGCGAGAGCGTTCTCTATCGCTCGTTCCACTCCCCGCCGCCCGCCCGCCGGGCGGAGCCGGTCGCGCCGGGCACCCGGCCCCTGGAGATCACCGCTTACCCGGCGGACGGCAGGCTGCGTTTCGACTGGCGCCACGTGGTCGGCGTGCACGACCGGGCCACGGTCGAGCGCCTGGCGGAGGACCTCCTGGAGGCGCTGCGCGCCGTCGCCGCACACATCGATCCGGCCGCCGGCCGGGCGGAGAGGGAGTGAACGTGGACGTCGACCTTCCCGCCCGGCTGGCCCGGCTGGCCCGCGAGCACCGCGTGCCGGGGGCGCAGCTGGCCGTGCACCACGCGGGTGAGACCGTCACCGCCGAGACCGGCGAGGAGACGTACGGGGCCGGCGAGCCGGTGACCCGGCGGTCCGCCTTTCCGCTCGGCTCGCTCACCAAACCCTTCACCGCGACGCTGGTGATGACGTTGGCGGCCTGCGGCGACATCGATCTCGACGCCCCGCTGGCCGAGTACGTGCCCGAGGTGGGGGCCGGACGCGGCGGGCCGGGCCCGAGGATGACGGCGCGGCGGCTGCTCAGCCACACCAGCGGGCTGGCCTCGAACATCGACGAGGGCGGCGACCACTCCGGGGCCCGGCGGCGGTGGGTGGCGCGCCACTGCCGCGAGTCCGGCACCGCGCATCCGCCGGGGACCGTCTTCTCCTACTCCAACATCGGCTACATCCTGGCGGGCCACCTCGTCGAGGTGATCACCGGGATGAGCTGGTGGGAGGCGATGGAGGCGGTCCTGCTGAAGCCGCTGGACATCGCGCCGGCGTTCGTCGTCGGGCCGCCGTCGGGGTTCCGGCCGGTGGTGGACGGCCACACGGTGCGGCAGCCGCGGGACCGGATGCTGCCGGTCACCTGGCAGACCCTGCCGAAGGTGGCGGCGCCGAGTGCCGGGCTCGCCCTCGGGGCCGCCGATCTGGTCACGTTCGCGCTGATGCACCTGGCCCACCCGGCGCTCCAGCCGGTGCTCGACCGCGACTCCGCCCGCGAGATGCGCCGCGACCAGCTCGCGGGGGTGACGGCCGGACCGTTCGGCATGGCCGACTCCTGGGGGCTCGGCTGGGCGATGTACCACGACGCCGGGCCCGACTGGTTCGGGCACGACGGCACCGGTGAGGGAACCTCCTGCCACCTGCGGTTCGAACCGGCGGGCGGGACCGTCGTCGCGCTGACCGCGAACGCCGCCACCGGACCGGCGCTCTGGGAGGACCTGCTGGCGGAGCTCCGCTCGGCGGGACCGGCCGTGGGAGGTCGCGGCCTGTCGGCGCCGCCCGACCCGGCCCTGCGGACGTCAGGACCACCGGAATGCGCCGGCCGGTACGTCAACGGGGAGATGGAGCTCACGGTCGTCGTGGACGGTGCGGGCGGGCTCCGCCTGACGACGGGCGAGGCTGAGCGGTTCGAGCTGGCCTGCTTCGAGGGACTGCGCTTCACGATGCGGGAAACGGCCGGTGGCCGTACCACCTACACCGGCCGTTTCCTGCGTGATCCGGAGACGGGAGGGATCGATCTCATCCAGGTCACCGGACGGCTGGCCCGGCGGGCGCGCGACGAGAACGACGCCCCCGGCGGGGAAGGCTGACGCCGCGATGAGCACCGCGCAGGCAGGTGCCGGTGACATGGCCGGTGACGTGGCCGGCGGGCCGATCCGCCTGTCCCGCAACCGCGACTACAACATCCTGTGGACCAGCCAGCTCTTCTCCGAGCTGGGCAGTGAGATCACCTTCGTCTCCTTCCCGTTGCTGATTCTGGCCATGTCGGGCTCTCCGCTGGAGATGGGCCTCGCGTCGTCGGTGCTCGCGGTGGCGCACATGGTGGCGAACGTGCCCGCCGGGGTGGTCGCCGACCGGTGGGACCGCAAGAAGGTCATGCTGCTGTGCCACGGTGCCCGTGCCCTGGCGATGGGCAGCGTGGTCGTGGCGCTGCTCCTGGGCACCTACGCCTTCCCGCACATCCTGCTGGCCGCCGCGGTCGAAGGCTTCTTCAGCTCGGTCTTCCAGCCGGCCGAGCACGCCGCGCTTCCCCAGGTGGTGCCCGAGTCGCAGCTGTCGCAGGCGGTCGCCCGCAATACCGCGCGCCCCTTCATCGCCACCCTGCTCGGTCCCGCGCTGGCGGGTTTCCTGTTCACCCTGCACCACACGGCACCCTTCGGCGCCGACGCGATCATGCTCGGCCTCTCCTTCGTCACGCTGCTCTTCCTGCGCCTGCCGCGGCGGGTGGCCCCCGCCGCGCTCCCGAGGGGAGGTTCGGCCGTGGGCGGCGTCGCCGAGGGGATCCGCTGGGTGGCGGGACACCGGGTCATCAGGACGACGCTGGTGTGGATGGTCTCCTCCAACCTCGTCTTCAGCGCGCTCGTCATCATCGTCCTGGCGATGTCGGGGGAGGGGGTGAGCGCCGGTGAGGTGGGCCTGACGATGGCGTGCATCGGCGCGGGGGGCCTGCTGGGCGCACTGGCCGCGGCCCGCCTGCACGCCGCCCTCCCGCCGGCCCTGACCATTGTCGGCTTTCCGCTCGTCGCCGCGGTGATGACCGCGGCGATGGCGCTCGTCCCGAGCGGCATCCTCCTCGGGGTGCTTCTCGGCGGTGCCGCGTTCCTCGCGCCGGTCGCGAACACCACGGTCCTGACCTACCAGCTCACGGTCACCCCCGACCACCTGCGCGGCCGCCTGTCCGGCATCGCGGGGCTCTTCTCCGGCGGGGCCGCCGCCCTGGGGCCGATGGCCGGCGGCTTCCTCATGACGGCCGGTGACGGCCCGGCCGCCGTGCTGGTCTGCGCGGCCGGCCTGGCCCTTGTCGCGCTGGGTACGCTGCTCAGCCCGACACTGCGCCGGTTCCCCGTGCTGTCACCCACCGATCGGAGGTGAGCCGCGACATTGAAACTTTCATCCACTGTGACGGGCGTTCGCACAGGTCAGCGCGTCCTGGTGTGAGGGGGCAGGGGCGCCTGCTGTATCCGGGGGTGGCTGGCCGCCTATGGTGGGAGCGCTCCCATGCATCTCCCCGAAGGAGTCGATCCATGCCAAGAAGGTCAGTTCTGGCCACGCTCTGCGCGGCTCTGGTGATCGGGTCAGGTGCCGCGGTCACCGTCGCCTCCGGCGCCTCCGCGGCCGACTCCCCGTTCTACGTCGATCCGGAGACCAGCGCCGCCAAATGGGTCGCGGCCAACGCCGGAGACTACCGGGCGCCGGTCATCCGCGACCGGATCGCCGCCGTGCCACAGGCCCGCTGGTACACCACCACCAACACCTCCACCATCCGCGGCCAGGTGTCGTCGTTCGTCGGGGCGGCGGCCGGCGCGGGCAAGGTCCCGATCCTCGTCGTCTACAACATCCCCAACCGCGACTGCAGCGGCGCCAGCACCGGCGGGGCGCCCAACCACACGGCCTACCGGCAGTGGATCGACGAGCTGGCAGCCGGCCTCCAGGGACGCCCGGCGTCGATCATCCTGGAGCCCGACGTGCTCCCGATCATGACCAACTGCATGAGCTCCTCCCAGCAGCAGGAGACCAACGCCTCCATGGCGTACGCCGGCAAGAAGCTGAAGGCCGCCTCCTCCTCGGCCAAGGTCTACTACGACATCGGGCACTCGGGATGGCTGTCGGCCTCCGACGCCGCGGCCCGGCTGAACGCCGCGGACGTCGGAGGCAGCGCGGACGGCATCTCCGTCAACGTCTCCAACTACCGGTGGAACTCCACCGAGGTCGCCTACGCCAAGAACGTCATCTCCGCCACCGGCGTCTCCCGGCTCCGCGCGGTGATCGACACCAGCCGCAACGGCAACGGCCCGCAGGGCAGCGAGTGGTGTGACCCGGGTGGCCGGGCGATCGGCACGCCGAGTACCAACGCCACCGGCGACTCGGCGATCGACGCGTTCCTCTGGATCAAGCTGCCGGGCGAGGCGGACGGCTGCATCGCCGGGGCCGGGCAGTTCGTGCCGCAGCGGGCCTACGACCTGGCCATGGCGGCTCCGCAGCCCACCGCGACCCCCACCCCGACCGTCACTCCCACTCCCACTCCCACCCCGACTCCGACCGTCACGCCGACCGGCGGCAAGGCCTGCACGGCCTCCTACAAGCTGGTCAGCTCCTGGCAGGGTGGTTTCCAGGCCGAGGTGACCGTGAAGAGCAGCGGAGCCCAGGCGATCACGGGCTGGACGGCGAGCTGGTCGTTCCCCGGTAACCAGAGCATCACCCAGCTCTGGAACGGACAGCACACCCAGAGCGGCGCCGGTGTCTCGGTGCGGAACGTGTCCCACAACGGCAACCTCTCCTCGGGCGCCTCGACGTCCTTCGGGTTCACCGGCAGCTGGTCCGGGACCAACGGCGTGCCCTCCTCGGTCAGCTGCACCGCCGCCTGACCCGGTGGTGCGGCCCTGAATCCGGTGCGGCTCGCACGGTATGCCCCCCGTGCGAGCCGTACCGGATTCTCGCGTCTTCCCCGCGGTTCCGTGGCCGAAAGCGAGAACCGGGGTCCCGGGCCCGGCCCGCGCGCTAACCTGGGCTTTTGCCCGGCGGAGGGTTGCGGAGCGGACCGGCCGGCGCCGCCTCCATGGCCGCGGCGGCCTTCGTCATGATCCGCCTCATGGTCTCGATCTCCTCGGGGCTGAGCCGGTCGATCAAAAAGGCGCGCACCACGGCCACATGCCCGGGGGCGGTCCGCTCCAGGCAGCACCTGCCCTCCTCGGTGAGCACCGCGAGCACGCCCCGCTCATCGGAGGGGCAGGTCGCCCGCGTGACGAGTCCTCGTCTCTCCAGCTGCCCGATCTGGTAGGTGAGACCACTTTTGGAAGTGATCAGCCGGCGGGCGAGCTCGGTCATCCGCATCTGCTCGTCGGGGCGTTCGGAGAGTGTCACCAGGATCTCGTACTGGGTGTGGGTCAGACCCGAGTCGGCTTTCAGCTGATCCTCGACGCGGCGCTCCAGCAGATGCGTCGCGGACAGGTAGGCCACCCACATGGCCATCTCGCTCTCGCTGAGCCATCTCGTCTCGCTCACCAGAACATCCTACGGCTTGTTCAAATTTGAACTAACCACTATGGTTTGGTTCAAATTCGAATGACAGCGAGGAGTCATCATGCTTGACCAAGTGCGCCCCTACGCCCTGCTGCTGGCGCGGATCGGCATCGGCGCGGTCTTCCTGGTCCACGGGCTGCAGAAGTTCATGACGATGGGGCTGGCCCAGACCACGGCCTTCTTCGACTCGCTGGGCATCCCGCTGGCGGGCGTCGCGGCTCCGGCGGTCGCCGTCCTCGAAGTCGTCGGCGGCATCGCGCTCATCCTGGGCGCGGCCCTGCCGGTCTTCGGCACTCTCCTCGTGCTCAACATGCTCGGCGCGATCGTCTTCGCCCACGCCCCGGCCGGTTTCTCGGTGAGCGAGGGGGGCTACGAGTTCGTCCTCACCCTTGCCGCCGGCACCCTGGCCATCGCCTTCAGCGGTGGCGGTGCCCTCGCCGTCGACGGTCTCCGTCAGGGGCGCCGCCGGCCGGTCACGGTCTAGGTCCCGCCCGCCGGGCGGAACATCGCGCGCCACGAGGTCCGGACCGCCGACAATGGGCATAGCTGTTTCGACGGTGCCGAATGGCTGGGGGTCGATGTGCGGTGGCTGCGAAGAATCGGCAGTGATTTCAAGGCTCGGCAGCACATCGACGCGTACGCTCTCACGATCGTCGTCTTCGGTTTCGCGTTCCTGTCAATCGTCAGCGACGCGCTGGACGACGACCTCAGATGGGCGGTCCTGCTCTCGGGAGTGGGATTGCTGCTCTACCGGATCACTCTTCCCGCGGAACCCGCCGAATCTCCCGACGGGCTGCTGAACGACCGGTCGGTGTACGACAGCGCGCCGCTGTCGTCGCTGCTCGCCCACGCGCGTGACGTCCGGGTGTTCGCCCCCTCCGCGGTCAACCTGCTCTCCGCGCAGACCTGCGAGATCATGCGCAACACGGTGCTCGCGCGGGAGAGGGGACGCGTCAGGATCGTCATTCTCGACCCCCTGGAGAAGGGGGCGGTCCAGCAGGCCGCGAAGCAACTGGACGACTCGATCGAGTTTCCCGTCCAGAGGCTTCCCGCCGCGCTGGAGAACACCATGGAGCGCCTCCGCCTGATGAGCGGCTGGAAGACCGTGGGCGAGTTCGAGTACCGCCTCCTTTCCTACAGTCCGGGATTCAGCCTTGTGCTTCTCGACCCGGAGACCCCGCGGGGCCGGGTCATCGTGGAGATTCACGGCTTTCACAATCCCTCGACCTCGTCGCGCATGCATCTGGAGCTGACCCGCGGCCGCGACGAGCGCTGGTACACCTACTGGGTGGAGCAGTTCAACCACATATGGGAGGCGGCGAGAACCGATGTCACGCCGTTTTCCGGAGGAAATCCTCAGCCTGCTTCCGAAGATGCGGTGGAAGCCCGGGAGTGACCGCGCCGAGCGCCCGCGAGGCGAAATCCTCGGCGGTCGCGTGCTGCCCCAGCAGGGCATGGACGCGTGCGGCCCGCAGCAGGACCGGCCCGCTGTCCGACCCGTCGGCGGTCGCGTCGAGGATCTCCTGCCCGGCGGCGTCGAACCGTCCGGCCAGGGCGAGGGCCAGCGCCCTGGCGGCGATCGTGGTGGGCCGCTGGTGCCGTCTCACGCGATCCAGGTCGCGCAGGGCCTCGCCGGGCCTTCCAAGATCGGCGAGGATCTCTCCACGCAGCGCCAGCGTCTCGACGGGGGGTTCGCTGGCGAGTGCCACGGCGCCGTTGAGAAGGGCGAGCGCGGCACGTGGCTGTCCCAGGTGCCACAGGGCCTCCCCGAGCGCCAGTTGTGCGGGCAGGTCGTTGGGAACCCAGGAGAGCGCGGCGCGCAACTGCTCCACCGCCCTGGCGTACTCGCCCTGGGCCAGCCAGAGCCGTCCCTCCGCGGTCAGCGCCGAGGCCACCCCGTTGAACCGCTGGAGCGTCGCGAACACGTCGGCCGCCTCCTCGAACCGGCGGCGCGCCCCCTGCACCTCGCCTCCCGCCGCCGCGACCTCCCCCAGCACGACCAGGGCCTCGGCCCGCACCCAGGTCTCGCCGGGCCCCGAGGCGCGGACCGCCTCCTCCGCGAGGTCGCGGGCCGTCTCCCAGTTCCGCCTGGCCAGTGCCGCCCGCGCGTCACCGAGGTAGGTCGCCGGGTGCTGCGACTGGCGCACCGAGCCGATCAGGCGGTCGTGCTGTAGCTCGTACCAGCGGATCCCCAGCCGGTGCTCGCCCCGCAGCAGGTGACGGTCCTCCAGCGCCTCGGCGATGGCGTTCGGCATGCCCGCCGTCTCACGGAGGCCCTCGTAGACGGTGTTGCGCGTCCCGTGCTCGGTGACGAAGGTCCTGCGCAGCCAGGAACGGATCTCGCTCGACGTGACCCCCGACTCGGCCGCGACCTGCGCCAGCATCCGCTCGCAGAAACCGGTCAGGAAGTGGTCGACGTTCACATGCAGGTTCACGTGCTCGGCGGTGATCTCGTGCAGGCCCGGCGGCAGCGAGTCCCACAGCGCGGAGCAGACGACCTGCAACTGGACGGGCTCGACGGTGTTGAGCGTCACCGTGGTCGTCTGCCCCTCGTCGTTGAGGAAGGGGACGGTGCGCAGGTCGTCGACGAGTCGTTCGGCGGCCCCCGGGGCGAAGGACCGGCCGGTGTGCTCGAGGGGTCTCGTCGTGGCGTCGAGCGCCGCCGCGCGCGAGAGCGGCAGCAGCTGGAACCGCGCCCGCGAGCCCCGGCCCAGCGGGCGCTCGTACGGCAGTACGGAGGCCAGATACTCCTCGCGCAGCGAGAGCAGCAGGTGGAGCCCGTCGTGCTCCTCGACGGCCCGCGCGAGCTGGCGCAGCAGCGCGTGGCGCTCCTCCTCCCGGTCGGGCGGACCGCCGAACAGTTCCTCCGCCTGGTCGACGGCGACCAGGGTGGGCACCGGGTCACCGTACCGGTCGACGCGTTCCGGGCGTCCGGCCAGGAAGTCCGAGACCGTCAGCCCGGCCAGCACGGACAGCGGCTCCTCCGGCGCCCAGGCCGACAGCAGCGCCAGTACGTACGGGTTGCCGGTGACCCTCGGGCGCAGCGAGGTGATCCCGCGGGGCGACACGCGGGCCACGGGCAGGACGTCGGCGCGTTCGGGCTCGATGCGCGGCAGGACACCCGCGTGCAGCAGGGACGTCTTGCCGACCCCCGAGGCGCCGAACAGCACGGTGAGACCGGTGGCCTGCCAGATGGTGGAGATGTCGCGGCCCTCGCGCTCCCGCCCGAAGAACAGCGCGTGCTCGTCGCGGTCATAGGGGCGTAGCCCCACGTACGGGTGGATGGTCCCGTCGTTCCGGTGAGTCGCGTCTGTCATGGTGTCCGTCCCATTCTCCGCCGGAGCTCCGCGCAGAACTCCGAGGCGGTCCCCAGGAAGATCGAGATGTTCCAGCCGTCGAGATAGTGGGCGATGTAGCGCCTGGCCTTGCTCTCCGCGTCGCTCGCCGATCCGTTGATCTCGGGCATCAGCTGCACGCTCACGTGCCGCCGCTTGTTGCTGCGCGGCGTGCCGCGCATCAGGCCGTGGAACAGCACCCGAAATGTCCAGTCCTGCAGGCTGTAGCCGATGAAGAGCAGTGGCCGGGCGGTCATCGCCCGCAGGATCGGGGTCGGCAGCGGGTGCCTCCCGCCGGTCGCGACGACGTCCACCATGTTGACGAGGTAGGTCAGGTAGTCGGCCTCGGTCAGTACCAGTGACGCCGGTTCGGACCAGCTTCCGTGCAGATGGTAGACGAGGGGACAGTCCACCGTCGGCTCCGGCAGGACGGGCGCGGCGGCGGGATCGGCCTCCCACCAGGGGGAGACGGCGACGTGGGGCTCCTTGCCCTCGGCCCGCAGCGCCTCGGCCAGGAAGTCGTCGTAGTTCGTGGTGAGGAACGTCGTCACGGGGAAGCCGGCCAGCAGCCGGTGTGGCTCTTCCGGATCGCCGGGAGCGGGCCCGCCGTGGGAGCGGAGCAGCCTGCAGACCCCCTCCTTGAGATCCACCGGATCCCGCACCACCGCCGCGCCGTACTGCATCACGCGGGCGAGATTGCCTGGGTCGGAGAACGGGTAGCCGTAGTGGAGGGCGTACCGGTTACTCAGGGCGGCACCGGTGGGGAGCGTCCCGGCGCAGGCGCCCGCTCCGAGGAAAGGGGTGCAGTCACCCCTGTGGAGCTGGTCGATCAACCGTTGCCAGTCGACATCGTCCACGGTCCCACCATTGTTGTCGACAGAAAGTGCCAGTCTCGCACTCCAATGTCGCACATTGGTGGGTTATCACCAAGGTTTCTATATGGAGGAGTCGAATCCGGCCACCGGCCCCGCGTCCCCGTCGGCGGCTATTCGCCGGCGGACCAGGTCCAGGATGGAATCGCCGATTTTGTCAAGATCGGCCAAGTTCAGACCCGTCAGGTCGATCAGACCTTTGCCGGAATCGATGTTAGCGGTGGCGGCTTCCTCGCTCATGCGGACTCCCTTGCGCCCACGGCGAGACGCACGCGTCCCCGGATCTCCGAGCGTCCTCGCCTACGCCTTGATGATTACATCCTTTCGGGGTTCAGGCGAGTACTCGGGAAGATAATTTGGTGGGCGAGACTATATAGTTGACCGGAAAATAGGCATTTTAGGGTGTGACAGAGATCCGCTGTTGAGGTGCGGCAATGAGACTCTGACCCCTTCGCTTATGCGCTCGCGGAGGCCCGGAGCCATAAGCTGAATCCCAATCGGGCGAGTGGAGGCCGTCGCGTGCCCATTTCACAGTCTTCGGGGACTTCCCGCCTGCCGGGACGCCAGCCCCAGATCTGGGGCAGGGTCCCCCAGCAGAACAAGAACTTCACAGGTCGTGAAGGCCTCCTCGACAAACTGCACACCGGCGTCACGTCCGAGGTCACCGCCGTGGTGCCGCACGCCCTTCACGGGTTCGGCGGTGTCGGCAAGACCCACGTCGCGATCGAGTACGCCTACCGCTTCCGGCACGAGTACGACCTGGTCTGGTGGATACCCGCGGACCAGCCGATGCTGGTGCGCTCCTCGCTGGCCGCGCTCGCCCCGCACCTGGGCGTGCCCTCCTCCGCCGCGATGGGGGTGGAGGACGCGTCCGCCGCCGTGCTGGACGCCCTGCGCCGCGGTGACCCGTACTCCCGGTGGCTGCTCATCTTCGACAACGCCGAGCAGCCGGAGGACATCAACGACATCATCCCGCGGGGCCCGGGGCACGTCCTGATCACCTCACGCAACTACGCCTGGCAGAGCGTGGTCGACACCGTGCCCGTCGACGTCTTCAGCCGGGCGGAGAGCATCGAGTTCCTCACCAGGCGGGTCCCCGGCTCGACCAGCCACGAGGACATGAACCGGCTGGCCGAGCAGCTCGGCGACCTCCCGCTCGCGCTGGAGCAGGCCGGAGCCCTGCAGACGGAGACCGGGATGTCCGTCGAGCAGTATCTCCGGCTGCTCGACGAGCAGACGGCCCAGCTGCTCGACGCCAACAAGGCGTCGGACTATCCGCTGTCCATGACGGCGGCGTGGTCGCTGTCGGTGTCACAGCTCAAGGCGAAGCTGCCCGAGGCCGTGGAGCTCCTGCGCTGCTGCGCCTTCTTCGGACCCGACCCCATCCCCCGTGACGTGTTCGGGGCACTTCCCGACGACCTCGCGGCCGGGTCGCGTCTTGGCCCGCTTCTCGACAATCCGATCCTGCTGAGCCGGGCCATCAGGGAGCTGGGCCGGTACGCCCTGGCGCGGATCGACTCGGAGAACCGGACCATCCAGGTCCACCGGCTGGTTCAGGCACTGCTCCGTGCCGAGCTGGGCTGGGAGGAGCACGTGTCCTTCCGCCACGAGGTGCACCTCATGCTCGCCGCGGCGGCGCCGGGCCTTCCGGACGACACCGTCCTGTGGCCGCGCTACGCCGAGCTGCTCAGCCATATGACACCCGCGATGGTGGAGGCCGGTGAGGATCCCCGCATCCGTCGCTTCGCCCTCGACGTCGTGCGCTACCTCTACTCGTCCGGGGGCTACCAGTCAGCCAGCGACCTGGTCAAGGGCTTCATCGCCAGATGGCGGGCCGACAGCGGGGACGAGGACCAGCACGTGCTCTCCGCGCAGCGGCATCTCGGCATCGTCCTTCGCGAGCTCGGCGACTACCGGGCCTCCTTCGAACTCAACCGCGAGACCCTGACGCGGATGAGGAGGGTTCTGGGACCCGACCACGAGGAGACCCTCCTGCTCACCAACAGTCATGGCGGAGACCTGCGGATGCGAGGTGACTTCACGGCGGCCCTGGCGCACGACAGGGAGTCGCTGCGGCGGCACCAGAGCGTGTTCGGCCCCCAGCATCACCGGACGCTGCGCGCCATGAACAACCTCGCCATCGACTATCTGCTGCTCGGCGACTACGAGAAGGCCTTCGAGCTGCAGGAGACCACCTACAGGCTGCACCGCCGTCCCGACTCGGGATCCAGCAAACAGAACATCCTCACCTCGGGCAACGGTCTCTCACGTATCGTGCGGCTCAGAGGTGACTATGCCGAAGCCTGCGACCTCGGCGAGGACGCGTACGAGTTCGGGGTGCAGGAACTCGGCCCGGACCATCCCTGGACCCTGCGCACGGCGAAGGATCTGTCCATCGCCAAACGGCGGGTGGGGCAGATCGACGAGGCGTTCGACCTCGCGCAGGCGACGTACGAGCGGGAGGAGCGCATCTTCGGGCGCGACCACCACGACACGCTCGCGGCGGCACTGTGCCTGGCCAACGCGCAACGCACCAGAGGTGAGATCACCGAGGCGCTGGAGCTGCTGCGGGATGTGACGGCTCGCTATCCCCGCATGTACGGCGACGAGCACCCCTTCACCTTCGGCTGTGACATGAACCTGGCGCTGCTGCTGCGGGTCAACGGGCAGATCGAGGAGGCGAGCCGGCTCGATCTGAGCTCTCTGGAGGGTTTCGACCGCACGCTCGGCCGTGAGCACCACTACTCCCTCACCTGCGCGATCAACCTCGCCAGCGACTTCGCGGCACAGGGGGATGCCCCCAGTGCCAGGCGGCTGGGGCAGGAGACGCTGGCCCAGCTGCGCGAGTTGCTGGGGGTGGACCACCCGCTCACTCTCGCCTGTGCGAACAACCTCGTCATCGACCTGCGGGCGGAGGGTGCCTTCGAGGAGGCCCAGGTGCTGGAGGCCGACACCTTCGAGCGCTACCAGCGGGTGCTGGGCAACGACCATCCGGACACCAGGGTCGCCATGCGCGGTGAACGGCTCGACTTCGACTTCGACCCGCCCGCCCTCTAGGTCCTGTCCTGCGGATCTTGCCGTAGCGAGGATCGGTCAGGTGGTGTCTCGCAAGGCGGAGGAGGGAGCCGCAGCGTGCTGCGGTGACCGACGACAACGCGGCGAGGCGCCGCCTGACCG